>NZ_JBLWZP010000007.1:0-220545 GCF_048266365.1 Galbibacter sp. | reverse complement strand
GATGTCTTTTTTGTCAATGAACTTTATTAGCTGATTAAAAATTGGCTGTCCGGTAAAATATGTATTTTTGCCCATGTCTTATTTTTTTGTGTCGTAACTCAAAAATAGACATACCGGGTTAGGCTGCAAAATGTCTGATCCGGTTATTTTTTAACCGGACACCAATGATTTTAAATATAAAAATGAGAGTTTGATGTTAAAATAAAAAATGCTAAAAAGCGCAAGAATCTATTACTGAGGCTGTGGCTATCCCTTTTGCGGCTAGTGCAACAATAAGACCAGCGCCACCAGTCACAAAGGCAAATCCTGCTGTTGCTGCAATCGTTCCAGCAATTGCTAATCCACAGCTCCAATCACTGCCGCCTTCGATAGTTTCCATTTCATGTAATTTTAATGTTTTCATTTTTTTTAGATTTTGATTTGTTAATAAAACTTCACATATCATCTTTTAATTACGCGTATATATTTTCGATGAAATATTAGGTTAATATAGAAATTATAGATTGTTTTCAAAATAAAATATAGAAAATATTTAAATTTTAATATTTAAGCTCAATGTGTAGTATAAGAGCGTTAATATTTTAATTCCTTTTTAAACAGAGCCATGCAGGTTTGAAAAGCCTGCTACACAATATAATAAATAAGCTATTTTTTTAGCTAGGAGTAATTTACATCTCCATTCATACAGATAGTATTAGTTATGGTAAGATTTGTGGGGCTGACCTCTCTATAAAAAAGGATGTTTTCAGAAAAATATTTACTTTTAGTAATATTGGTTTTGTCATCAATGATTCTCTGTTTTTAAAAGTAAGTCCCTTACTTTGTCCATAAACTCCATTTCTTCATAAGGAATTAATTTGAGTACGCATTTCAATACCTGTTGTACGGCATAATCCCCTGCATCTAAGGATTGTCCCGGAACTTCCATCGATTCCAATGCCATGATACTGACTTTTATAAGGTTTGCCGTTAGATAAGAAGTATCCAGATAACCTTTTGTCTCAATATGGATGTCGTAAACATCTTTCCGGTATATATTTCGCTTTAACAAATCAAAATGTTCATTTGCATAGTTCTTTATCTTTTTAAGGATTTCCTTTTCAATATTTACGCATATTTTTTGGTCAGAGGATGTTTTGTTGAAGTTTTGATTTTCAAAATATTTACAGGAATCCAACAGCTTGTTAGCTACATCAAACTTCGTCTTAAATAAGTAAACAACAGTGGTGTGTACTAAATTAGCCTTAGCCTCTATTTTTGAAATTTGTTCTTTGTTAATATGGTAGTTGTTCTCATATCGTGTAGCTACATACGCATCATCTAACAGTTTTAAAAGGTTAAGTTCCTCCTCGATTTCTGTATTGAATAAGCAGCCCAATTTTGGCACATAAGACTTGATATAAATTTGAAGTTCTTTAATACCATGCGATTTTCGTTCTTTCCCCATAATAAAAAGACCTGCAAAACGGAGCCATAGCTCAATATATTGATGCAATAAAAATGCCGCTTGTGAGTATGCCCCTTTATCGATAAAGAAAGTAGCCCCATCCCTAAAGGAAGCAATCTTGCCTTGTTCCCTTTTAAAGTTTGATTGGATGTTGTCTAGGGTCTTTTCAGTTATTTGATATTTATGGAAAACGTCCAATGAAGCATCAGGGTTTTGATAAATGAGCTTATCCCATGTGCATCCGTAAACAAAGAAGAGGTTTTCTGCCATTAACTGTTTTTCTGCATATTCAGAAGAAAAGATACGGTATAAAAAATCCGTTTCTTCTTGAAATATTTTGGCGACCATCGCCGATAATTCTTTTGTTAAACTGGTACAACTTCCTTTTAAAATGACAATCCACACTTTTTTAAAAGTATCTTCACCCACTTTAGTTGTTAAATAAATGTACTGCACTTCCAATAGGTTTGTAATTTTCTCGATGATTTGTTGTTCCGTCACTTTCATGATTTGTTTATTTTAAGTTTATAGTCAATAAGCTGATAAACTATTGTTGGTTAATGAAATATCTCAATGCTGGTCTTGATATCACTTTTTTGGCTTTTTTGCGAAAAGAGCCCCGTTCCCATACAGCACCCTCGTTTAACCGTAAAACCTCTTCAAAATATCCTATTTTAGTAATAACAAAGGGAACAAGGTTAAAAGGGATATCAGTTTCTATTATAGTATTATGTTTCTTGTCAATCCTAAGTATTGTATACCTAGCATTTGCATAGTCATTTGAAAATATTGGGTATTCAAAATACTTCATGATGGCAATGGGCTCTTGGCTATTGATGATTTCTTTTATAAAATTGGAATCCATTTGATTTTCCTTTTGATTTCCATAAAGGAACTATCGAATTTTCATGTACCGGACCAACGGCCCTTGTGGATTACCAATGATATCTGGTATTTTACCAAGAATATTTATAGATTTTCCACTATCTTTACTTACCGAACACATACAAATAGTATTATATTTGAACCATGAGTACAGCAACAAAACCAAACCATATAGGCAGAAAGATTAGCCGAATCAGGGAATTAAGGGGCATGAAACAAGAAGCCCTTGCTATGGAACTGGGCATTAGCCAACAAAGTGTTTCATTAATAGAGCAAAGTGAAACTATTGAAGATGAAAAACTGGAAAAAGTTGCCAAAGTTTTAGGGGTTACTGCTGAGACAATTAAGAATTTCTCTGAGGAATCTATGATTTACAATATCCAAAATAATTATGATGGCTCTAATAAAGGGGCTAACTCCATTAGTATATCAAATTTTAACTGTACATTTAACCCACTTGATAAACTGGTAGAAGCATACGAAGAAAAAGAAAAGCTATATGAGCGATTATTACAGGCAGAAAAAGATAAAGTGGCTTATCTAGAACAACTATTAGAAAAAAAATAAACATAAAACATTATAGCGGTTGCCCTACATAAGAACAACCGCTATTTTTATTTGCCTTAGCCATTTTTTTACCCATGTGCAACTTTATTATTAAGTTTCCCTTTCAAAGTAAGCATATCTTCCCCAATCTTTTGTTCCAATACCCTTGAATAAATTTGTGTAGTCGATATTTTTGTATGCCCCAAAAGTTTTGAAACGGTTTCAATGGGTACACCATTGGATAGGGTTATGGTAGTGGCAAAAGTATGTCTGGCCATATGAAAAGTAAGGTTCTTAGTAATCCCACAAATATCTGCTATCTCCTTTAAATAGCTATTCAATTTTTGGTTCGACATATATGGCATCAGACCTTCTGTATGTTTGGTTCTGGGATGATCACCATACTTCTTTATAATTGATTCCGCTATAGGCAACAATGGAATTTTAACAGGAGTCTTTGTTTTTATTCTTTCTGCCATTATCCATTGATTTCCATCAATTCCAGGTATGATATTATCCTCATTTAGTTTCATAATATCCACATAAGACATTCCTGTGTAGCAACTGAAAATAAATAAATCTTTTACTGCCGTAAGACGTTCAATTGAGGATGACAGATCCTCAATTCTTTGAAGTTCTGTTTTTGTTAAAAACTCGCGCTCCTTCTTTTCTAGTTTTGGTTTAAACTTAATAAAGGGATCTCGGTCGATCCACTCCATATTATAGGCTAGGGTAGCCATTCTTCTAAGTCTTTGGATGTGTTTCATTGTGGCATTGTTACCAATTTTACCCTGTGATGGTCTAGATTGATACGATCTTAGAAAACTCTCAAAACCTATCACAAATTCATAATCTAAATTTTGAAGGAATATATCCGAGACCTTGTACTTACTTGAAAGATATGCTAAAATATATTTTTGAGTAGTTTTATAATGCCCCATTGTGTCAGGCTTTAATTTATGTGTCATCACCTCATTGTGGTAGTCAAAAATATTTTTTAGGGAATAATTTATTTTATCTTCTCCTAAATATCTTGCCTTAATGAGTTCAGCCGTCAGGATTCTTTTTTCCGATTTAAGATCTCGGAAACATTGCATTATATCCGATTTTACCTCATCCAGATATAAATTAATTTCTTTTGCCCGGGCAGTATTCCCCTTCACTTTTTGGCTTTTTGCATCCCAGGCATCAATATCCACTTTTTCTTTGAGGCTGATGTTGACTTTTTTACCGTTTAATGTAATACGGACATAAATATCCGTTTGGTTGTTTCTGGCACGCTTGGCATAAATCCAAAAAAGCACCGAAAAGGTTAAAGAAGTACGCATAGTTGTCATCTTTAGATTGTTAAACATTCATTTTAGATGAAAGTCAAATCAACTATACAGAGTATTTCAATTCTCAGGCAGGTCTTCAACTATGTTGACGATTAAAAAATCACTGTTGACGATCTGTGAACTATTAAAGTTAATTATTATAACTTTAATATTATGCCTAAAAATGACAAAACCCTGTTAATCATATAATTAACAGGGTTTTGATTCTATTTGTGCTTTTGAAAAGCGGTCTGGACGGGATTCGAACCCGCGACCCCATGCGTGACAGGCATGTATTCTAACCAGCTGAACTACCAGACCTTTCCTGAATGCGGATGCAAATATACATCCCTTTTTTAATTGCACAAACCTTTTTTATTAAAAAAATCAATTATTTTTTTCAGCCTTAAATAAACTTCTGCTGCTCAACCAGATAAGTTTGCAAAATTTTATGAATATTTGTCGCGATGTCGACTTCGATGTATTTTATTCCGTACTGTGCGCATCGTAGCTTGAGATTTTCTTGATATTGTTCCATTGCCATTTTGTAATTTTCTTGGAGTTGTTCCGGAAACAAATCAATTTCTTGATTAGTCTCCACATCGACAAATCGCTTTGCTCGGTTTTCAAATTGAAAATGAAGTTCCTTTTCTTTATCCATCACATGGAATAAAACAACCTGATGCTTGTTGTACTTCAAGTGTTGTAATGCTTTGAAAAGTTGTTCCGAGTCTGTTTGAGTCTGAAACATGTCTGTGAAATACGCAATAAAGCTTCTCCTGTGGATTTTCTCTGCAATCTGATGTAGGTAAGTGTAGGAGTTTGTTTGGCGCCCTACAGCAGGCTTTTCTAGCAATTGCTCCATAGCTTGTAGTAAAAGCCTAAAATGACGCTCACTCCCCTTCTCCGGAGCATAAAACTCAAAAGTATCCGAATAGATGCTGAGTCCAACAGCATCCCTTTGCCTTTTGAGTAGATTCATCAATGAGGCGGCTGCCAGAACCGAAAATCCAATTTTATTGTAGCTATGAACATGTTGCTTCTTTAGAGCAGGATAATGCATTGATGAAGAATTGTCAATGATGATGTGACATCGCAAATTGGTTTCTTCGTCATATTTTTTGGTATAGAGCTTATCCGTCTTGGCGTAACGCTTCCAGTCAATATGCCTGGTACTTTCACCTTGATTATAAATTTTGTGCTCAGCAAATTCAGAGGAAAATCCGTGAAATGGACTTTTGTGCTTACCGCTAATAAACCCCTCGACCACCTGACTGGCTAAAAATCCTAGGTTTTTGGCTAATTCAATTTTGTTTATTTCTGTTTGTAAACTCACCTTTAGTTATTTAATCCTTTTTCGTATTTAATCTCCTCATTCCTAATTGTTGCCACTGATTACTCAACTCGTCTTAAAGTCAAAGTTTTGAAGTAGGATCACTTTATACACTTTTTATCTATTTAAACGTTTAAAGATTAAAGCGTAACCCTAAGCGAGATTAAATTTACTTTATTACTTTTACACATCCAATTAATTCTGGTATGAGCAAATCTTTTGAGCGCTATCAAAAACGCAAACTTATTTCTTCTTATTTTTCAGTAGTACTAAGTATTGCACTTGTGCTGTTTCTTCTGGGCTGTTTGGGATTGTTAGTTATAAACACCAACAAGTTAGCCAATCACTTCAAGGAACAGGTAGCAATAACTGTATTTTTAAAAGACAACGCAAAGGAAGTCGAAATAAACCAACTTCAAAAGAGTTTGGCTATGGCAGAATATACAAAATCGGCCACCTACGTTTCAAAGGATGAAGCTGCTGAGGCTCATAGTGAGGAAATTGGTGAAAATTTTTTAGAATTCTTGGGCTATAATCCCTTGCAAAACTCCATAGACGTGCACTTGAATGCGGCCTATGTAGCTACAGATAGTATCGCACAAATTGCAGAAGACCTAAGTTCAAAAATTTACGTCTCGGACGTAGCTTATGACAAACCGCTCATTGGCATGCTAAATGAAAATGTTAAGCGATTAAGTTTTTGGATTCTTGTTGCATCAGGTGTCTTTACACTCATTGCAGTATTACTTATAAATAGTTCTATACGCTTATCGGTTTATTCCAAACGATTTATCATCAAAACCATGCAGATGGTTGGGGCGACAAAAAAGTTCATTCGCCGCCCGTTCATATGGAACAGTATTAAATTGGGAATGGTTGGGGCCTTAGTTGCCATGGCAGCTATGGGCGGACTTCTCTTCTACATCAACTCCATCATGCCACAGTTGCAACTACTTTCAGATCCTGTCATAATTGTATCACTTTTTGTTGGAATATTCATAATCGGAGTAATCATTACGTGGATAAGTACGTATATTGCAACCCAAAGATTTTTAAATCTTAGAACAGACGATTTATATTACTAACAACATGGCAAAAAAACAATCTCAAAACTCAGATCAAAAAGAATTTGTTTTTCAGAAGAAGAATTACATAATAATGTTTATTGGCTTAGCGTTCATAGTACTTGGATTTATTCTAATGAGCGGAGGTGGCAGTGATGATCCCAATGTATTTAATCCTGACATTTTCAACTTTAGAAGAATTCGACTGGCTCCTACTTTGGTTCTAATTGGTTTTGGAATTGAGGTTTACGCCATAATGTTGAACCCTACAAAGAAAAAATAAACAGTATTGGATACATTACAAGCAATTATTCTTGCCATCATTGAAGGATTAACCGAATATTTACCTGTCTCTTCAACTGGACATATGATTATAACTTCATCTTTTTTCGGTATTGCGGATGATGAATTTACAAAACTTTTTACAATCGTTATTCAACTCGGCACCATCCTATCGGTGGTGGTATTGTATTTTAAACGGTTCTTTCAATCGGTAGATTTTTATTTAAAATTACTAGTTGCTTTTATCCCGGCAGTCATTCTAGGACTTCTCTTTAGCAGCACTATTGACGCGTTACTTGAAAGCCCTCTAGTTGTAGCCATATCACTTCTAATTGGTGGTATTGTATTAATTAAAGTAGATGATTGGTTTGGAGATGAACAAGGCACAGAGATATCCTATAAAACAGCATTCAAGATTGGGATGTTTCAATGCCTGGCGATGGTCCCGGGTGTATCTCGAAGTGCAGCGTCCATTATTGGAGGGATGTCTCAAAAGCTTTCAAGAACCGCAGCAGCAGAATTTTCATTTTTCTTAGCCGTTCCGACCATGCTCGGTGCTACTGCTAAAAAAGGATTTGACTATTATCAAGATGGGCTAACATTGAGTTCAGAACAAATCGAGCTCCTTGTCATCGGAAATGTGGTTGGTTTTGTTGTGGCTCTTTTTGCTATTAAAACCTTTATCGGCTATTTGAGTAAAAACGGCTTTAAAGTCTTCGGATATTACCGAATTTTTATCGGTGTTTTATTACTGGTTATTCACTATTTTATTAGTCCACTGAGTATATAATGACTTTAGAAGAAATACAAACCGGACAAGTACTACTGATTGACAAACCAATGGGTTGGTCGTCATTTCAAGCAGTTAACAAAATAAAATGGGATATTAAAAAATCGTATAAATTAAAGAAAATCAAGGTAGGTCATGCAGGGACTTTGGACCCTCTAGCTACTGGATTACTTTTGATTTGTACAGGTAAGTTTACTAAGAAAATTGCAGACCTTCAAGGTCAAGCCAAGGAATATACTGGCTGTATCACATTAGGAGCCACAAGGCCCTCCTATGATATGGAAACTGAAATTGATCAAACTTTTGAAACGGATCATATTTCAGAAGAAATGATTCAAAAAACTACGCTGGATTTTATTGGGGATATCGAGCAGTATCCTCCAGTATTTTCTGCCTTGAAAAAGGATGGAAAACGTTTATATGAATTTGCCAGAGAAGGAAAATCTGTGGACATTCAGCCCAGGACTGTCAACATCAGCAGCTTCGAAATCACCAGAATAGAAATGCCCAATGTGCACTTCAAAGTAACATGTAGCAAGGGCACTTACATTCGCTCATTAGCCTATGATTTTGGTAAAGTTTTAAATTCAGGCGCCTATCTTTCTGAACTTCGGAGAACCAAAATAGGTGATTATAACGTAAATAATGCAATAGACCCAAATACATTTAACAGCCTGCTAGAGTCATAACAAATTTTATTTTTATCTTTAGCTTGCCAAGTCATTGCAATGAATTTAGAATCAATACTCATAAAGCTAAAAGAAGTATCCCTCAAAACAGCGGACTTTTCATCTGATATACTGGATAAACTCGACCGGCTCAGTAACAGACAATTGTCACTGATTATAACCTGTTGTGTAATGGGGTTATTCTTATTGACCCTACTCAATATTCAAATGGCAGCAAAACAGGAAGAGGAGTTTTTATACGAACTCAGTTTTGACGAGGAACTCTTTGAAGAAGAAATTCCAATCGAGGAACTCTCAATGACGGAGCTTGAAACGCACAAAGCGTATAATCAAGCTATGAAAAGCGACTATGCTGATGAATTAGACAACTTCAAAACTTTAGAACAGCTCGAACAACAAGCGCAAGAAGCCGCCAGTCAGAATCCGGACAACGACAATTCCGAAGTTGGTGAACTTTCACTCGAAGGAGGTTTTGCCAGCGAATACGCCGAAAAACTTAAGGAACAACGCGAGAAGCTCGAAGCCATAAAACGAAAAGGAAAGGCTCCCAAAATAAATATTAAAAGGCATACTACCATCACCTACTCTTTGGTGGATCGCATGCACAGCTATCTCGCTAATCCTGTTTACACCTGTGAGAGTTTTGGAAAAGTAGTTATTAACGTTAAGGTGAATTCCAGCGGTCAAGTGACCGAAGCAAATTACAACCAATCCAGCTCCAATACCAAAAATGGGTGTTTAGTCGAAAATGCAATTAAATACGCCTTAAAATCAAGTTTCGATCCTAAACCAGGCACAGGAGAACAAGTAGGCACTATCACCTACTTATTCCAAGGCTAGCATCTTAAGGATATCACTTACAATATTTAAGCCTTTATCTTTGGTGTACCACTTTTGAAGTTCGGTTCTGAACTCTACTGTAATTTCACCGAATTTCTCCTTTTGTTCCTTAACCATGGCTGTTGCAATTGAAGGACGAGGCCCCCAAGTATCCTGGATTTCTCTTGTGGCTTCATCAAGCATAATCAACTTCGGAATCGAGCGACCACCATCAGTTAAGAATTGATCCATTAGTGGAAGATTTTGATCTCTCAATACAATTTTCAAAGAAATGTTTGGCGATGCCTCAGCCATCTTGTTAAGAACAGGTAAACTCTGAGCACCATCCCCACACCAGCTCTCAATGAGTACAACCCAGATCACCGGACGCTCTACTTCTTTGAGCCCGTCACGTACGGATTCACTAAGTTTGAAACTCTTATCTAGACGTTTCATCCGTTGCTGATTCAACAACCGATACTCTAAATACTCATCAGTCTGTTTCAGATTTCCGGATTTTACGGCGTCAACCAGTGCATCCAATTCTGCTCTATACTGCTTGTACGATATTGCCGTTTCAAGGGCTTTATCAATAAGATTATCAACGATTACTTTCATGCTTTTATTACTTAAATTACCTTTGAATAGGTTAGACCCATTCTCACAGAAACCTTACACTAAAACAATACTATTTTCTCATAATTTAAACCGATAAAAAACATGGAAAATTCAACAGTAAAAGATACGAGAATCAGGTGCGGATGGTGCAAAGGAGACCCTCTTTATGAAGCTTACCACGATACGCAATGGGGCGTCCCGGTATATGATGACCAAACACTGTTTGAATTTTTAGTTCTTGAAACCTTTCAAGCCGGATTGAGTTGGATTACCATTTTGAGAAAGCGAGAAAACTTCAGGGCGGCTTTCGATCAGTTTAACTATAAGAAAATTGCCACATACGACGAGGCTAAATATGAATCCCTCTTGCAAAATCCAGGCATCATTAGAAATAAATTAAAAATAAAAGCGACCATCACAAATGCCCAACATTTTATAAAAATTCAAAAAGAGTTTGGCAGTTTTAGCAAGTACATCTGGGATTTTGTGGATGATAAACCGATTCAGAACAAAGTCAAACATTACAAAGATGCAGCTGCCACCTCAACGATATCAGACGCCTTGAGTAAGGATCTAAAGAAAAGAGGATTTAAGTTTGTAGGTTCTACAGTTATTTATGCACATATGCAGGCCACAGGGATGGTCAATGATCATCAAATGGACTGCTTTAGGTATAAGGAGGTTCAAAAGCTGATCTAAGCGTTTTTTAAAATCTTTATAAAGTCTTTTCGACGGATTTCCTTGGCTCCCATAGAAGCTAAATGCTCAGTGTACAACTGGCAATCGATAAGACTGTATTGCTTTCCTTCTAATGTTCTTGCTAGACTAATGAAGGCTACTTTGGAAGCATTACTCATCAAAGAAAACATACTTTCTCCACAAAACATATGACCAAGGTCGACACCATAAAGCCCTCCAACAAGTTTGGAATCATACCAGACTTCAACAGATTTGGCAACACCCTCTTGATGTAGTGCATTATAAGCGCTAATCATCTCGCGGGTAATCCAGGTATCATCCTGACCCTCACGTACTACTGAGGAACAATGACGAATCACCTGATCAAAGGCAGTATTATAGGTCACCTTGAACAGCTTCCGGTTTAGGATGTTTCGCATACTCTTCGAAACCTTGACTTCTGAGGGTACTAAAACCATTCTAGGATCGGGACTCCACCACATAATCAAAGAACCATGATCAAACCACGGAAAAATCCCTTCTGAGTATGCTTCGAATAGCCGTTTAGTAGACAATTCACCACCGACCGCCACTACACCTTCTGCGGTGGCATTTTCAACTGGAGGAAATCTCGTATTTTCTGTAAGAAAAACCATAGTATATCAACGTATCGTTAAAACTTTTAGTAAAATAACATTAAAATTGAAATTTTTATTGGTTTTATCCATTTATTATCCCTACTTTGGAAGCGTCTTTGTAATCAAATTTTTTCATCATTGCTTTTTTGAGTTTACTGCAAAGACAAACCTAAAACCACAAAATTAAGCCTCGACGTTATTGAAATGTCGAGGCTTTCTTCTTTTATATATTTTATCGCCCTTTGTGGCCTACGCAAATTTCGTAGGAAGCGATCAATGTCATAATTTACACTGCATCATTAAAATGGCAGATCATCATGCTCTTCTTCATTGAAATTGTTTGCCGGCTCAAAAGCATCCTGAGGAGATACCGGAGGATGATTCACAGGCGAATCGCTTTGTGTTGCTTCAATGTTTTCAATTCTCCATCCTTGAATAGAATTAAAATACTTGGTCTCTCCTTGTGGATTTGTCCACTCTCTACCTCTAAGGTTTATGCTTATTTTCACTTGTTGACCAACCTGATATGCATTGAGCAAGTCACATTTATCCTGTACAAATTCCACCATGATGTGTTGTGGGTATTGCTCCTCAGTTGTAACGACAACCTCTCTCTTTCTAAAACCGTTATTTCCGAAGGTTTTAGTTTCATCAATCAACTTAATTCTTCCTTGTAATTCCATATCTTACTTTAATTTATATTGTAAATTCATTAATTTCCCCAAAAATCAGATGAATTTACCTTAATATTCACGTTCTGACAAATCGTTTCCAAAGGTAAAAAAATTAATTACTTTGCCAGTAATAGTTTCCAAGCTTCTGCTACTTTATTTTCTTCAATCAGTCGTTTGGCTTTCATTTGGATTTGTGTATTATCATCACCACTTAAAAGTTCTCGCACTTTGATGTTTTCATTAATATAAGCTTCAACCTCCTCTTTTTCGGGTATTCGCTCCACATTCCCCAGCCTTCCGAGATCATTACCTGTTAAAACGGTACTATTTCTTATAAACTCTGGAATCTGATCCACACCAATACCTTGGGTCCTTAGTGGCTTAGGAACTTGAAACATACCTTCTGAAGAACGTGAGTACCAATCTCCACCCATCCTTGCCACAAGATCAATCTTTAGGGGATCTATTTCGCCGAAATCATCTAACACCTCTGGGCGAATATGCATTTTTAGTACTTGGGCTATAATTAAATTCCCAGCTCCCCCTTGATCTCCCAGAGCGATAACTTCATTGACCTTGCATTCAAACTGTACCGGAGACTCAGCCACTCTATAGGGTCTCACCTGTTCTGACTTACACATGGTCAAACCAGACTTCATAAACTCATTTACCCCTTTCGGATATTCTGTACTACACAATGAGGCCTGGTGTACAAGGTCGTGGTTGACAATATTTATAACAACCTCTTTGGTCTGTAATATATTTTCAAGTGTATGTTTTGTGCTGTTATCCCTAACTCTTCTATTGGCAGAGAATATCATAATAGGAGGGTTCGAACTATAGACATTGAAAAAACTAAATGGCGACAAGTTAACTTTTCCTTTTTTATCAATGGTGCTGGCAAAGGCTATTGGCCTGGGCGCTACAGCATTTAACAAATAAGAATGTAATTTAGCTGTTGGTATTTCGTTTGGATCTATGGTTAACATATATGTGTTTTAAACAAAAATAACCTAAAAAATAATGGCTTAAACCAATAAAGCGCATATTGGTGAATCTAGTCGAAAATTATGAACCGTGTTTGGAGGTGTATTCGAATTTTAAATGCTTTGAAAATGTTTCTTAAGTCCGGTCGAATACAATAAATTTACATCTTTTGCTTTATCTTTAGTGACAAAGGCAAACTAAAATTTGATCTATTGAAAAAAACCACCCGTTGGATACTAATCATATCTTCTATTGCCATAGTGGGCTCAGTATTGTGGAACACCTATGTGTTTTTTCAACGTTTTAAGGAAGAAGAGCGGTCCAAAATGAAAATTTGGGCAGAGGCACTCGGTGAATTTATTCAAACAACGGATTTGGATCGGGACATGGGCACTGTAACTTTGGCTGTGATGAAAAACAACACCAGTACACCCATAATATATGTTGGTGATGAAGGTGAAATTACCTCCAATAACCTTCCCGAAAACCGAGTTGATGACAGCCTGTATATTCAGAGAAAAATTCGACAGTTTACCACGGAGAACCCTCCCATCGAAGTAACCTTCAGAAATACTAAATACGGCACTTTATACTATGGGAACTCAGATGTTTTGAACAATCTGAAGTATTATCCTGTGGCTCTTTTAATGGTTATATTTCTCTTTGCAGCTGTGGTTTATTTCTTCTATAGAACCTTTAAGGTTGCAGATCAAAATAAATTGTGGGCAGGGATGGCCAAAGAAACCGCCCATCAGATTGGAACACCCTTGTCATCTCTCTTAGGATGGAGTGAGCTATTAAAGGCTGAGAATGTGAACCCGGAGATTACTACGGAAATTGAAAAAGATATTGACCGTCTATTGGTGATTACAGAACGCTTTTCCAAAATAGGATCCGTTCCGGCACTGGAAAAATCCGATGTGGTTGCTGAAACCTACAAGACTTTCCAGTATTTAGAGCTTAGAAGTTCAAAACTAGTCGAATTTGATTTTAAATCCCCGGAAATTCCTATATATTGTGAGATTAATAGGCAACTCTATAGCTGGACCATTGAAAACCTGATAAAAAATGCTATTGATGCTATGAAAGGGAAAGGCAGACTTACTGTTGAAGTCGAATTGGATAAGAAATTTGTCAAAATAAACGTTATAGACATAGGAAAGGGAATTCAGAAAAATGATTTCCACCAAATATTTGAACCGGGGTATACTACCAAAAAAAGAGGATGGGGGCTTGGTTTATCTCTGGTAAAAAGAATAATTGAAGATTATCACAACGGCAGAGTTAGAGTTTTTGCCTCTACCATAGGCAAAGGAACTAAGATGCAAATTGTGCTAAAGACATCACCATAACAGGTAAAATTTTATATCGTGAAAATTAGACAAAAAGAAATCAAGCAAACCACACTGACTAACAACTGC
Source organism: Galbibacter sp. (assembly GCF_048266365.1). Taxonomy (NCBI): domain Bacteria; kingdom Pseudomonadati; phylum Bacteroidota; class Flavobacteriia; order Flavobacteriales; family Flavobacteriaceae; genus Galbibacter; species Galbibacter sp. The sequence goes on along the minus strand of NZ_JBLWZP010000007.1, from coordinate 206,358 downwards.
CCTGAATGTTTTTCTAACGAAGGCTTACTGTTGACTTTTTATCAAAAACATATTGAAAGTGCCTGGTATAAAAAGGCAACCGGTGAAATTACCGATAGTATAAAATGCCAAAACTGTAATACGGATATTTATCCGGTGCGCTGGACGGATGATATCGAAAGGGTTCGAGAGTTTTATCTTAAATCTATTGAAAATCCAACGCGCTATTTTAAACTGACTCGTTTGGCGATCCTTACCCTACTCGGTATTGCTGTAGTGGGTATTGCAGTTTATATTTTGATAAGCAAATTATAATTAAAACTATAGCGCAGCTCGAATTTTACTCGCAATATCAGCAAATTCTTCTTCGGTAAGTTGTACCTTCGATTGGAAGGTTACATCACTCATTTTATTTAAAGGGATAAGGTGGACGTGCGTATGTGGCACCTCTAGTCCAACAACAGACATCCCGATACGTTTGCAGTCAATAACTTTCTTTATGGCAATGGCTACTTTTCTGGAAAAAGCCATCAGATCCATATAAGTTTGCTCATCCAAATCGAAGATTTTGTCTATCTCTTGTTTTGGTATACACAAGGTATGACCGGCTGTATTAGGATTAATATCCAAAAAAGCAAAGAACTGATCATCTTCTGCAATTTTGTAACAAGGGATTTCTCCTTGGATTATTTTAGTGAATATGGACGCCATAGCTGTAAAGGTTTATTCTAACACTAAAGTAAAAAAGCTTTGGCAATAGTTCAAACCTTTTTTTGAACTAATTTCATTGCCCTTAGGTATTGTGATATAAAAATACCACCCAAAATCAAGTTTTGAATGGTATTTTTATAATTCGCTTACCTTTTTGGTAATTTTTTACTAACTACAAAAGTGAGTCGATTGCATCGGTATAAGCATTTTTAGGAGCAACACCTACTTGGCGTCCTACTAGCTCACCGTTTTGGAAAACCAATACTGTAGGGATATTTCTAACTCCGTACTTAGCTGCAAATTCTTGATTCGCATCTACATCCAGTTTACCAACGATAGCCTTTCCTTCATACTCTTCACTAATTTGGTCAATGATTGGTCCAACCATTCTACATGGTCCGCACCAAGCTGCCCAAAAATCAACTAAAACCGGTTTGTCACTTTTTAAAACTACCTCATCAAAGGTAGCATCTGTTATTTCTAAAGCCATCTTAAAATATTTTAGCGTTTCACTTTCTTTTAATGTGTTCTGCAAATTTAGTCAAATATTTTTGCCTTCCTTACAATTGGATTATTTGTTTTGACTATCAGTGCATTTGAATCATTTATACTAATAGTTATTTGTCAGCGTTTTATAGCAAACCGAATCTCAAAACACAAGAACAATGAAGTTTGTTTTAGTTTCCCTTTGTGCAATTTTTTGTTGTTATTACAGCTATGCGCAACAGGATGTTGACCCAGATGATTATGTTTGGGTTGAAAAGAAAGTAAAAGCTTCTGCCTACAATTCTACCAAAGCTCAGACCATGGGGAACCCATCCATCGGTGCATGGGGTGATATCCTTGTACCCGGAATGAAAGCTATAGCTATATCCAGAGATTTAATTAAACTTGGCATTGGCAGAAATACACCATTTAAAATAGAAGGATATCCAGGTTATTACCTGGTGAAAGATAAAATGAATGCCCGCTACAAAAACAAGATCGACTTATATATGGGAAAAAATATTCAAAAGGCGCGTGAGTTTGGAGTTCGCCATCTTAAGGTGCAGTATGGTATTAAAAAAAAATAAAGACTGGCGCCTCATAATTGATTAACCAGTCTTTGTGAAAATTGCGTGTTTATTTTTAGTTCATTAGAAAGACCTTTTTTATGTTAAGGCAATTGGGCGGGGTACATGATGTTATAATCCGCAGCTTTCACACGAGGTAAACTCGCATTATAAGTCTCCTCTATAGCTTCTAAAAAGGCATTAGCCAGAAAGGCATATCCTCTTGCCGTTGGATGAACTCCATCCAATGAAAAGGCGCCTCCAAAAACCAAATCACCCTTTAAGGTAAAGGCATCAAAAGCTACTCCTGTTTCTGCGACCGCTTTTAAAATGGCATTGGCATCCACAAAGGCTAACCCTTTAGCTTCTGCTACTGCTGCAATGGCTGTATTATAAGCCTGGGTAGCATTTCTAACTGCGGTTTGTTCCTGTGGAACCAGCACCCATTTGTCCTCCATAGGCAGCGTAATTCCTTCTACCGAAAATTGCCCAGCTAGCGCTTGACTAAGCCCCATACTTATTAAGCTTTGCATGGCAGTCATATTTACCGTTCCTATGGCATTACTGCTTGGAAGTACTAATAAGTCCTCTTGAGTTGCTTGTCTAGACTGCCCATACATACTCCCTAGTAAATTAGCCACCATAGGCGCAGCTTGTGCCGGGAGTCCAAACTGAGCAATAAAGGTTGGAAAACCTGGATTTGCATTTAAAGCACCCTCAATCTGAAGCGAGATATCCGTCAGATATTCATCTTTAATCACCACAGCGCTAGGTGCATCTTCTGAAAACTCAATGACGCGCTCAGGCATTTGTAAGGCGACAAAGATCTGATTCAATGCCCCGAAAATTGAATTCAACATCGGTATCTGAGCCCCAAATTCAGGGTTTGCCGGACTTAGCGGATTAAAAGGTACAGTGGTGAAAAACGGAACCGCAGTAATGTCCGGAATATTAGCCACAACACCCTTGGCGTTGTTATTGCTCAAGTTATTTACAATATGGCTGTATGTAATTTCAAAAACCCTAGGGTCAGTAATATCAGTAGAAGCATAGCTACTCGGATCGAAATTACCAGTTTGGTCCACACCCACACCTCCAGATGTGGCAAAACCTAAAACATCATTATTACCGATCCAAAGGGTGAAAAATGTGGGTTGCTGAGCTAAGGCGTCTGCAATAATACTCGTTGATGGGCTTGATGCAAAACGTGCAAAATACGGATTGGCTTGTCCGGTTGGCACTCCTGCAATGTTTCCATATCCTGGAGCCATCAGATGATAACTCAGAGCACCCGGAACTCCCAAATTATTATAAGTCCCTGAAAGGGCAGTTGAAACTTCTGTAGTTGGCGTTGCCGTTAAACGCACAGGACCTGCGCCATTGAAATACAATCGCGTATCCTGAATTTGTGTCCCACCTAATGTCAAGCCTCCAATATTATCAGCCATTAGTGGCTGAGTGAAAGTTCCGCCGCCAACAAGGGAAAATTGATTAGCCAAAATGTTAGGTAGAGAATTTTGTTGACTTGCAGCAAATAGGGCTCCATCGGTATAACCGGAAGTCAACGAATTCCCAATAGCCACATAAGTTGAAAAATCAGCCTCTCCGGCAGAATAAACCACCTCGGGTTCTTGTACCGACCCGGCATCATCATCGGAACTACAACTATAGCTTCCAAGACATAACAAAATTAGCAAGCTCACATAGGGTATATATCTATTTGTATTGATTTTCATGATCTTTATTTTTGGTTAGCTTAAAAGTTGTTTATTGTCCAAGAGACATAGAGTTGTGTTCCTATATGTCCAGTTCCATAGGCCGTATAATATTCATCTCCGGATAAGTTGGCCGCACCCACTTTAAACATCGATTTAATTTTAGGAACGGTGTAGTTCAACTGGGCGTCAAAAACTGAAATGGATGGGATGTTACCATCACCGAAACTAGATTGCCAGAAATAAGAATCACTCCATCTATAACTTAAATTAAATCCGAAATTTTTAACGAGCTCTGTATGGCCAAAGGAAGCTTTAAACTTATGTTTAGGCGTATTAAAACCGGCTCTAAACTCTGTATCATCTTGCTCAAAATCAGCGAAGGTATAATTACCACTCAAATCAAATCCATTGAGTACTTTAGCTGTTACTGCTATTGATGCACCGTAGGATTGCACTCCCGAATCTGCATTGGTATACGCTTGAAAGACTTTGTAATCTCCACTCTGTAATGCCAATAAAGAAAGTGAGTTATCACCTACCTCTCCATAAAGAGGGGCGATTACGTTCTGTGAAGCAATAAAATCATTGTAATCTGTATAATAGGCACTTAGGTCAATGGTTACTTTCCCAAAATGTCCACGATACCCGAGTTCATAAGCCATTGCTTTTTCAGGTTCCACAAGCTCCACGCCTGAAGCTACCGGTGCACCTTCCTGTACAGAAGCTACAGAAAATGAATTTTCATAGGCTGCTCTACCACTGATTGTAGCCGTAGCGTCCCCCCCATTTGCAGCTCTGTTATTAACAGTAAAATCTCTGACATAACGATCTAAATTGTCTTTCGAGGATCCCACCAAAATAGCTCTACCCACATCCAATCCGATATAGAGATCTTGAGTGGTCGGATTTCTAAAGGCCGATTGAACTGAAGCTCGGAAATTGTGATTTCTTTTACTTCCTGCCGTATACCCTATAGAAAACCGCGGTGTCATCTGTCCGTCAAACAACTCCGATTTATCATAGCGAAGTGACCCGGTAAGCTTAAGACGCTCATCCATGAGTTGTTTTTGTATTTGAGTATAAAGTCCCAATTCACTATAGCTGATAGGACCGTCATAATCAGTAAAAATAGTACCGAATGAATTCAGACGATAAGTTCTGTAAGATCCACCTACTTGGATATCGGCAAAATCAATCAAATGTGAAAAGTTATAATTTCCATCTGCATGATACAATTGGGAACCGTCCCTGAATTGGGAACCACTTCCAAGATCAGGATTGGTTGTTACCGAATTAAAGGCGCTTTCAAATCCGGGAGTACCTGGAATAAGTCTTCCGGTTTCCGCTGTTTGCCTGGCTAACTGATGCGCCTGTTCGTCTGACGCTCCGCCTAGTGTGGCTTGTATATATGCACCGGCGTATTCTCCAAACCATTGCTGATCACTTTTCCAAGACCTATTGATATTAATACCTGTGAAACGCATATCGTAAGAATCTCCTGCATCTTCATCTGTCATATACCCCCGTATAAAGAAATTATCATTTCTGACTTCAAACTTGTGTTGTTGTAAAAAGAAATTCTTTAGAGAATAACGGTTGGCACCCTGATAGATCGTAGCCCCCTTCCCTACTTTGACTTGGTATATCAATTCCAAATCATCAGCAAACGGTCGATAATGAAGTGCCGCGTCAAATTTTATACTTTGAGCCTCATAATCCGTTAAATCGCTCTCCAAATATCCTGTCCTGCTCACGGTCTCATTCGGAAGTAAGTTCACTGCTCCTGCGGGAATGAGTCCGGCTTGTGCCATGCTTATACCTACAGCGTGTATATTTGTACTCACCTCATCACCGTAGACATTAAGTCCATCGTAATCATTGAGCTCACGTCCCGTACCGGGCATAAGTACATTATCCTGACTCACAGCAAACCAATCCGTACCTTCCAAATATGAGAAATTGACTTTTGCGGCGAACTTTTCAGAGAACTTTTTAGCTGCGCGTATTCCCAAATCCCAAAATAGATTGTCTCCTGCTGCTTTTTGAGAGGTCAAACCTGATTTTGCATAGGTGCTAATACCCTCAAAATCGAATGGGCTCTTACTTCTCATAAATAAGATACCATTAAAAGCATTGGCACCGTAAAGTGCGGAAGAGGCTCCTGGAAGAAGTTCGACACTTTGTACATCAATCTCTGTCATCCCAAGTAAATTCCCTAAGGCGAAGTTTAAGGCTGGAGCAGAATTATCCATTCCATCTACCAATTGAACAAACCTGGTGTTGGCAAAAGAAGCAAATCCCCTAGTATTAATGGATTTAAAGGTCAAACTGTTGGTGTTGATATCAACACCTTTTAGGTTTTCAAGACCATCATAGAAATCCACTGAGGCTGTGTTCTTGATTTCCTTTAAACCAAACCTTTCCACTGTAACCGGTGATTCAAAAATACGTTCCGGAGTTCTCGATGCCGAGACCACGATCTCACCCAAACTCATCGTCTCTTCCTCCATCACAATAGTCAGTGTTTCCGTATCAGATAACGAAATCGTTTGCGTAACAAAACCAATACTAGATATCCTTAAGCTCACTGGCAAAGCTTCTAATTGGAGCGTAAAATTTCCGTCAAAATCAGAGGCGACTCCTTGAGTTTGCCCTACGATTTGAAGACTTGCGCTAGGAATTGGCTGATGCCGGGCATCAACTACCTTACCTTGAATGGTAATTTGTCCTAAGCATATGCTAGTGCACAAAAAACTTAGAACAAAAAAAATTGTTCTTATCATAATCATTAGGTTTTAGATTGACTTAGATAAGAACAATATACATATTTTTTCAATTCCGTAATTATTTAGTGAAAAAATTACAGAATTAATATTTTTTACTCAACTGTTACGGATTTTGCTAAATTCCGTGGTTGATCAACATTACACTCACGCATTACCGCGATGTGGTAAGAGAGTAATTGTAATGGAATGGTTGTGATTAGCGGTGCTAGACCTTCCAGAGTTTCCGGCACTTCGATCACATGATCAGCCATTTCTTTTACCTCTGTATCTCCCTTAGTCACTACTGCAATGATCTTAGCTTTTCTAGACTTGATCTCTTGAATATTGCTAATAACCTTTTCATAATGTCCTTTCTTAGTGGCAATAACTACTACAGGCATATGCTCGTCAATCAAGGCGATTGGACCATGTTTCATCTCTGCAGCAGGATAACCTTCAGCATGGATGTAGGAGATCTCTTTTAGTTTCAATGCACCTTCCAAAGCAACAGGGAAATTATACCCTCTTCCCAGATATAAGAAGTTTCGTGAATCCTTGTACATCGATGAGATATACTTCACATGCGCATCAACTTTCAAACACTCCTCTACTTTTGTCGGAATAGCTTCCATTTCTGCGATGTACTCACGGAATTGTGAAGCCGATAGCTGTCCTTTATACTGAGCTAATTTCAATGCGATCAAAGACAACACTGTGATTTGCGTGGTAAAGGCTTTGGTTGAAGCTACACCGATTTCCGGTCCTGCGTGGGTATAAGCACCTGCATGGGTTTCTCTTGCAATAGATGATCCTACTACATTACAAACGCCAAATACGAATGCTCCTTTTTCTTTTGCGAGTTTAATGGCTGCTAAAGTATCCGCTGTTTCACCGGACTGAGAAATTGCAATCACTACATCATTTGGTGTGATTACCGGGTTTCTATATCGAAATTCCGAAGCGTATTCCACCTCAACCGGAATGCGGATTAAATCTTCAAAAATATATTCTGCTACAAGACCGGCATGCCATGAAGTACCACAGGCTACTATGATAATTCGTTGGGCATTAGCCAGGCGTTCTATATTATCTTCAATCCCAGCCATCTTAATGATTCCATCATTGATTCTCAAACGACCTCTATAGGTGTCTTTGATCGCTTCCGGCTGTTCATGAATTTCTTTTAACATAAAATGATCATAGCCATTCTTTTCAATTTGTTCTAAATTGAGTTGCAATTCTTGAACATATGGAGCTACAGCTTTATCATCTTTAATTTGACGAACCTTAATGTCCCTACCGATTCTGATAATGGCCATTTGTTCATCTTCAAGGTAAATTGCGTTATTGGTGTATTCGATAAATGGAGAAGCATCAGAGGCGATGAAGAATTCATCCTCTCCAACTCCAATGGCTAATGGACTTCCCAATTTTGCAGCAATGATTTCGTCTGGTTTGGTTTTATCAAATACCGCTATGGCATAGGCACCAATGACTTGGTTCAAGGCTATCTGAACTGCCTTACCCAGTTTGACGTCTTCATTAAGTTTAATATCTTCGATCAAGTTGACCAAAACCTCAGTGTCTGTGTCAGACTCAAAATGATAACCTCTTTTTTGTAGCGCTTTCTTTATGGCACCATAATTCTCGATGATCCCGTTATGGATAATTACAAGATTTCCGGAATTTGAATAATGCGGATGGGCATTGACATCGTTAGGGACACCATGGGTTGCCCAACGGGTATGACCTAATCCGATGTTTCCGGAGGTTACTCCTTCCAGTTCAGCTTTTGATTTAAGATCTGCTACCTTTCCCTTAGTTTTACAAAGTTTGATGGTATCAGTGTCAAACAGTACAATACCAGCACTGTCATATCCCCTATATTCAAGACGTTCAAGACCTTTGGTCACTATAGGGTAAGCTTGCTTACTCCCTATATATCCGACTATTCCACACATAAAATTTTCTTTAAAATTGGTTTATTTTTCAGGTTCAGTATAGTATATTTCTAATTTAAGTTTTTTATCACTTTCATTACTAGGAACATTACTGCCATATAGAACTGTCCCTTGAAAATTAGGTATACTGGCTTGGGGAACTTTTATTAAACGTGTATCGGACTCTAATATTGCAGAAACATTCGCAACATTCAAGATACTACTGGTGGTGCTTAACCCGAGCTTTATATTTAAAGAATCTTTTTTTATGATATCATTGATATAATTTGTGATTCTAAACTTATAACGAGGTCCGATACTATTTTCCTCATCCAATCTTCCATCGAAGATAGCATAGCTAGTAGAATCGACCCCGGTATTCTGGCTTAAATCCACGGTATAGTCGACCAAATGCCGTTGATTTTGATAATCGTATAGGTAAATGCGTTTTGGAAGCGTTGCTGAGGACCCCTGAGATATTGCCGATTCATCCACGTAAAATACCAAACTCGCTTCGTTGATTAACCATCCTTTAGCTTTGGCTTCCTGAAGCTGATTTAAGGCATCTCCACTTCCATTTGAAATATCAATCTCAACTATGGATCCAGCACCCCCTTGAACATAGAGTCTAGAAGCATCTTGGTTGTTAAATTGATCAGCAATTGGTTGTGGATACGGATCTTGTTGGAAATAGTTTACTTTATTGGTACTATTAGCACTAAGTGCTAGTTTCATTGATTTCTCCGAGACTATCGCTGCTCCTTCACTATCGGTATCATCGTAGTTATAGTGAATCTCAACATATCCATTTGCAACATCAAGTAACATTGCCAAATCCTTGTTTGGGGATTCCATACTTACGTATATTCCTCTTAAGAATTCTTGGAAATTACTAACACTTAACAAAGGGCTTTTCCCTTCGTTATTGAGGATTTTTTCCTGGAAAAACTGCTTGTCCAACGGAATACGAAGTCTTGGTGTCAATCGTTCAGAAGGTACTTCGGATTCATCCTCATCCGGTGTATCCGGATCATCAACATTATCAAAAAAGAGCAATTCATCTTGGTCTATTGTTAAATCTCCATCATAGAGTACTGTCGATATGAATGGAGTCGGATCTTCGTTCGAATAATATTCTTTAGCTTCTTGAAAATTACTTTCAGGATCCAACACTCTTAAATATTTAGTATACTCATTGACCTTCAAATTGAAGGTAGCATTTCTATCCCCAAATATTGAATCTACCCTGAAATCCTTAGGACTAGAAGAATCATCGCTAATGGTATCACTTACAAGGGTACTGTAGAATGGGATATGAAGATATACCTCGGTAACCATTTCATTTTCTTGCTTGCCGGATGATGCGTCTTCATTTTCCTGTGAAACATCTCCAATGGTTGGGTTAGGATTTGCAAGTGAAAGTTGAGAAGCAAAAGATGCTTTTTGAGCTCCGAAAACCGGATGCTCGTAATCTGCCAATTTATACCCCCTCAAACCATCTGTCCTTACAGCTGATAATTTTCTGTTATAAGCCATTACATCAAAACTGATTTTTTTGATGTTAGTAGAGCCATCATCTACAATATCAACTCCAATGGTATTATATTCCCGCTCACAAGCAGTAAAAAAAATAACACCACTCATCACAAGTAGTGTTACTAAAACATTGCTTTTTAAAATATTTTTTATCATCTCGAATCCTCTGGATTAACTTAATACTTTTGTCTCGTAAAAATTTGTATAGGCTTCCTCAAATTCGAAAATAGGAATATGAGGTAGTACGGGTTTGGATAGTGAGTCAATGTGTTTTCTCAAATCCTCCGGTAATTCTTCAGAAGCTACCACAACAGCATCTGAATGATCAACCGCAACTTTTAATAAATTACTGTAGTTAGGTGTCTCTAATGAAGCAACATCTTTCTGATCGATACCATCAAACTTAATCTTATCCAACATCCCCTTATCTAACGTTCCTTCAAAACCTTTGTTGTACACAGAGGTTACAATTTTACTTTCGGCAAAAAGCGGCTCATCAGCGTAGTATTTTTTAAGATACAACGGCAGTAAAGAAGCCATCCAACCGTGGACATGAATAATGTCAGGATTCCAGTTGAGTTTCTTAACAGTTTCTACCACTCCTTTTGCGAAAAAAATAGCGCGTTCATCGTTATCCGGAAATAGATTTCCATCCTCGTCTGAGAACGTTGCTTTGCGTTTAAAGTATTCCTCGTTGTCTATAAAATAAACTTGAATTCTTTCTTTCGGTATAGAGGCTACCTTGATTATCAAAGGCATATCCATATCGTTGACTACTAAGTTCATTCCGGATAGTCGAATTACTTCGTGTAATTGATGCCTTCTTTCATTAATGTTTCCAAATCTGGGCATAAAGATTCGTATCTGTCCACCTCTATCATTCACCATCCTAGGACTCTCATAAGCCATCGACGAAACCTCGTTTTCAGGCAAATAAGGAACCATTTCAGAAGCGACAAATAATACTCTTTTGTCTGTCATATAATCTATTTATTACTTTCAACTAAAGGTTAAAGCATGCAAAAATACAAAAAATATGCCTAATTCGTTTAATTTATATAGCTTTGCAGGCTGTTAATTTTAAAACTGATGCACGTTTTTAAACAAAAAGAAGCATTAATTTCTCAGCTGAGCGCAGAGAAAATCAACTATAAAACCATCGGACTAGTCCCTACTATGGGTGCGTTACACAAGGGACACATCTCCCTAGTTTCACGTGCATTAATGGAAAATGACGTTGTTGTAGTTACTGTTTTTGTCAATCCAACGCAATTTGATAATCCTACGGATTTAGAGAAATATCCCAAATCACTAGACAAGGATATTGATTTACTCGAGGAGCTTAAAGGACAAGTGATAGTTTTCGCACCTTCAGCAGAGGAAATGTACCAAGACAACATAAAATCTGAAAAATTCGATTTTGACGGTTTGGAGTTTCAGATGGAAGGCAAATTTAGACCTGGGCATTTCGACGGCGTTGGTACCATAATCAAAAAACTTTTTAGCATTGTAACCCCAGACAGGGCTTACTTTGGAGAAAAGGACTTTCAGCAACTTCAGATCATCAAGAAACTGACAGAAAAAGAGCAGTTAGATGTGGAGATTATAGAATGCCCGATTACCAGAGAAGACAGCGGTTTGGCAATGAGTTCAAGAAACGAACGTCTTCCGGAATCCATAAGAAAGAAAGCTGCTTTTATATACCAAACTATCACTAAGGCTAAGGAAAATTTCAGTTCCCAAAGCATTCAACAGACGCTAGATTGGATCTACGAACAATTTGAAAATCATGAAAATTTCGAGTTAGAGTATGCAGAAATTGCTGATGAAAAAACGCTAAAATCTGTTAAAACCAAAAAAATTGGTGAGCATTATCGTTTATTTGTGGCTGTATACGCAAATGAGATACGACTTATTGATACAATTGCTTTAAATTAATAACTTTGTAGCATGCAAATTGAAGTAGTAAAGTCCAAAATACACAGAGTAAAGGTCACAGGTGCTGACCTTAACTACATAGGTAGTATCACAATCGATGAAGCGCTGATGGAAGCTGCAAATATCATTGAAGGAGAAAAGGTTCAAATCGTCAATATAAACAACGGTGAGCGCCTGGAAACCTACGCTATTAAAGGAAATCGAAATAGCGGGGACATCACCCTTAACGGCCCAGCCGCGAGACGCGTCCAACGCGGAGATATCATAATCATCATCGCTTATGGCACACTTGATTTTGAGGAAGCCAAGCACTTTAAACCTTCCATTATTTTCCCTAACGAAAATGACAATTCTTTAAAATAAGGTGAATTCCAGATTAAAAAACATACTTAAAAAGACTCTCCCACTATTGTTGGGAGTTTTTTTAATCGGTTATTCGTATTCGATAACCTCTGCCGAGGATCGCGAGAATATCGTAGAAGCTATCAAAGAAGCTAACTACTTCTGGGTTATCATATCACTCTTATTAGGATTCTTAAGCCATCTCTTCCGAGCAATTCGCTGGAATTTATTACTAAAACCAATGGGGTATCAGCCGCGATTGATCAACAACATCATGGCAATATTTACCGCATATTTGGCCAATTTAGGAATCCCTAGATCCGGTGAATTATTAAGAGCAACCACTATTAGCACCTATGAGAACGTCCCTTTTCAAAAAGGATTTGGAACCATCATAGCAGAGCGCGTCCTTGATGTGGTTATGTTGCTTTTAATTGTCCTAATCACCGGAATCTTACAAACAGAAATTATTCTTGACTATTTTGCTGCCAAGCAAATAAATTTTGTCAAACTCATCACAGTGGGTGTCGGATTACTTATTTGTGGAAGTCTATTTCTGTTTTATATAAAGAAAGCAAAGAGTGGAATTTTGCTAAAAATAAAGCATATCGTACAAGGGTTAATCGAAGGCATAAGCAGTATATTCCAAATGAAGAACAAAGGCTTGTTTTTAGTCTACACCATTGCCATTTGGGTTTTGTATATCGCCATGTTCTGGGTGGTTAAATTTTCCATACCGGAAACAGCACATCTTCCAGTCAGCGCCATTTTAGCTGCGTTTGTAGCAGGAGCTTTTGCCATGACTGCAACTAATGGCGGTATTGGCCTATACCCTATTGCCGTGAGCAATATTCTATTGATATACGGTGTCGATAAAACTGCCGGGGATGCCTTTGGTTGGATCATGTGGTCCTCTCAAACAATAATGGTCGTACTCTTTGGAGCGCTATCATTTCTTTTCCTTCCGATATTAAATAAAAACAAATAATTTCATATCTTTCCCATACCAAATCTTATGTATCATGAAAAAGAATGCCCTCCTAAGCATTTTCCTATTGCTATGCACCTACCTTAGTGTTGCTCAAGTTACCACAACCACTATCGAGTCTATTAAACTCGCTGAGAAAAGAAACATCCGGCTTTATGTCCCAGAAGATTATAGCGCCGAAAAAATCTACCCACTTGTCGTAGTTTTAGACGCAGATTATTTGTTTGACATCACTGTCGGAAACGCTAAATTCTATGCCCATAAAGACAAAATGCCGCAATGCATCATTGTAGGGATCGATCAAACAGACAGCAGATATGAGGATTGTTATTTCAATCCAGACAGTGGATTTCCAGACAAGAAAGGGAATAAGTTCTTTGAATTCATCACGATGGAGCTCATTCCTATGGTGGATAAGAATTACAACTTAGCCAACTTTAAAGCAATTGTCGGACATGGAGTAACGGCTAATTTTTCAAATTACTTTTTATTTAAAAAAGCACCCGTTTTTAATGCTTACATAGAACTATCTCCTTCCTTTGCTCCTCTAATGGAAAGTAAAGTTCCTAAGCGATTAAGCGAAATCCAGCAAATGGTATTCTACTATTTGGCCACTGCAAATGAAGATAATTTTGAAAACCAACAACGCATTCAAGTTTTTCACAATCAATCTAAAGGATACAACAACGACCAACTGCACTACTATTACAGCAATTTTGAAAATGCCGACCATTATTCCGTTGCTTCTTTTGGAATCCCGGTCGCATTGGATCAATTCTTTAAGGTTTACAAACCGATCAGCGTTAAAGAATACAAGGAAGAAATACTAGCCTACAACGGTCCGGTCATCGAATACTTAACCGATAAATACACCACTATCGAAACCTTGTTTGGATTCAAAAAACAGGTGAGTTTAAATGATATGATGGCCATCTATGCGGCGTCTAAAAAGAAAGAGGACTTAGAATCTATTCATGAGTTGAGCAAAATTGCCAAAGCTGAATACCCCAACACCATGCTGGGATTCTTCTGGGAAGCAGAATACCTAGAGCAATTAGGCGAACCCAAAAAGGCCCTTCGAACCTATGAGAAAGCCTTCGGTATGAGTGAAATTGATTTTGCGACCAAAGATTTGGCACTTGAGCGCATGGAGGCACTTAAGGCTGATTTTGGCTGGTAGTCTTAAAGTGTTGATTCTCTTTTTACCAGACTGGATTTGATGATTTCTGTAACAAAAGGTCTGTTTTCATAATCAGGATCCTCAAGGCGCTTGATCAACAGATCTGCGGCCTTCTCCCCAATCTCTTCACCACCTTGACTTACAGTAGTAAGTGACGGGCTACTGCTTATGGAGATTATACCATCGGTAAATCCAATTATGGAGATATCTTTAGGCGCAGATTTCCCCATTTTCTGGGCTATTTTCATCGCAGAAACTGCAAAAAATTCAGTGACCCCGAACACGGCATCAACGGTATGGTTTACCAGTAATTGTTCAATGACTTCTGATCCCCCATAAGGATCTTCTACTTTGACAATTAAATTATCATCCACCGGGATTCCGTGATCTTCCAGTGCCTTACGATATCCTTGAGTTCGTAAATTACCAACACTCATATAATCAGGCATACCGATTAAAGCAATGTTTTTACGACCTGACTCTATCAAATAGGTAACGGCATTGTATGCGCCTTGGAAGTCATCGATAATAACCTTATCGCATTCCACTTGATCCGTTACCCGGTCAATCATCACTACCGGCATTCCCTGGTTAATTACCTCCTTAATATGGTGGAAATCCTGTTTGTTTTCAGTCCCCATTGAAAGCGACATGATAAAACCATCTATACTTCCGTTGGCTAACATCTGCATATTGATCACCTCTTTATCAAAGGATTCGTTTGAAATACAGACGATAACATTATAGCCCTTTTCGGTAGCCAATCGTTCAATTCCTGTTATAACCGAGGAGAAGAAATAATGCACAATTTCCGGAAGGATAATTCCGAGATTCTTGGTTTTTTGATTCTTCAAACTCAAGGCAATATTATTTGGCTTGTAATGATGCTCCTTGGCAAATGCCTGTATAATCTCCTTTGTTTTTTCACTAATCTCCGGGCTGTCTTTCAGCGCTTTGGAAACTGTAGAAATAGAAACATTGAATCGTCTCGATATTTCTTTTAGCGTTATTTTTTGCCTCATTATCCTTATCCTTTAATGCGAAATCAAAATTAAGCTTTTTATCGTATCCACCGCAATATCCCGATAACATTACTGCATTATTGATAATTTTAATTAAAATGATATTTATTTTAACGAAACATCAACTAATACCTTACAGGCTGTAAAACCTACTAAAAGCTCCTTAATGTAAATATACAGAATGTTTTTTTGAAGTGTCAACCATTACGTATCACATCCTTATAGCCAGGTAACAATACCTTGAATTAAAGCACCATTAAATTACAACCCCTGATATCAGAGTGATCAAAGCGCCCGATAACCTCAAAGCCCTCCCCGTGAAGTTTCCCCAAATCTTGGGTTGCAATAAACGAACAGGAATTCAGATTGGCCAGATCGACAATATTCAATCCTCCAGATTTACCAGCAGGCAGTAAACTTAAAGGATCCTCAGGATCCCTAATGAGAATTTTCATCCATGGCGGGCACCCAAACACACCATCATCTTTTGAATAGGCCTGTGAAAGTAGTTCGGTCATTCCGTATTCTGAGTGAATACTATCCACTCCAAAACCGTGACAAAGCATTTGATGTAATTCATTTCGGATAAGCTCTTTTCGTCTACCTTTCATACCACCGGTTTCCATGATTATGGTATTTTTCAGATCGAACTTATGTTTTTCAACGAGGTCCAATAAGGCAAAAGACACCCCTATAAGCAGCACTTTTTTGCCGGAATTATCCAACTCCTTTAATTGGTAGGCGAGTTGATCAATGTTGTGCAGATAAAAGCCACTTTCTTTTGCACCTGACTGCTCAATCATGTCATTAGCCATATAGATCAATGAGGAGCCTGTACGCTCCAGATAAGAAGGTAATAGGGCTAGAACAGTATAGTCTTTGATGTCGTCGTAGAAGTGGGTAAATCCTTGTCTAAAACTTTGCTTATACACCCCCAAATCAGTGACGTAATGCTTACTGGTCACGCTTCCCGTGGTACCGCTGCTAGAAAAAATTATATCCTCGGCATCCGCAGAGCAAACAATCTTTCGGGATTTAAAAAATTCGATAGGCAAAAATGGAATATCAGATACAGCCGTCACTTCTTTAGGTGTTCTACCAAGGTGATTACAAAACTCCTGATAAGTTTTATTTTTCTTATATTGAAGTATAAACACCTCCAAAGCTACTTCCTCGAAGTCATTTGCCGATTGAATATTGAAAATAGCTTGGGAATCCATGTATCCGTTTTATCTGCGCAAAAATAGGGAAATTAGAAAACAAAAAAAACAGTCAGGTTTTTATACAAAAGGCCGTCCCTATATTCTATTCAAAATAATTTAATCCTTAGATATTTTAAAGGTTTTATCATTTGCTTTGATAATATAACTTCCTCCTGGCAAACTTTGTATTACTTCTTCTTCCTCTTCTTTACTTCTTACTGTTTCTGATGAAACTTGGTTCCCCGAAAAATCGTATGCCTCAAGTTGATATGATTTTAAAAATGTTTTGGAGGACGTATTTGTAGAATAAATAATTCCTATGCTATTTATATATTCATAGACACTATTGTTGCTACTTTCAAAAACTACTGAAAAAATAAAATAATACCCTTGACCATTTGAAACGCTTGCAGGACCTATATAGTTATTACCCGGAGTAACGTAGGTTCTAAGCGTAGCTTGACCTCCAGACGAGATCGAACTTACTTCATCATCATCTATGAAATAGTCATTATAGCTATCGAATGTACTGTTGTATGAAAAAAACTTTGCTAAATTAACATTAATTCCCTCACCTCCCGTATTTTCTAAAGTAAATATAAATTCATAATTATTGTTATAACTTAAAGTAGGTGTACTATTAATATCAGAATTATAAATCTCAGTACTTCCATTGCGCAATATTCTTAAATTAGTGATTTCAATATCTGCTAATTCTGATACTGAGCAATCAGCTATAAATGAACTACCAATATTAGAATTATCTATAGTTATTGGCGCTGATGGATTTGAATTATCTTGAGCAGAGGTTACTTCATAATACCTATGTCCAATTCCGGTTCCTCTATCTATATTATAAATCCTACCAACTGTAAGCTTTTGAGAAATATTAATGTTAACTCCCACCGAATTCTCAGTATCATTATTACATTTTGAAGCCTCTGCTTCTTGTTGTGTTTGTCCTCTATATTTAATTACATGGTATTTCCCATTATTATCACATGCATCAATAATCCCGTCATTATCCGAATCCGGGAATCTAACTGGAGACATAGAAGAAGTATCTTCCAACATATCGTCTTCATCAGAAGAATCATAATAATATGAAAATTTGAGATAATAATATCCTGGTGGATAGCTATTTAAACTTCTGTCTACATAATAAACCCTATCAGATGTTAAAGGTTCGAGTGTTAAAATGTCAACTTTAGCATCATTAGTATTAGTTGCTATATTACAATATTCCTGTTGAGCCTGCAAGGCTGTGTTACCTAGGTAATAAAACCGATGATACTTATAAGTATATGTACATATATCTTGTACAGTTATCGTAGCTCCATTTATTGTATAGTCTTGATCACTGGTACTAGTATCATGTGAATATGTAACAGCCCAAAGCATAGTTCCTTCTCCAAAGTTGTAATAAAATGTTGTTCCAACTGGAAGTCTGTCTTCTATAAGAATATTCAATTTACGATCTAAAGTAGATGTTGTTCCATTTAAACAAAAATCCTGTATTGAAGAACCATTTGTGTATACCCTTTTTACCCTATGGTATTTTTCGGTTACCTGTGCGGCAACATTAGTGGTACAAAGAATAATTAACAATAAAGTAATTTTTTTCATGATTTAAAGATTTAGGATTTAATACTTGAAATTATAAAAAAATCCTTGTCTAAAAGAACCCCATTTATGAATTAATTGTTAGGAAATAATAAATAAAAACCCCTATCCGAACAATGTCAGATAGGGGTTTCTATATATTATCTATTGGTTATTAACCTTCTTCGAGGTGATTTGAATTATAAAGAAGCATTAATCCAAGACCACCCAGTTATATCAACCTGAGTTCCAGCGGTATAATCACCAGCTGGATCAGCAACAGCACCATCTATTTGTACATTAGAAAGAGCTCCTCCATCAACCATATCCACCTGAGTTGCATAACCACTCAAGTATAGGTTAGTAATGCCAGCTCCGGACTGCTTCTTGAATTGAAGTGCCGTACCATCAACTGTTGAAATTGCCGTAAAGTTAACCAACTGAGGATCATTGTTGATACCATCAGCCTCAAGGGCAGTAGAAAATCCTGCAACAGTATGTGAAACATATGTATTGGTAACCGTACCATTCCAACCTTCTGTCCAGTCAACCGCATCATCTTCATTGTTTTCCAAATAAAGATTAGTAGCAGAAACGGTTCCTCCGAAGAATTCAACCCCGTCATCTGCACCATTCTTAACTGCTATATTTTCAACAGTTGTACCTGAACCAACAGCATAGAAAGAAACTCCGTTATACTGAGACTCTGAGTTAATCTGAGCTCCCGTCCCAATAATAACCAAGTTAGTTATGCTACCAGAACTATCGGTATCGTCAGTTCCTCCGTAAACAAATCCTCCAATTTCTGCAATTGCGTCAACGCCTTCAGTAGTGGTTGCATTACCACAGATGGTCAAACCACCCCAATCTCCAGGTTGAGCCGTTTCCGAAGCCATGACAACAGGGTTTTCAGGAGTTCCCTGAATATCAATTTGTCCGCCTTTAAGTACTGCAATATAAACTGAAGTTCCACCGGAGGCAGCTGTAATTTTAGTACCAGCAGGGATAATTAATTTACCACCATCTTTTACAATAAAAGATGAATTTAATTTATATGATACAGATGCATCCAAAGTAACCTCTGATTCTAATACACCCTGTAATACATCTTCCGAAATCGTTGTACCAGATTTAACCCATGCAAATGCACTTACATCCACAGAGGCTTCAGTTGTATAACTCGAATAAGGATCAGCATCAGCACCTTCTATTTGAATATTAGTCAAAGCACTATCATCTGGTCTATCTATAGAAGTTGTATACCCGATTAAAGATAATCCAGTAATAGTAGCACCGGACTGCTTTTTAAACTGTAAAGCTGTTCCACCGGTAGTTGATACTGCAGTGAAATTGATAATTTGAGGATTGTTATTATCACCGTCGGCTTCGATAGCAGTTGAAAATCCTTCAATAGCATGCAACACATATGTGTTTTCTACCGTTCCATTCCAACCTTCTGTCCAGTCAACTGCATCATCCTCATTGTTTTCTAAATATAAGTTTGTTGCTGACACAGTACCTCCGAAAAATTCAACCCCGTCATCAGTACCATTAAGGATTGCTACATTATCTATGGTAGTTCCTGAACCTACTGAATAAAGTGTAAGACCATTGTATTGAGATTCAGGCTTGATCTGTGCCCCGGCGTAATTAATAATAAGATACTTGATAGAACCAGAATTATCAGTATCGTTAGTTCCCCCGTATACAAAACCACCGACCTCAGCAATAACATCTAATCCTGCTGTAGTAGTCGCATCTCCTAAAATAACTAAACCTCCCCAATCTCCTGGAGTTTCATTAACAGAAGTCATCGTAACAGGATTTGCTGCAGTTCCCTGGACATCAATTTTAGCCCCTCTGTCAATAGCTATATAATGATCTGTTCCAGTCTCAGAAACGATTTTTGTTCCAGCAGGAATGGTTAAAGTAGCTCCCCCGGTTACAAAGAACTCCCCTGCTACTGTATATTGAACAGTCGGATCCAAGGTAAGGTCTTCATCTATAGTACCAACAAGGGCGTTATTAGATGAAGGTGGTGGAGTTACCCCCGAGTCATCATCGCTACTACAGGAAGTAGTTATGATAAGCGCACAAACCACAGTAAGAAATAGTGATAATTTAATTAATGATTTTTTCATGATTGCTAAATATTAAAAATTAATTTAAGAGTTTCAGTTTTTAAAAAGTATAATTAATACCGAGACTTAAAACAGCCCCGTTAGAGTACGAACTGATAACCTCCTCGGTTTCAATGCCAGTTGTACTAGGTCTAATTTTTTGAGTTCTTTTTATTTCAGGATTCAATAAATTCTGTCCGGTTAATCTAAGCCCCCAATGCTTATTGAACTGTTTACTTATTACGGCATCAAGCAATAAAAAACCCTGCTCTATAATAGCATCGTTATAGTAAGTCTCGCTTTGGGTCTGAATAGTTGGAGCGCCAAGGGCATACACCTTATCCGAAGCATAACTTGCGATTAAAGCTACATCAAAAGGATTCTCTGAATTCGTTGAGAAATTAAGACTTCCGTTAAAAATCCAATCTGAAGCCCCTTGTAACTTGGTCTCCGTTATTCCTTTATATCTAAAGGTTCTTACAAAATTCCCATCCTCATTGTATATTTCTTTAAGATCCTGATTATGCCACATTCTGGTAGCATTAAGATTGAGATCCAAGCCATACCCCTGACCTTCCTCAGGTTTAATCAGATTAAGTCTGGTTTCAAATTCCAACCCATAAACATTAGCCCGTTCAGCAGAATTAAAATAAGAAAACACTCCAGCTGATCCTCTGTCCAAAACTTTGTTTATTGGATCATTAATCTGTTTGTAAAATCCGGTTAATGAAATCAGTTGGGTCCTGGAAGGAAAGAATTCCCACTTTAAATCATAATTATAATTTGTGGATGCCATTATATCAGGATTCCCTCTAGTCACCTGTCCTGTAGGAGACACATACTCAAACGGCGCTATTTCCTTAAATTCAGGTAACGTAATGGTTCTACTAGTTGCAAAACGAAGACTGTGCTTCTCTCCTAAGCTGTATTTTAAGTTTAAGCTCGGATAAAAATTATCATACAAATTATAAGATTCTCCTAGCCTTCCTGGAATATTCCCGACATTATATGCCACATTTAACTTATCATTCTGATACCTTACTCCTAGATTAACATTGAGGTTATCCACCTCGATATTAAAGTTCGCAAAACCAGCTATAGATTCTAATTCTCCTTCATAGGTATCCGCTTGTAGTTCATTGTATATCAAATGACCTCTTTCAAAATTATCATAAGTAAAAATACTGGACATCTCATCTACCGAAGTAGGGTGTACTACATTTTTAACACGTTCATATACTCCGTAAAACTTTGAATAAAAGTCACGCTTCTTGTTCCTGTAACTCGCACCAAAACTTAGACTCTGTGTATTCCCTTCCTCTCTAGAAAAGTAAATAGCATCTTTAATTATGGCATTAATCTCGTTGTCATCAATCTCCTGTTTGGATTTTCTTTGTTGGAACCCACCAGTTCTTCCCAACTGAACAAAGCTGTCCTGCATATCGACATTTAGCTCATTTCGTATACGATTTGGTTGATCGGCATTGACCAAATTGTATCCAACCCCCCAATCAAGAGTATTATTCTCAGTCAATTGGTGTGTGCCAAAGAGTTGATTAACCCACAAATTTGTTTGTATAATGTTCTGATCTCGAATAAACTGAGATAAGCCTTCAGCCGGAGCTGTTTCTTCAAAAATTGACGCCTCACCATTGCGTCCTCCCTCAAACACTGCATCGTTAAGTTTATTAATAAATAAACTATTGAATTTCAACTTATGCTTGGTGTTTAGACTATAATTAACGTCTAATAACCCGGTTGTATTAATAGTCTTGGAATAAGTGGTTGCATCCGTAATTGAATCATCAATGAAATTTGAGTCGTATTGTCTAAACAAGCCTTCTCTGTAGTTGTGTTTTGAAGATTGATATCCAGTAAAAAGAACCTTGAGCTTTTCTCCTATTCTTTTTCCTGCAGTAAGTGTGTATTGGTAATCAACAGGAGCATTTACTTTTTCAGTATCCCAACTTTGTCCTATAATTGATCCTTCTGAAGCTCCGGATTCAGTGTAAACCCCTAAAACTACATCTCCTTTGTTAGCTGTTGCCCTAAAGTTGTCAAAAACCCCACTTTTAGTGACATTGGTATTTACACCTCCCTTGACTCCTAAACTCAATTCAGAATCTCCCACTAGTTCTCTGGAAGAAACATCTATATTACCCGAAGACTGGTCTGCAGACTGGTCTGTCGAATAGGTTTTACTAATTCCAACGTTTTGGATTATACTTGTAGGAAACAAACTTAAATCGATATTCTTACGTTCAACATCATCTGATGGGATTGGCATCCCGTTTAAGGTTGTGTGCAAATATCTATCCCCAAGTCCTCGAACAAATAAATCTCCAGAAGCTTCACTGCTGGTTACCCCGGAAATTTTAGTTGTTGCCGTGGCAACATCCGATACCCCCAATTTAGATAATTGTTGGGCTCCTATACTTTCCTTAATCTCAATAGCTCTTTTCTGTTCCAAAAGGAGAGCCACTTGAGAATCCCTTCTAACAGTAGTTGTTACTACTACTTCATCTAGACTTACGCTGCCTGCTCCGATTCCAGTGTTGAGCTCAGTTACTTTGCCGGCTTCTACTTTGATATTTGGAACCTCAAGGGTTTCATAACCGATAAAACTAATAACAATGGTATAGGTGCCCGGTTCAACGGTGCTGATTTCATACAAGCCGTCTATATCTGTAGTAGTTCCTTTTGATGTGCCTTTAATTTGCACATTAGCAAACGGCAGTGGACCATTATTCATCTCTTTGTCCGAGATTATACCAACTACTGATCCAGTAGTTTCCTGTGCGCTTATAAGGGCGCATGTGAACAGTAATACAACTGTAAATAAATGCCTCATTTTTTAATTTTAATTCCGTTGCAAATAAACGAGGGTTATCCAACTTTAAAGTTACCTTCGAGTTAAAGATCAACAAGCGTTATGTTACCATTTGGTTATCATATTAAATGAATGTTAAGTGCTTTAATTATTTAATATTATCTTTACTTTTGGGCTGTAATAATCGAAGTCATAGTTTTTTAAATGTTTTAAAATCTTTGGGTTAGATAGCAGCTATAAACTGTATATTACTGTTTTAATCAAATAATAATATTGCAATGAAAAAAAGAGAAATTAAGATCCTCTTAGTAGATGATGAGCCGGATATTCTGGAAATCGTTGGGTACAACTTATCCTCAGAAGGATACAATGTGACCACTGCGAAAAATGGAAATGAAGCCATCGCTAAAGCAAAAAAGGAAAGACCACATCTAATTATTCTAGATGTTATGATGCCTGAGATGGATGGTATTGAAACTTGTGAACATATTCGCAAATCGCCAGAATTAAAAGACACCATTATTACCTTTTTAACAGCCAGAGGAGAAGATTATTCTCAAGTAGCTGGGTTTGATGCAGGTGCAGATGATTACATCACCAAGCCGATTAAACCGAAATTACTCATCAGCAAGGTCAAAGCCCTGCTTCGACGACTTAAAGATGAGGAAGGCCCAGCAGAAAGCATAGTACACGTTGGAAACATTACCATCAATAGAGACGAGTACAAAATCGTACAGTCCGGTAAAGAATTAATACTTCCGCGAAAGGAGTTTGAATTGCTTTCCTTATTAGCTAGTCGTCCCGGAAAAGTTTTTAAAAGGGACGAAATATTAGATAAGGTATGGGGAAATGAAGTGATTGTTGGAGGGAGAACCATCGATGTACATATCAGAAAATTAAGAGAAAAGATCGGAGATGACCATTTTAAAACCGTCAAAGGAGTGGGTTATAAGTTTGTCTTATAGCCAGCGATATATACGACGAACAAAATATAGAGTTGGCTCTGAAATAACATTAAATAAAAAGCTTAAACAGCATCTTTGAAAACCAAATTAAAAAAGTCATACCGCTTTGCACTGCGTTCCTCAGGCATTATTTCATTTTGTGTTTTATGCATGTTACTGCTTTTACACTACCTGAATTTAAACGGGTTTTGGTTAATTTTCACAATTGTGGTCTGTCTATTCATCCTCTCTTTTATTGTACTCCAATACAGAGTGGAGCGCTTTATATACCGAGGAGTTAAAAAGATTTACGACGATGTGTCTTTATTAGAATCTACTTCATTCCAGGATCAACCGGTGACTACGAATATGCAGACCCTGACAGAGGAGATCGAGAAATTCGCTAACAATAAAAAGGTTGAAATTGAAACCCTTAAGATTCGTGAAGGGTATCGCAAGGAGTTTTTAGGAAATATATCCCATGAACTCAAAACGCCGCTCTTTACCGTACAGGGCTACATTCTAACCCTTTTGGACGGCGCCATGGAGGATAAACATATTCGAAAAAAATATTTAACTAGGGCGAGTAAAGGTGTTGAACGGCTCATATATATAGTGAGAGATCTGGATATGATTACGCGCCTAGAAGCAGGGGATTTAAATTTGGAGTTGGAAAACTTTGATATTATTGAGTTGATACAGGGTGTCTTTGACATGATGGAGATGAAGGCACATAAAAAAGACATCACGCTGACTTTTGATACCGTATACAAGAATCCTATAATGGTTTATGCGGACCGGGAACGCATACAACAGGTCGTATCTAATCTTGTGGTAAACTCTATAAAGTACTCCAAAGAATCAAGTACAACGGAGGTTAGTATAGAGGATCTGGTCAAGAATAAAATCATTGTTCGTGTTACAGACAATGGAGAGGGAATAGAAAATCAATACATTCCGAGGTTATTTGAACGCTTTTACCGAGTAGATAAAAGCGGGAGCCGAAAAGAAGGAGGCTCAGGTCTTGGTCTGGCCATTGTAAAACACATTATAGAGGCGCATAAGGAGAAGATCTATGTGGAAAGTGTGTTTGGTGTTGGTTCAGAGTTTTCATTTACCCTGGAAAAGACCAAAGAAAGTACTAAGGTCTAATTCAGAATCTACGGCACTTAGGCCTTTAAAGTCTGAGACACGTTCCAACATTTTAAGTTCGAACTGCTCTTGTTTACAATAAGGCACCAGGTTTTCTTGTTCCAATCGCTCCGCTAGATATTCTTGCTCATACTGTCCGGGAGTTGGTATAAAAAAAGCGCGCTTACCCAGTTTTGCCAAGTCTAAGACTGTTGTATATCCAGAGCGTGACAGTACCAGTTTACTTTGATTAAAGGCCTTTTCAAGCTGCATAGTGTTCATATAATTATAAACGAGGATATTGTTTTTTTGTGTGATTTCTTGCTCGGCTTCTATCTTGCCCTTGATGAAAATGACCTCACCGGTGTAGCTAGTGAGCTGTTCCAATAATTTAGACTCCAGCATAGATCTTTGGGGTTCTGGACCAGAGATCAATACCATTAAATCATATATTTTTTCGTGATCCAATGTATTTAATCGACTCAAGGCTCCAATGTATTTTACTTTAAGATCTTCCTTAGCTAAATGCCCTAATCGGCCACTTAAGTTTGGATTTCCTTTTACATCCGGCACCCAACACTCATCAAACTTTTTGATGACTTTTTGATGGACTTTAGAACTAAACCAAGTGGTCGTACCGGTAAGCACATTTAATTGATGGGTGATAAATACAGAAGGCACCTTTTTGCATGACACACCCAAACGATTATCAGATATAATACCACAGATACCCAAGCTTTCTACTAATTTTTTGGTTTGACGGTTCTCTGCAGTTATGGCTTTTAATATTTTAGGCGTATCCCACAGCATCTTTAGCTTAAAATACCTTGCTTTTTCTGCATATTGAATTTTGTAGGATGGAAATTCAACAAAGCGCAGCTGAGGAAATTCCTTTTTCAACAAGGCAAGAGCATCGCCGTCGGAAGCAATGATAGGCTCTAAACCATGATCCAAAAGCCCCCTTATAATGGGTATGCATCGTGTGGCATGGCCTAAGCCCCAATTTAAGGGTGCAACTAGAATTCGTTTTCTATTATCCATAACTTCAAAAGAACAAAATTTTTCACTGTGAAAGATTTCCTTAATTTTGCCAAATAATTAAATAATTGTAGTGGGAAGTAAAAACAAGTTAAAGCGATTTAGAGAAAATGAAACATTTTCTAACGTTATCCAACCCAGTCGAGAGGATTTGGTCAATGGGGATTTTGCATTAAAAGGACATTGGAATAAAAACTTCTTTCACAATGACAACCCGATTATTTTGGAGCTGGGTTGTGGGAAAGGTGAATACACCGTAGCTCTGGCTAAAAATAATCCAAACATAAACTACATCGGCGTAGATATCAAAGGTGCACGATTTTGGAGGGGTGCTAAAACCGCCGTAGAAGAAAACCTGAACAATGTCGCCTTTATCAGATCGCAAATAGAACTTGTAGAATATCTTTTTGGAGCCGAAGAGATTCTTGAAATCTGGATTACCTTCCCTGATCCACAAATCAAGTTTAAACGCACCAAACACAGACTTACCAACCTGGAGTTTTTAAACCGATATAAAAAAATACTACACGACGATGGTTTTATCCATCTTAAGACGGATAGTGAGTTTATGCACGGTTATACCCTTGGCTTATTACATGGACTCAATTGGGAGATTTGCTATGCTAATCACCACATTTATCGCAACGAAGGAAGCCCAAAAGAAGCCACTTCTATACAAACATTCTACGAAAAACAGTATCTTGAACAACATAAGCCGATTACATACCTAAAGTTTAAACCGAAAGAATGTCGCATTTAATTATACTCTTCTTCGCTACTTTTTCAGCTTCCTCAATGGCAATTGTCTTTCCAGGACTAGTCAATATCACGGCTGCAAAGACCAGCGCAAAGAAAGGTAAAACCAATGGTATTGTATTTGCGATAGGCGCCTCTATAGTGGTATCCTTACAGGCATATTTAGGGGTTCTCATCTCAAAATATCTCTATAAAAATCCCTTTGTAATAGATTTACTCCTAAAAATTGCCTTGGTGGTTTTTGCATTTTTCGCGATATACTTCTTCATACTTGCCAAAAAGAACAAGCATAAACACAAGCATAAGGTTAGAGAGATGACTATTGAAAGCAATAGAGTTCGCACCTTTTTTAAAGGCATGCTTATCGCAGCTTTAAATGTACTCCCAATCGCCTACTTCTGTGGGATGAACGCTGCTTGGAACGTATCAGGCTGGATTAAATTTCAGCTGTGGGACATCTTAGTGTTTGTGATAGCATCCGGTGTAGGCACCTTCGCCATGCTTTATATGTATGTGTTTTATTTTGACAAACTCGAGAGTAAGACCAATAATTTTTCCAGGTATTCTGATTATATCTTAAGCGGTTTGATGGGCTTGTTATTGATTATCACTTTAATTCGTCTGTTTTATATCACATATTAAGTTTCAAAATCCCAAAGGAACTTTGTAATTTCACCAGCATATGGAACAAAACTTTTTTCAACGCGTTTATGAAGTAGCAAGAAGCATCCCTTATGGTCGGGTGACTACCTATGGTGCAATTGCAAAATATTTAGGCACTGCGAAAAGTGCGCGCATGGTAGGATGGGCGCTAAATGGAAGTAGCGTTAAGGAGGATGTTCCGGCACATCGCGTAGTAAACCAAAAAGGAATACTGACCGGAAAACATCATTTTCAGGGCACCAACCTAATGCAACAACTTCTGGAAAGCGAAGGCATACCAGTAAAGGACAACCAAATCCAAAATCTAGGAAACTACCTTTGGGATCCTTCTAAGGAATTACTTTAAAAAGATTAGCACAATACATGCTAGGGGTATTCAAGCTAGGTTGTCCTAATTTACCCATTAAAAACACACCATTTTGATTTACTGGTTATTGTGATCGATTATATAGTGATAAGCAGTTCCAAAAAATAGAATTTTTTAGGTAATATTTCATCAATTTTGATCTCCTAAAACAGTAATTTGCCTTTCATTCTAAGCCTGTACAATTAATCTACAATTACTCCCCAAATAATATTTAATGTGTATCTTTGTAATTTAGAATGAGTTTAAAAAAGGAATTCTACATATTCATTAAAATACACCATTTCCAAATTGAATTTCCATAGAGGTTCGCTTTTAACTCATCGCTTTAGAATAAAAATTGCTGAATTATAAGTACATGAAAATTAACAAGACAGAAGTTTTACAAGCTTTAGAAACTATATCCGCCCCGGGAGAAGGTAAAAACATGATTGAAAGTGGTGCTGTAACCAATGTCATGGTTTTTGGGGATGAAGTGGTTGTCGATATTACCATCAACAATCCTAGCCTTCAGGCCAAAAAGAAAACAGAGGTTGAAATCTTAAAGACCATTCACGATAAAGTATACCAAAAGGCCAAAGTAAAAGTCAATATTAAGGTAGAGGTTCAAGAAAAGCCTCAGATTAAAGGTAAGGAAATTCCAGGAATCAAAAACATTATTGCAGTTGCTTCCGGAAAAGGAGGAGTCGGTAAGTCTACCGTTACTTCTAACTTAGCTGTAACCTTAGCAAAAATGGGATTTAAAGTTGGTCTGCTGGATGCTGATATTTACGGACCTTCTGCCCCAATAATGTTTGACGTGGCGAACGAAAAACCAATGGCAGTTAATGTTGATGGCAGATCCAAAATGAAGCCGGTTGAAAATTACGGCGTAAAAATTCTTTCTATCGGGTTTTTCACCCAACCGAATCAGGCTGTAATATGGCGTGGACCGATGGCTTCAAAAGCATTAAATCAAATGATCTTTGATGCAGCTTGGGGGGAATTGGACTTTCTAGTTTTGGATTTACCTCCCGGAACAGGTGATATTCACCTGAGCATTATGCAATCCTTGCCTATCACAGGAGCAGTAGTTGTTAGCACACCTCAGCATGTAGCCTTGGCAGATGCTAAAAAGGGAGTGGCCATGTTCCAACAAGAGAGCATTAATGTTCCTGTATTGGGGATTATAGAGAATATGGCGTATTTTACGCCAGACGAATTACCTGACAACAAGTATTACATCTTTGGTAAAGAAGGAGCCAAGAACTTAGCAACAGACTTACAGGTACCGTTTTTAGGAGAAATACCACTGGTTCAAAGTATTCGCGAAGCTGGTGATACAGGGAGACCTGCAGCACTACAAAATGACACGCCATTTGACGATGCGTTTACAGTATTGACTCAAAATATAGTACAAGAGGTAGTAAGAAGAAATGACAGCCTACCTGCTACAGAAGCCATAAAAATAACAACCATGGCAGGTTGTTCGGCCGTTAAAAATTAATCAGTTTAAAAAGATGACATCCGAAGAAATCAAATTAAATGTGGAAAAGGCACTGGCAGAAATCAGACCTTTCTTAGAAAGTGATGGAGGGAATATCAGCCTCGTGTCCATTGATGACAATAAATTTGTTAAGGTCAAACTTGAAGGGGCTTGCGTTGACTGTAGTGTCAATCAAATGACCCTTAAAACTGGTGTCGAGATGACGATTAAGAAATACGCCCCTCAAATAGAAAGGGTCATTAATATTGATTAAAACACACCAGCTGTAATTGAATTGGGGTTATTCAATGCATTTGAATTGTCCTAGATTCCAAGTTTAGATTCGCTCTATTCCCAAGAAATTTCATTTTGGGCAGGAAATCGCATATTACAGCTAGAATTAAATAGAAATAGTGTAATAGCGCAGGATTTACAACCCTGAACAAAGATTGCTTTCATGATTAAAACAGATATACTTATCATTGGAGCCGGCCCTACTGGATTATTTGCCGTATTTGAGGCTGGTCTTTTAAAACTAAAATGTCACCTGATCGATGCTTTACCGCAACCTGGTGGCCAGTGTGTTGAGATTTACCCAAAAAAACCTATCTATGATATCCCGGCCTATCCGGAGGTCTTAGCTGGAGATTTGGTCAACAATCTAATGAAACAAATAGAGGCTTTTGAACCGGGTTTCACCCTTGGTGAAAGAGCAGAGACTATCGAAAAACAAGAAGACGACAGCTTTATCGTTACAACGAATAAGGGTACAAAACACCAAGCTCCTGTGGTAGCAATTGCAGGTGGACTCGGAAGTTTTGAGCCTCGAAAACCACAGCTTGAAAATATAACAGATTTTGAGGATCACGGGATTGAATATATTATTCGCGATCCTGAATTGTACAGAGATAAAAAAGTAGCCATTGCCGGTGGTGGAGATTCTGCGCTGGACTGGGCCATTTACCTAACAGATGTCGCTGAAGAAGTTTCGTTGATTCATCGAAGAAATGAGTTTAGAGGAGCTTTGGATTCCGTAGAAAAGGTAGAGGAGCTTAAAAAGCTAGGTAAAATTAGACTTATCACTCCCGCGGAAGTAACCGGATTAAAAGGGGAGACTTCCCTAGACGCCATTCAAATCAAACAAGGCGATGAAACCTTCGACTTGGAAGTGGATCACTTTATCCCTCTATTTGGTTTATCTCCAAAGCTTGGTCCTATTGCAAACTGGGGATTAGAAATTGAAAAGAATGCTATCAAGGTAAATAACGCCTTGGATTATCAAACTAATATTCCAGGAATCTATGCCATAGGAGATGTGAACACCTATCCTGGTAAATTGAAGCTGATTCTATGTGGATTCCACGAGGCAACACTGATGTGTCAGAGTGCCTACCAACGTATATTTCCAGACAAAAAATACATCTTAAAATATACTACTGTAAGTGGCGTGGATGGCTTTGATGGAAGTAGAAAGGAAGCTGAAAAAGCAGTGGTAAAATCCATTAATTAAAAGTCGACCTATAGGATTGAAAATTATTCTCTAGTAAATTAGTAGACTACAAAAAGTTTTAATTAATTTTACCGCTCAAAATTCCAACGAATGTCTGATATTACGATAAAGATAAAAGATAGAGACGGTGTAGTACACCAGGTAGAGGCGCCCACTGATATGGCCATGAATTTAATGGAGGTTGTACGCTCCTATGAATTGGCCCCAGAGGGGACAATTGGCGTGTGCGGAGGTATGGCAATGTGCGCTTCTTGTCAATGCTATGTGACTTCTGATCATCAATTACCTGAAATGGGTTATGATGAGGATCTTATGCTTGCTGAGGCATTTAACGTTAAGGATAATTCGCGCTTAGGCTGCCAAATCCAAATGACTGAAGACATCGATGGTCTTGAGGTGGAATTAGCTCCAGAAGTTTAGCGATTTAAAACAATTGCTTTATCTTAATTTCAAACAGAATTTCTGAAACAAAGCTACTATAGGCAGTAGCCGAAGGGTGGAGTTGATCCTCAGCAATCAGATCTGTATTGGTTAATCCTTGCCTGCTGATATCGGTGATATTGACAAAGGCTATCCCATTAGCATTAGCTAATTTTTTAGCAATACCGTTGTACTCATTTATAGCTGAACTAATACTTGCTGGATCTGCACTACTTTGTCCCTTGGGCGTATAGGCATAATCAGGTATAGAAACTAGAATCACCTTATTCCTATCACCACCAGCGTACTGTACTGCCTTAAGCAACAGACTGGATAGATCCATTTCATATGCTGATATATCTTTATGTTGATATTGGTTATTCACCCCTATTAGTAGGGTTACAAGATCATAATCGTTTCTGAGATTTTTCGTACGTAGTCCACTGATGAGATCGGAACTTGTCCAACCTGTTTCAGCCACGACCTCAGTGATCACTTTTACTTTAGCATCCTTGGCAATACGCTCCATGAGTTGCATAGGAAAACTACAGGATTCACATACACTTTCACCTTGGGTATAACTATCTCCTAAAGCTAGGTATTTTACGGTTTGTCTTTCTAAGTCGGATACACCTTGGCTACTGCTTACCGCAATTCCTTTACATCCAACAAAAAGTGTAACAACTCCTATAAAAAGTACTATTTTTCTCATCACTATACGGTTTCAAACATGATAGGTATCTAAAGCTTATAAAATCAAATGTAGGCTAATGTTTTCACTAAACCCCCGTGTTATATTAAGTCCTCAGAAATTTACATCTTCAACATATACGTTTAAAATGTTCATTAAGGACGCCTTATGGGCTATTTGTTTCCTTAAGCAATTTACCAATATTTCGGTAATTTGCCCGAAAATATTCTGTTTTTGTTAAGGCTATGGGCTCACTCCATTACTTATAACAAGAAATATCATCAGATTAGAAAACTCATTCACATGATTAATTTACGACATATGGAGAGCTCGGTTAGACAAGTTTTAGGCTACAAACTGTATCCTTACTGTTGGTAAGCGCTCAATTTCCTAGGTCCTTCCAAAACGCTACGAACGACTTGAAGAAAACCTTGATCGGTAGTATCTACATACCATTTCACCAGACAAATGCTTCCTTTTTGGATCTCAATCCCTGTGATACTTCTAGGGAAAACACAGCTTCCATCGTTAAAAAAGGGGATTTCTCCAGGCTCCGGGAATCTTGGTCGATGGGTATGTCCGGTAATGGTCATTATCCAACTGTTTTTGAGCATCCATTTTTTGATTCGTCTCTCGACTCTCATTAATTCTTTGTGATTCTTTGCAGGACTTGTAGGATCTGAAATACCTACAACCTGCAAGGGTCTCCACAATACCCGAACCATAAACCTGCTGAGTCGCCAAAAACGATGATTCCACCAATCAGCTTGATGACCGTGAGTCAAAAATATTTCTT
This sequence comes from Galbibacter sp., assembly GCF_048266365.1. Classification (NCBI taxonomy): domain Bacteria; kingdom Pseudomonadati; phylum Bacteroidota; class Flavobacteriia; order Flavobacteriales; family Flavobacteriaceae; genus Galbibacter; species Galbibacter sp. Next base: position 173,655 of record NZ_JBLWZP010000007.1, on the reverse strand, counting down.
GGCCTGTCGTAGTCTCTTTAAGTACTAAGGCCTCGTGATATTTAAGCCCCGGCATAAGCGGAACTTGCTCTAGGGTGTTGGGATCCTTCCAACTATCATAATGCTTTTTGGTGATTTCTTGACTGGTATAAATCATGTCATGATTGCCGTACAACATATGAAGGCGGTTATCATCATAAAATTCCTTCAGCAGTAGAAATACGTTTTTATGAGACTCAAATATGCTTTTAAAATGTATGTTCTCCCAGAGTTCGTTTCCATCACCAAGTTCAATATAGGTAAAACCCTCTTTAAGGTATTCCTTAAGGGCGTGAAAATAGGTATTCCTATTGTTGGCAAAATCATCGGCAAAACTATTATCGCCTCTGTGACAATCACTGAAAATTATAAATTTTGAGTTCTCATCAAAAGGGATATTGGTTGCGTTCTTAAAGGCCGAGTTTAAACGTTTTTCAGTTGACATATCTACTGGTAAAAGTAAAGAAAAATGGCATATTGAATCTATTTTTTGGATGGAATTCACCAAAGGCATAGACCTCAAAATTCAAAAACCGAGGTTAAACCTCGGTTTTCTAGTAAAAACAACACTGTTATTCTAGCTATTATTTGTTATGTTCTAACAGATAATTAGAAATCAGTGTGTAAAGATGTAGAGAGGTGTTTTTTCCCTCGTAAATACCGTGAGAACGATTCGGGTAAGACATCATGTCGAATTGTTTGTTGCTGCGGATTAATTCATTGATGAGGTGCTCAGCGTTCTGATAATGAACATTATCGTCTCCTGTACCATGAATTAAAAGAAGATCACCCTGCAAGTTTTCAGCATAGGTCGCTGGTGAACCCGCTATATAATCCTCCATGTTATCCTTAGAAAGCCCCATATAGCGTTCCTGATAGACGTTATTGTACAATAACTGGTTTGAAACCGGAGCTATTGAAATTCCAGTTTGATAAAGTTCTGGATATTTAAACATCAGGTTAAGGGTCATTGAGCCTCCACCGCTCCAACCCCACACGGAAATCCTTTCCTTATCGACAAAAGGCCACTCCAGCACCTCTTCTGCAGCAAGAGCCTGATCTCTGGTATTGATCACCCCTACTTTTTTATAGATCGATTTTCTCCAGTCACTCCCTTTTAGAGATGGCGTCCCTCTGTTATCCATTTTTATGATAACAAAGCCTTTGCTTGCCAAGTAAACATCAAACATCCCAATCCAACTATCAGTAGCCAATTGTCCCCATGGTTCTCCATAAACGTTAAACACTATCGGATACTTTTTAGCTGGATCAAAATTTACTGGCTTAGTGATTCGTCCATCGACTTGTATACCTTCACTTGTGGTTACTTTAAAAAATGAAGTCGTTGGTAATTGTAATTTTGCCAACTCCCCTTTCAGGTGTTCATTGGAAACCAATGTTGTAACCGACTGGTGTCCTGGTAAACGTACAAGTCGCGATGTGGTTGGTGTTTCAGTATTGGTATGCTTATGAATCGCATATTTCCCATTTGGTGAAATTTTATAAGTATTGATTCCACGGAAACTCTCAGGTGTTATCCTTTTTAATTTCCCTTTTCCACTTAACGGCACACTGTACAAATAGCGTTGTGTTGCGTTATTTGGGGATGCGCTGAAGTACAAGTCACGATCCGAGAGCGCATATATAGTAGCCACATCGTAATCGCCAGGCGTCAATAAGGTTTTCTCTCCTGTGACAATATTGATCTTATATACATGGCGCCAATCCCCGGTTTCTGTCATTCTTAAAAATGCGCTATTGGAATCTGTCAATAATAAATCATTCCCATCCCATTGGTTGGAGGACGCATCAGGATACCTCAAATCCACCCATGCACTGTGCTTTTCAGTATACACTTTTTCGAGCTTACCGGAATCCACCTGATAACTGTAAACGATAAGTTGATTTTGTTTTCTATTGAGCTGTTGGATCAGTAGTAAATCTTCATTAACCCATTGCATCCCTGGAAGATAATGCTGTACTGGATCCCCTGGGACCGGTATCCAATGTATGGCGCCATCTGTGATGTTTATGATGCCAACCTTAGTTTTGGAAGGTGGCTGCCCAACCTTTGGGTACTGAATTGGAATCGGCTTTGAATACACAGAATCCGTGTTATTGATCATATAGAAAGTCCCTGTATGAGAAGCATCTAATTGCCAAAATGCAATACGCTGATCGTCGGGACTCCAGGAAAATCCATCTCGCATCCCGAATTCTTCCTCATACACCCAATCAAAGGTTCCATTGATATGGGTAGTACTTCCGTCGACAGTCAGCTGCTGTATTTCTCCAGTGCTTAAGTTTTCTGTGTAGACATCAAAATCATGAACATAGGCCACCTTGAGATTATCACTTGAGAATTTTGCGAACATTAAGGATGATGCGGGGAATTCTTTTCCTATCTGGCTGAGCTTTGATTGCTTAAAATCGTATACCCAATAATCCCCTTTGGTATTCGAGCGCCAGACTTTACTTGAGTTTGTAAAAATCAACACCTTTGTCTGGTCATCACTCAAGCTGAAAGCCTCAACATCTATGGCTCTTGTCGCTCCCGATGGTGTAAGTGCCTCGGATGATAAAAAAACACTTGTGTCGTCGTTTTTACTTTTATGCTTTATAAGCTGTTTTTCTCCATTGGCACTGGTTGCAATGGTGATATAAGCATCCCCTTTTGAGATCCAAAAAACCGGACTTTGATATTCACTACGGTATCGGGATGAATTGAAAATAGCCTCCAAGCTAAGCTCCTCTTGCGACTGTACCATAAAACAGCTAAGAAGAAAAACACAGAAAAGACTTTTTAATTTATATACATGCATATTACAATGATATCTTCTTTAGGGTTACTATTATTTAGAAGCGTTTATTAATTCCTCAACATCTGAGACTGTTTTAGCCAATGGTCCACCTAATAATTGACTAGAAGTTGAAGTAATCAGGAAGTCTTCTTCTATGCGTATTCCACCAAAATTTTTAAATTTCTCTACTTCCTTATAATTGATAAATTCACTCAATTTTTGCTCTGCTTTCCACGCATCTATCAAATAAGGATTGAAATACAAACCCGGTTCTACAGTAATTACAAAACCTTCTTTGAGCTCTTTTCCTAATCGTAGTGACCTCAATCCGAAGACATCACTTTTCTTTAAGGTATCTGTATATCCTACATAGGGCTCTCCAAGGTTTTCCATATCGTGAACATCTAAGCCCATCATATGCCCAAGACCGCATTGGAAAAACAATGTATGTGCTCCTGCAGCAACCGCATCTTCTGTATTTCCTTTGACAAGTCCTAAACCTTTCAAGCCTTCAACCAGTCTAGTGGAAGCCAATAAATGCACGTCCAAGAATCTTATACCGGGCTTCAAAGCTGCAATGGCTGAATTATGAGCATCAAGAACGATATTGTATACTTCTTTCTGTAAGGCAGTAAATTGTTCTGCCACAGGAAAAGTTCTTGTCATATCCCCGGCGTAACCCATTGCTGTTTCTGCACCGCAGTCACATAACACGAGCTCCCCGTTAACCAGTTTCTTCTCAGAAGCATGGTTATGCAGATATTGTCCATTAGCTGTAAGTATGATTGGAAAAGATATATTTCCACCGCCACCTATGGCAATGGCTTGAAGATCGCCAGCAATTTGTTTTTCTGTTTTACCTGCTCTCGCATTCTGGATAGCGTAAGTGTGCATGGCTGCAGTAATATTTACAGCCTCATGTAATTGCTCTACCTCCACTGATTCCTTAATTTCTCGTTGTTTTACAACGGCCTTTATCAAGGCAATCGAATGTTTGGTACTTACCTCGGCTATCGACAGACCAAGAAGCTTGTGTAGCGTTACGCTAGTCTCTCCTCTATATGGAGGTAGAAAATGAACTTGATTTTTCCGAGACGCTTTGGCAAGATAATCTGCAAGTTCGCTTAAAGGTTTTATGTTTTTAATTCCTGAGGCCTCCGCCAGTTCTCTCAGCGGAGTAGTCGGTCCTATCCATACGATTTCTTCAGGAGTCGGATCATTTCCAAAAAGTATTTCTTGATCTTCCTCAATATCAATAACGAAATAGACATCGGGTATATTAATCCCTGTATAGTATAGAAAAGTACTGTCCTGTTTAAAAGGATACCAGTTGTCTTTAAAATTCATTCCGCTTTCTCCATTTCCCGGGAACAAGATTGTGCCTTTTCCTAAATTCTTTTTTAGTTCAGCTCTTCTGCCTATATAAACTTCTCGTGTAAACATTACAATTTAATTTATGAGTCCAAATTTGATGATAATTGACGAATATTACAATTCTCTATTAAAAAACGGGTAATATGATACCAACATAAGATAATATTAAAACGCTCCCTAGGTAAGTAAGGAGCGTTTAATTAGGTATGCTTTTATATATTTAATGCTAATACTTATTTGTTTAGCTCAGTAAAATATTTGTAAAAGTATGGTATGGTTTCTATTCCTTTAAGGTAATTCCAAATACCGTAGTGTTCATTTGGGGAGTGAATCGCATCACTATTAAGCCCAAATCCCATTAAGATAGTTTTGCTTTTAAGCTCCTGTTCAAACAATGATACTATCGGAATACTACCACCGCTTCTTTGTGGAATTGGAACTTTTCCGAAAGTCGCTTGATAGGCTTTACTCGCTGCTTGATACCCAAGGCTATCAATAGGGGTCACATAAGGATATCCACCATGATGCGGCTTAACGATCACCTTGACTCCTTTTGGAGCCAAGCTCTCAAAATACGCTTGAAATAATTCACTGATTTCCTTCCAGTCTTGATGTGGCACTAATCGCATAGATATTTTCGCATAGGCTTTACTTGGAATCACCGTTTTAGCACCTTCTCCAATATAACCTCCCCAGATGCCATTAACATCTAAAGTTGGACGAATGCTGTTTCTTTCATTTGTAGTGTATCCTTTTTCTCCATAGACATCTTCAATACCGATAGACGACTTATAAGTCTCCAAAGAAAAAGGTGCCTTTGCCATTTCTGAACGCTCTTCAATAGATAATTCTTCTACCTTATCATAAAAGCCAGGTACCTTAATACGGTTATTTACATCGTGCAGTCCAGCAATCATTTTATTGAGGATATTGATAGGGTTGGCTACTGCTCCGCCATATAATCCACTATGTAAATCTCTGTTGGGACCAACCACCTCAACCTCAACGTAACTTAATCCTCTTAAGCCTGTTGTAATAGAGGGAACATCATTGGCAATCATTCCGGTATCCGAGATTAGAATAACATCGTTACTTAATTTTTCGCGGTTATTCAAAATAAACCATTCCAAACTCTCAGAACCAACTTCTTCTTCACCTTCAATCATAAACTTCACATTACAGGGCAGTTGATTGTTTTGGGTCATGTATTCCAAAGCCTTTACGTGCATAAACATCTGACCTTTATCATCACAGGCACCTCGTGCGAAAATTGCACCATCTGGATGTAATTCTGTTTTCTTAATCACAGGCTCAAATGGAGGAGAATCCCAAAGCTCTACCGGATCTGCCGGTTGGACGTCATAATGTCCGTATACCAGAACAGTCGGCAATGTCTTGTCAATGATTTTTTCTCCATAAACAATAGGGTAACCAGGAGTCTCACATACTTCAACATAATCGCAACCCGCGTTATCTAAAGCTGTTTTAACGGCCTCTGCAGTATTAAGTACATCGTGAGAGAATGCAGGGTCTGCACTTACAGATGGCATTTTTAATAATTCTATGAGTTCTGAAATGAATCGATCCTTGTTCGTATTGATATACGACTTTAAATTTTCCATGAAGTAAATTGTTACAACTTCAAATGTACCAAAAAAAGAAGATTTTTTTTAATTATTAAGTTTGATTTTTAAAAAATAGATTTATATTTGCACCCACAAAACGCACAGGCGGGTGTGGTGGAATTGGTAGACACGCTAGACTTAGGATCTAGTGCCGCAAGGTGTGAAGGTTCGAGTCCTTTCACCCGCACAAAAAGCTGAAGAGAAATCTTCGGCTTTTTTTATTAAAATCAGAGTCAATTCTTCGTTACTTTATTGCTCAGGTACAACATTTGGGTATTTTTGAGATTAAAATATGGTTTGGTGGCAATTGATGTTTTTAGAATAAGAATATTATAGGGGGTCAATCATAAATAGTACTTATCTTATTTTCATATTCACTTTGTCCCAAAAATAGAATGAATTTGGGACAGTAAAAGATCAGTTAATAAAGTACACTTTTTAAATCAGAAACTAAATCATCATATTTTGATGGATTGTTATTTTTAAGTTTAGTAAGGTTCCGTAGTTTCCATTGTACGGCAGGAAACCGTTCAAAATTATAGATGCTCCAATCTGGTGTTCCTTTGCCAAAATTCAATATGAATTCCCTGTCTGTGTCCGTCAAGTTCTGATGGATTACATTTACCAATTCCTTCCGGCTTTTTTTAAAATCCTCATATGTAAAGGTTTCAGGACTCATGCCTTCAAATTGGTTGACCAATGTTTCCCTTTGGTCGATAAAATTGGGATGCAACATTTCGTGTAGGGGACGGTTACTGCTCAGAAGGAACAATATGAAACCCTTTTTGATTTCGTCGGTAAATCCTTCATTTTGCAACAGGTATTTTACATCGAACAAATCCCTGGGGTGTTGGCGGTCCAATGCGGCACAGATTTTTCCACCGTACAACTGTCCTAAAGGAACTATCGGAACTGCACAGAAAACGTCAAATTCTTCTTGGGCTGTTTCACACAGGGGCAACTTTACTATTTCATCCATCACGCCCCTGTTGATTTGGTTCACTTCTATTTTTATCTGTGCTTTTACAGTAGTGATTTGAAGTTTTAAAGTTTTCTCTTTTAAGGTAATTGCAGCTTCTGGCAGAATTTTTTCTAGCTTGATTTTTATACGGTCGAGTCCATCGATAATATTCACAAAGGACGTTTTTCTATCCTCTATGGGTGTGTAGGTCAATTCAATATCCACAGACAGTCTGATCATATCCCTTACAAATAAGTTGATGGCTGTCCCCCATGCAGTGCAAAAACTGGTTCCTTTGCCACTTCCGGTAACACCTGTAACAATAGCGAAACCTGTTGTTTGTAATTACTCATAATTTTCTAATGCTTTAGGGACAGTAATACGGTATTTGGATATATACACACCATCTTTTACCAAGGAGCGCTTCCCTTTTCCAAGGTCGATTATCTCCAAATCGATATATTTAAACCAATCGTGCCGCGCCTTTTCTGCCATATACAAGAAAAGTCGCTTTACTTTTATGGAGGTACATTCCCCCAAAAGTTCTTGTACCTGTTTTGGCCGGAGGTTGTTTAACCCTTCCATTATTTCGTAGCACTCGACCAATTCTTGCTTTTTGGGCGTTAGGTACAGGCATTCCATCAAGGCCCTTGTGGGGCTTGACACCAACAGCCTGAAAGCCCCCTGTTCCAAAATTTGCAGTCCTTTTTTGGGTGGTAGGAAGGAGGAACTGAAGTAGTTCACTTTTACCCCCCAGTCGTATTTCGAGAACCAAGCGGGCAAGCTCTCTTCACTTCCCCCGAACAACGTTATTTGTTTTGTGGACAGCTCCAAATAATGGGCCTTCCCCAATAATGATAAGGCGGTTTTTCCTCCAGGATGAATATTCAGTTCAGCTTGTCCTTGCAATGCGAACAATGCACCCTGGTAAGTAGGCTTATCACCAACCCGAATCCAAGCTCCTGTTCCTATGGAATATATCCAATTGCTGTTCTTATATCGGTTCAGCAATTGCGTGGAGAACCCATTTTTCGTTAACCACGAACTTAAATACACAACTCCTAGAGGCTGTGAATTAAGAAGACGGTTTATTTTTTGCTCTTTTTCCAAACTAATAGTGTCTGTTATCGACTTTTTTTAAACTATAAAAAATAGTTTGGTTTGTTTTTATACAAATATACAAACTAAAAGTTTGTATATTAAGATATTTTTAAACTTTATTATATCCAAATGATGGTATTTCCATGAAAAACATGATGTGAATACCAATGAGTGGTTAAAATATATCTTAGAAAACATCATGCCCCACTTTGGATCAATCTCAAAAGTTGTGTTTTTATTAATAATCAAATTCAGGTGTATGTTGAAAAAGCAAGCATCAACACTTCACTGTTACGCCAGTACGTAACGGGTATCCAATCCCTCCGAAGAAAGAGTAAAACAGATTGAAAAAGCTGTCCATGAACTCAGCGAAGAATTATTGTCGGTTTCATTCTAAGAACTTGATTTCATAACTCACTTAAATTGAAATCTTTTAAACCACCCGATATGGGTGGTTTTTTTATTTAATTTAAATCCCGTATGGTCAATTTAGATTAATCTTCCAAATACCCAAATTTACCCATATTGAAATCCTGAAAAGCTTCTACCAGCTCTTCTTTTGTGTTCATTACAAACGGACCATGTGATGCAATAGGTTCTTTTAAAGGTTCTCCGCTCAATATTAAAATTACGGTATCAGTCAAAGCCTCAATGCTAAAACTTTCACCATCGTCACTGAACATTACAAAATGATCCTGTGGCGCTTCAGCTGTATCATTTACCTTGGCGTCTCCTTCAATCATCAACATTGCTGTAGTGTAGTGTGCAGGAAACGCAAGATTAGTTTTGGCTCCTTTTTTCAATCTAACATTGTACAAATGCACAGGGGAGAAAGTAGATGCAGGCCCTTTGTTACCTTGGTAATCTCCTGCAATTACTTCTACTTCACCGGCATTATCCGGTAAATCCACCTTGGCCATCTGACTTTTGGTTATCGCTTGGTATCCAGGTGTACTCATTTTGTCCTTTGCAGGTAAATTGACCCACAGTTGTACCATTTGAAATTCACCTCCTTTTTTACTCCATTCTGTTTCGTGAAACTCTTTATGAAGTACTCCGGACGCAGCAGTCATCCATTGTACATCTCCCTCTCCGATCACACCGCCACCACCGGAACTATCAGCGTGTTCAACACGACCTCTATAGGCTATGGTAACCGTTTCAAAACCACGATGGGGATGGACTCCCACACCTTTTGGTTTATCGGTTGGAGGGAAGATGAATTTACTATTGTAATCCATCATGATAAATGGGTCCATACGTTGCATTGTAGATGTTCCGGGAATAAAATTATGCACTCTAAAACCATCCCCTACAAAGTGAGGTGTAGCTGGTCTTGTTACTTTTTCTATACTTCTACTTTTCAATGTTATAGTGTTTTAAATTTTTAATTCATTTTTAATTTCGAAGCCAATTCCAATTCGAAGGCGTTGTCCATATAATTATGTTTCAATGATGCCATTTTTTGAATCCTAAAGGCAGTCATTATATTGTCCGATAATTCTTCTTCAGTGTTATACCTTACGATCGAAACTGCATTATTGAATAACTTAGCAATTGCTTCCAATTTTTGTTTTTCAGCTTCTGCAATAGAATTGTCAATGGCAATTATCCTGTAATCTTGTTGTTGAATAATTACCAAAGCGTCTTCTACATTGTGTATCACATCCAATTTCCAGTTCAGAATTTTGGCAGATACCTTTTTGTCTGAGATAACCAGTGCTTTTAAATGTTTCATCATATTATTCTTTTTTAATACAGTAAAATTACGTGAACAAGAAAGGGTGTGCATTGACCTATGGTAAGAAGTTATAATGTACTGAATTCTCTACAGTGATTTATTCACGGATCTTAAATGGATGCTTTTAAAGCGCCCACTTACCACTTTGGTTATGTGAAAATCTGAAAAAATGTACTATGAAGCTGATGTTGCAGAACAGGATATTACTTAGGTATTGTAGTTTTTTGAAATGGGATTTCCGTTAGGCCTTGAAGGAATGCTATTTTCCGAAATTCTTTTTCGCCAAAGCTCTCCTGACCCTACTTAAGCTTTCCGGGGTAATTCCTAAATACGATGCAACCATCCATTGTGGAACACGCAACAAAACATCTGGATAAAGCTCTACGAATTTTAAATATCTTGATTCTGCGGAGTCACCTAACAGGGAGGTAATTCTTTTGTTTAGATGCCTAACGTGGTTTTGTATCAATTTTTCATTGAACCTACTAAAAACAGGCGCTACTTCTAAAATTAGATTAGTAAACTTTTCATCTAGGACAATTGCGGTGGTGTCTTCAATGGCATCTATATAATATACCGACGGCAGGTTAAAATAATAGCTACCTCTATCGGCAGCAATCCATCCTTCCGTAGAAAATTGAAGAATGTTGATCTCTCCTTGATCGTTTAGTGAATAGGTTCTTAGCAAGCCTTTTTGAACAAAGAAAAATCTATGGCAAACCTCGCCAGCTTTTAAAAGGGATTCTCCTTTCTTCACCTCGATCGTGGCAATCTCATTTTCAATAGTCTTGTATGCACTTTGATCAACTCCTCCCTTCTCTATTAAAAAAACTTTAAAACTATCCATAATAATGAAAAATATAACTGCGCGTAATTACATAGGTAAAGTTAAGAAATTGGCGATTACCAAAAATCGGTATTTCTGACATGCAAGTATGGTCTACTATTGCTTTATTAAATGACACGATTATAAGGCAATAGTATGGATGTCCTTGAGAAACCACAGCTATGCAAGTCTAATACATCATCTCTAATTAAAAGTTTTAAGAAATTCAACAATCGGAATATAACGAGAAGACCATTTTAGATAATCTAAAAAATTAAAGCCGTACAACTCATCAGTAAGTAAACTACGAGACTTTAAATCACTAAGTGTTAACCAGATAATATACTAATTTTCATATCTCACATCTTAGTTTAATAACTCTCCAAAAGAATTCTAGTACTGGTAAATGGATTCCGAAAACAAATCCTTAATTTTGCCCGTCAAAGACAGACAACATAATATAACGCTTTAATTATCAATTAAATATATTAAAGCAATTCTAGAAAGTAAAGAACGACAACATAGTGAAACTAAAACGAAGAAGAAAATTAGTAACTTATTTAGGTATTTTAGATCAACCGGTTAAATTTAATCCATTCGTTTTCAGCAGAAACTTTGTCCTTTGGGCTCTCCTCGGTCTACTTGGAGGAGTCATTGCAGGAGTTTATTGGATTACACTGGAGTTCTTAACGCATCAATTCGCCTTTTTTACCGGCTGGGCCGTCATTCCTCTAATGGCATTTTGCGGTCTCGGAGCAGGCTTGATTATTCACTGGATCGGTGATCCCGGTGAAATTCATTTGATTGTAAACAATATACGGTTTAATAAAGGAAAGTTAGATCCTAAGAACAACCCTTCCATGATCTTATCTTCATTGCTTTGTGTAGCATCAGGGGGTAGTCTTGGCCCTGAGGCTCCAATGGTGCAAATCACGGGATCAACAGGGACTTATATAGGTAAATTATGCCGACTAAAAGGTGAGGATCTAAGATCCATGAGTATTGCAGGGATGGCTTCAGGTTTTACAGCGCTATTCGGAGCTCCTTTAGGTAGTAGTTTATTCTCTTTAGAAATTTTGCACCACAAACACGCCGTAGAATATTATAAAGCTATAATACCGGCTTTCGTTGCGAGCTGTTTTAGTTATTTAGTTTTCGCACTCATAGTCCATTTAGGTTTAGGTCCACTCTGGGATTTGTCTGCCTATCAGTATTCAGGTATTTTTGACTTTGCATACGCGGTATTATTTGCCATGGTTGGAGCAGCCTTTGGTTGGGCGTTTATATTTTGCGCCAAGTTCTTTAAAACCTTGTTTGAAAAACGACCTATCCCTATTTATGTCAAAACCACCATCGGAGGAATTTTGATTGGTATTATTGCTTTTTACCTTCCTATCACCAGGTATTATGGACATCATGAAATTAACGAATTACTTTCTGCTAATTTTTCCTTAACTTTATTAATAGCAATTTTAGTGTTTAAGATTATTGCCATTGCAATAACTGTAACTTCGGGTTGGAGAGGAGGATTCATCATCCCCCTATTTTTCTCCGGAGCTACAATTGGATTAATTATTCATCAGTTATTCCCTTCGGTCAATTTGACATTAGCGATTGTGAGCTGTATGGCTGCTATTAATGCTTGTGTCACAAGAACACCGATGAGTACCACTATTTTATTGGCAACATTAACTGGATTTGGACATTTCATTCCTATATTGTTTGCAAGTTTAACGGGTTATTTTTTAGCACCGAGAATCCCATTCATAGGCTCGCAAATGGAAAAGTAAAATAACTGCCGGTTAATTAGGGATAGTTTAGGGGACTTATCGCATTGGATGTGGTTTTAAAAATTTTCTAATGAATCAACTTTTCGAAATATTCAAATTAGGAACTCAGCAGGCTAAACAAATATCAGCGGCTCCGGACCCACCTCATTTTCATAATTACGAAGAATTAATTATTGGAATTCACGGGAAGCTTGAGCACTTTATCGATTTTAAAACTGTTGAATTAAAGGCTCCTCTAATTAGTTTCGTAACCAAAGGAAAAACACATCGTGCAATTCCCAAAACATACAATGGAAAATGCGAAATGTGGGTGATTCGTTTTAAAAGTGAATTTATTCCGGAAACCATTTTTCAGCTGTATTCTAACTACCACGAGAATTCAACCCTAAAGTTAGAACCTGGACCTCGAGTTGACCATTTTGATGTCTTATGTCAAGTCATAGATCAAGAAATGCATTGTAAGAACCCTGATATGAGCGTTATTAGACATCTTTTAAGCGCCTTGTTCTCTATGGTGGAATCTGAAAAAAGTAAAACCACAGTGGACAATGATCCGATGGATTCTAAAAGCACTACACTACAAAGTTTTTTAAAAATATTGGAGGACAACTACCGAAGGCCGTTAGGGGTAGATTATTATGCGGAGAAGTTATTTATGTCGTCTCGTAACCTCAATCTGATTTGTAAAAGTATTCTCCAACAAACGGTAACCGAAACCATCGAAACTAGAAAACTCATTGAGGCAAAGAACCAATTACTCCACAGTGATAAAAATATCTCCGAAATAGGATATGAAATCGGTTATAGCGACAAGACGCACTTTACCAAAGTCTTTAAAAGAAGGACGGGACAGACTCCCAGTGAATTTAGAGCGCAACTATCAGCCTTGATTTCCTAAAGGGACCACACATTTTCCTAATACTGTTACCCACTCTCTTTAGATAATTTACATCTTTGTATAAATCATTGTTGTATTATTTTGAGGTTTTAAACCGACACCCTTTGATAACGATAAGATTATTAACTAAACATGAATTACAATGGCAAAAATAACTTCTATTATTGAAAATCAAGCCTATAAAGTAGTTTTGACTTCTAAAACAGGAAATACGCTTATTGCAGACGAACCTCAAGAACTAGGAGGCCAAGACTTAGGTTTTTCACCAAAAGAACTTCTGGCCGCATCCTTAGCAGCTTGTACTTCAGCTACACTTAAAATGTATGCCGGACGTAAAAATTGGGACTTACAGCAGGTTAAAATCAGTGTTGAATTGGATTATGACGCCAGTCAACACAAAACTACTATCAAAAGAGATTTGGAATTTGTAGGAGATCTAGATAGCAAACAAAAAGATCGTTTGTTGCAGATTGCCAATCGTTGTCCGGTTCATAAAATGCTCGAAAACACTGTACATATAGATACCCAATATAAAAATTAATTTAACCCTACCTATGGAAAATATCTTAGAATTCTTAGCAAAAGGACAGACAAATTTCATCAATCTAATGCGCATCTCCATCTTTATCGTAATGATTTGGATTGGAGGATTAAAGGCTTTTCAATATGAAGCTGACGGCATTGTGCCCTTTGTAGCAAACAGCCCTCTTATGTCATTTTTCTACTCCAAGGAAGCACCAGAATATAAGGACTATAAAAATCCTGAAGGTAAAACAGTACAAAAAAATATTGATTGGCATAAAAAGAATGGCACCTATATATTTTCTTATGCCCTAGGAACGTTCATTATCCTTATTGGATTAGTGACTTTATTGGGTATTTGGGCGCCAAAAATAGGTCTCGTAGGAGGACTGCTCACCTTTGGAATGTCTTTGGTAACTCTTACATTTCTAATTACAACCCCGGAGGTTTACGTTCCGAACTTAGGCGGCGACTTCCTTACACCACAACATGGTTTTCCTTATCTTTCAGGAGCAGGTAGATTGGTCCTAAAGGATGTTATCATGTTGGCTGGAGGATTGATTTGCGCCTCAGATTGCGCAGGCAGATTGCTAGCAACTCGTTAACAACTATTAAACCGGAGGATATTATGAACTTAAATGACCTATCTAAAATGACGGCTTCTTTGGAGCACACGCCCAAGATGCCGTTATTGTTCCTCGGACATGGTAGTCCGATGAATGCTATAGAAGAGAATGAATTTGTTCAAGGGTTTCGTAAAATTGCCAAGCAGATCCCAGAGCCTAAGGCTATTCTTTGTATTTCTGCACATTGGGAAACCAATGGAACCTTTGTAACCGCGATGCAGAACCCTCCGACCATTCACGATTTTGGAGGATTCCCTCAGGCGTTATTTGATGTCCAATACCCTGCCCCCGGTAGTCCGGAGCTGGCTCAACAAACCAAGGAGCTTATCCATTCTACTGCTGTGATTTTGGATGACAATTGGGGATTGGATCACGGAGCTTGGAGTGTGATACGCCATTTGTATCCCGAAGCAAACATCCCGGTAATTCAAATGAGTATTGATTACAACAAGGGACCTAAATATCACTATGATCTGGGGTATCAGATTAAATCTCTACGTGAAAAAGGAGTACTTATTATTGGAAGCGGCAACATCGTTCACAACCTAAGAATGGTTGACTGGAGGAGTATCAATACAGCTGGTTCAGGATATGATTGGGCTATTGAGGCGGACGAGAAAATGAAAAAATTCATAGTAGAGGATGACCATAGTTCACTTATAAACTTCAAATCACAAGGTAGAATTTTTGATCTGGCTATCCCGACTCCAGAACATTATTTACCCTTATTATACATCTTAGGTTTGAAAAATTCTGACGAAAGCGTAAGTTTGTTCAATGATAACACACTAGGTGGCTCTTTAAGTATGACCTCTGTGAAAATCGGATAATACACAACAAACAAACATTATATTGGAATTCAATATTACAATATTCCTTGATCTTCTCGGGACCTTTGCCTTTGCAATAAGTGGTCTGCGTATAGCCTCTGGAAAAAAAATAGATTGGTTTGGAGCCTATATCATTGCCTTAGTCACCGCAATCGGTGGAGGAACAACACGAGATCTACTCATGGATGTGAGGCCATTCTGGATGGAGAACTCGATGTATTTCATTACCACAGGAGTCGCTTTTGTGTCAGCCATTCTATTTAAGGATAAATTGTTCCGTTGGGGAAGTACCTTATTTATGTTTGATGCCATTGGTTTAGGAATGTTTACTGTGGTCGGCATTAGCAAAAGTCTTGCCATGGGATTACCAATGTGGGTTTGTATCGTTATGGGAACCATCACGGGATCTCTTGGTGGTGTTTTTCGTGATGTTCTATTAAATAAAGTCCCCTTGTTATTAACCAGGGACATTTATGCTCTGGCAAGTTTGTTTGGAGGCCTTGTTTACTTCTTGTTTTACAAACTTGGCTTTTCTTCCAACATCACGGAGTCAATGACGGCCATAACAGTGATTATTGCTCGATTAATAGCCGTTAAATTTCACTTGCAATTGCCCTTACTTAAACCCATTAATGAAAACTCAAATAAAAATTAAATTAAGGGTAAATCGTACATTCTTCGTAAATTTTTAATGGCAATTTTAAAGAATATTGGATTTTTTTGACGAAATTCCACTAATCTATCATTAACCAAATTGCAATTTACCCGAATGACACAGTATATTTTAGCTATTGACCAAGGAACGACCAGCTCTCGAGCTCTGGTGTTTGACAAAGAAGGTAACACCAAATCGATTGCACAAAAAGAATTTAAACAATACTTTCCAAAACCCGGCTGGGTTGAACACGATGCCAATGAAATTTGGTCCTCTCAAATGGCAGTAACCATAGAAGCTGTATCCAAAGCCAAACTACAAGCTGACCATATTGCAGCCATAGGCATAACAAACCAACGAGAAACCACCATAGTTTGGAATCGAAAAACTGGTGAACCTATTTATAAAGCCATTGTTTGGCAAGATAGGAGAACTGCAGATTACTGTGATCAGCTGATCAAAGAAGGTTGGGAAGATAAAATTCGAGAAAAAACAGGTTTGGTTATCGATGCTTATTTTGTAGCCACAAAGGTGAAATGGATTCTTGACAATGTGGAAAATGCACGTGATGCTGCAAAAGCGGGTGATTTGATTTTCGGCACTGTTGATTCTTGGTTGATTTGGAATCTTACGGGAGGCCAAAAACACATCACGGATTTCACCAATGCCTCTAGAACACTATTATTTAACATACATACCCTTGATTGGGATCAAGAGCTGCTGGATCTCTTCGACATTCCAAGATCAATGCTGCCGGAACTTTGTGATTCAAGCGGCGAAATCGCACATACCTCCGGAATGCTTTTTGCCAAGAAAATACCCATTACCGGTGTCGCAGGGGACCAACATGCAGCACTATTCGGTCAAATGTGCACCAAAGAAGGTATGGTTAAAAATACCTATGGCACCGGGTGTTTTATGCTTATGAATATTGGTAAAAAACCTTTGGTGTCCAAAAATAGACTCATAACCACTATCGCTTGGAAAATCGGTAATGATGTCCAATATGCTTTGGAAGGAAGTATTTTTATTTCCGGTGCCGTGGTACAATGGCTTCGGGATGGTATTGGACTCATTAAATCCGCCAAGGAATCTGAAAAATTAGCAAAGCAAGTCGAAGATACAGATGGTGTATATTTCGTTCCTGCCTTTACGGGATTAGGGGCACCATATTGGAACCAACACGCCAAGGGAACTATGGTCGGAATCAGCAGAGGAACCTCAGCTGCCCACATCGTAAGAGCTTCCTTGGAGAGTATTGCTTTTCAGACCTATGATGTTCTCAAAGCCATGGAGGCCGATTCAAATATCACGATCAAAGAGTTAAGAGTAGATGGAGGAGCCACTGAAAATGACTTTTTGATGCAATTCCAATCCACAATTCTAGGTGTCAGTATCGTAAAGTCCAAAACCATGGAAGTAACAGCTTTGGGAGCGGCATATTTAGCAGGGCTCGGGGTCGGCTATTGGAAGAATCCACAAGAGATCATGGAAAAATGGAAGGTCGATAAAACCTATTCCCCGGAAAAAGACAGCAGTGTTCCAAAGCAACTTAAATCATGGAAAAAAGCAGTACAGACTACAAATTATTGGACTAACCCCGAATAAATCAAATTATAATGACAGCCTTTACAGCAGAAATTCTAGGGACATTTATGCTCATTCTCCTGGGTAATGGAGTGGTAGCTAATGTGGTTTTAAACAAAACGAAAGGACATGATTCCGGATGGATGGTCATCACAACAGCATGGGGTCTAGCCGTGTTTACAGGTGTCGTTATCGCTGCACCCTATAGTGGAGCACATTTAAATCCAGCGGTAAGCATAGGCTTGGCTACAGCCGGCCTGTTTGAATGGGCTTTGGTTCCTTCATATATTTTAGCGCAATTTATCGGAGCCATGTTAGGGGCTGCCACGGTCGCTCTTGTATACAGGGATCATTATCTAGCAACTCCGGATCCTGTTTTAAAGCTGGCTACCTTTAGTACCATTCCGGCCATTCCAAATCCTCTAATCAATCTGGTTAGTGAAATTGTGGGCACCTTCGTTTTGATTTTTGTGATATTTTATTTTACGGATCCAGTAATCAGTCTCCCAACGGAAACACCTATTGGAATGGGATCCATAGGAGCCTTACCGGTGGCATTTTTAGTTTGGGTAATTGGTCTATCCCTAGGGGGTACTACGGGCTACGCTATCAACCCTGTTCGTGATCTAGGCCCTAGAATTGTACATACCATATTGCCCTTAAAAGGGAAAGGCAGCAGTCAATGGCATTATGCTTGGGTACCCGGTATAGGCCCGGTTATAGGAGCCGTTTTGGCCGCAGGCTTACAATTAATTTTAGTTTCATAAATCCGATGGAGTAGCACCAAATTCAGCCTTATGAGCATCTCGATAATCCTCTAAAGTGTCAATATCTCTCACATACCGATCTGCATCCAATTTCAGCACCTTATCTACGTGCATTTTGATTATCTGTTTTGCACCTACATCGGCATTTAGGGTTTCTAACTCATTGAAGTATTCCGAAGAGAATATGGCAGGAACGCCTAGGTTTCCATTAAATTTCGAGACAATTATCGAAGATGTATTTTCCTTAAAGTGTGCTCTCATTTCTTCGAGATAAGTGCTGCTTATAAAAGGTTGGTCTGCGAGCAAAAATAAGATTCCATCTAGCTTATCATGCTCTAGGTTCTTGACTGCAAAAGCAATGGAACTTCCAAGTCCGGTATCCCAATATGGGTTTGTATGTACATGAATATGATCTCCACTTGGCAAAGCCTCCTGAATCATCCTGGAATTTGCTCCCAAAACTACATGTATCTGAAGATCCATGGTAGATGCAGTATGAATCACATGATTGAGAAGTGATTTATTGCCCCAGGGTAATAATTGTTTGGGAACTCCCATTCTTGTAGAAGCTCCTGCTGCAAGAATCACTACGGCTACTTTAGGTATCATGCGCTGTTTTTTTAAAGCTTATAATGAATTACGAATGTATTCTTCCTTTTTTATCTTTCAAGGAAATGATCTGTTGCTCCCGGAATACCGAAAGCATTTCGGATAGGATAGAAATAGCTATTTCTTGAGGCGTTTCAGCGCCGATATTGATGCCGGCAGGTCCGTGAATGGAGTCAAAAAAC
This sequence comes from Galbibacter sp., assembly GCF_048266365.1. Classification (NCBI taxonomy): domain Bacteria; kingdom Pseudomonadati; phylum Bacteroidota; class Flavobacteriia; order Flavobacteriales; family Flavobacteriaceae; genus Galbibacter; species Galbibacter sp. The sequence continues at coordinate 154,742 of NZ_JBLWZP010000007.1, read as the reverse complement.
TCCTCAGAGACCTGTGGCCTATGTTCCATGATTTCATTCAAAACACGTTCACGCCTCTTAGCAGGACCTAATAGACCGATATAAGGAATCACGATTCCCTGTTCTAATCTTAACAGGTATTTGAAGTCCTTGGAGTAACTATGCGTCATCAGCATTACTGCGGTCCGATCATCGATCAGATCCATTTCAAATAATTCGGCTCTGGTATTGATAACCGTCTTGGCGCCTGGAAAATTTGAAATTTCTTTAGGATCAGAATCCGTAGCTATCACACAGACATCCCAACCACTTAATGCGGCAAAACTACATAGTTGGACTGCGTCGTGCTCCGCACCGATAATGACCAAATTTAAAGCTGGGGGTAAATCTTCATGAAATACCTCCAAGGCTTCAAGCCGCAGAGCATCGGGAGTATTCATACCACTATTCATTGGAAAAGAAATGCCATTGGCAAATTCAACGCGTGTTCCAAAACTTAAATCCAATTGTTGATCCTGCTTTGTAAAATAACTAGTAAGACCTAAAGGCTCACGATTTTCCAAGCATTTTTCAAAGCCTTGTATAAAATCCTCCGAGAGTTGTATGGGTTCAATTAAGATATATAAAATCCCTTCACAACCTAAACGAAACCTTCCATCATAGGTCATTATTTTGGGAATACCATCCTTAAATACGGATTCACTTTGTCTGTAAATTTCCTTTTCTACACAACCCCCACTCACTGCTCCAATCATCTTCCCATCCACATTGATAAGCATCCGAACCCCCGGTTTACGATAAGAAGTCCCCTCCAACGCAACCACGGTTGCCAATACACTAGCTTTTCCTTGTAGCTTGTTCTGTTGGTAGGCTGTAACAATATTTTCAAATTCATGTATCATAATGATAAGCTCAAGTCTTTTTAAAGTCGTGTAGGGACATAATCTATTACATCCCCTTTTTCCAACACATCACTTTGTGGTGGCAAGACAATAAAACCATCTGTTTGTACCATGCTTATCAGATCGCCGGAACCATTCTCTTGTACTAAATAGACGGTATTTACTCCATTTTCCACTTTTAAATATACGTTTTTAAAAACGGTTAGTGGGATTTCATTAAAAATGGACTGTCCTAATACGGCCTGATGTAGAGCCTGTTTGATTTCTAAGCTATGGTGTAGCCAAGTTTTAAAATACAAATGGTAATTCACAAAGGTGGATACAGGATTCCCGGGAAATGAAAACACTAGGGTATTGGTTTTGGGATAAATTCCAAACCAGAACGGTTTTCCCGGTTTTTGTTTTACTCTATGAAAACATTTTTTAACCCCTAAATGCTCCATGGCATCAGGAATATAATCGAATTTCCCTTTTGACACACCACCGCTAAGCATTAACACATTGTTAGTGCTGAGCAAAGTATCCAAGGCATTAATTATAGATTCCTTATCATCATCAAAATGATGATGCTTTGCAGGTATTTTTTCCTGCTCTAAAAGTGCATGAAGGGTATGCATATTGGATTCCCTGATTTGATGTGCTAAAGGAGTTTCATGCACAGCAACCAGCTCATTGCCTGTTGAGACTAAGCAAATCTCAGGTAACTTTTTAACCATTAATTGCACCGATCCTACGGCTGCGAGTATACCAATTTCAGCAGCACTTATAGTAGTGCTCTTTGGAATAACAACCTCGCCTTGAGCTCTATCGCTTGCCCTATGGTGAATATTTTGACCTTTTCGAATTTTGGTTTGTAGGCTTGCAATACCGTCTGTGATTTGAATGTCCTCATACATCACTACAGTATCTGCACCCTGTGGCACTACTGCTCCGGTCATAATTTCCACACATTGTGTTTTATCTCTTAAAGAAATCTGAGGCGTCCCTGCCGCTACTACGGCAGCAATTGTAAGTTCACTCTGCCCATGCATACCATCAAAACAAAGTGCAATACCATCTTTGGTAGCTCTGTCAAAGGCAGGGAAGTCTCTATCTGCTTTTATATCTTCAGCCAAAACTCGTCCCAAACTTCGAGTAAATGGAACCTTCTCCACTCCATAGTCCTGCTTGTGGCTTTGTACAATCTCAAATGCCTCTTTATAAGGTATCATCTCCATAGTTTTTAAAAATTAATCACTCCTAATCCATTATTTAACAACACTCTTAGTCCCACTATAAACACCAGTATTGCGGTTAGTATTTTGATCCCGGCTCCACTTAATTTATGAAGACTTATCCGAATTCCTAACTGCCCTCCAAGTAACACTGCTCCTAACAAAACAAGGCCGAGTTTCCATGGAAAAACAAACATGTCGTTTATGATCAGACCGGAGATTCCCGAAATGGAATTCACCAGAATAAAGAAACTCGCCAAGGCCGCAATTTTAATAGACAAGTCCCAGCGCATGTGATTTAATATGGGCGCCAAAAAAATACCGCCGCCAATCCCGACCAAACCGGATAAAAAACCTATACCGGCGCCTAGGATTACAGTAACCCATAAGGGGTACTTTTTGGTGTCTTGCATTAGGCTTTTCTTCTTTCTACCTAGACTTTGAGTAAACAGTAAAACAGCAGAAACCATCAGCGCAATCCCTAAAATAATGAAAAATACATATTCCTCCAACCGAAAAGACGCACCGATAAAAGCCAAGGGTATACTTGCAGCTACAAAGGGCATAAATTTTTTAATTTCAAAATGTCCGTTTTTATAGTACAAGTAAGTACTCCCGGAAACTACCATTAAATTACACACCAAAGCAACAGATCTGATGACAAAAAAACTACCGACAAACAAGGTCAGAATCGCTAGATAACTACTACCCCCACCAAAGCCTACAGAGGAATACAGAGTTGCTATAACAAAAAAACACACGGCTAATAATAGTAGTGATTCAGTGGTTATCTCCATAGTGCGTATAGTTCTGTAATCCTCCTTCGAGTTGATAGATAGTGCATTCAAACTGCTGGTTTAAATAGTTTAAGGCTTTTTCACTTCGTATTCCCGACTGACAGATCAGAACAACTTCCCTGTTGAGATCCACCTCATCAGTGCGATTAGGAAGTTCTTGCAATGGGATGTTTATGGAGTCTTCAAGGTGAAAATCAGAAAATTCTTCTGGACTTCTCACATCTACCAATTGAAATTGTTTCGGGTTGTGCAGCATCTTTTCAAATTCTTCCACACCGACCGAAGCACTGAGATCACAACTTATATGTTCATAACGCTCTTCCAATTGGGTTCGCAATTTATTCTCCGGATTCGTCTTGAAGCTGACTTGCTGAATTTTCTGCGTTAATCCATCGTATAATAACAATTTACCAGAGAGAGGTTCTGCAATTCCAGTAAGTATTTTAATCACTTCCAAGGCTTGGAAATTTCCAATGATTCCAGGAATAATTCCTAAAACCCCATTGACATTACAATCCGGCATTTCATTCTTACCCGGCATTTGAGGGAACAAACATCTATAGGTTGGCCCCAATTGGTAGTTAAACACACTTACCTGGCCTTCAAAGGCATGTAAAGCTCCATAAACAAAAGGTTTGTTTAGAATCACACAGGCATCATTGATCAGGTATCGTGTTGGAAAATTATCCGTTGCATCAACGATAACATCATAAGGTTTGAGTATTTCCAAGGCATTTTGCGTGCTTAAAAACTCGGCATGACAATGAAAGATGGTCGTAGGATTTTGAGCTTGTAATTTTTCTATGGCTACCTTAATCTTAGGTTTCCCTATGTCTTGTTCACTGTATATCGGTTGTCTTTGTAAATTACTCAGTTCTATCTTGTCGTTTTCTACAATTCCTATGGTTCCTACGCCCATTGCATTGAGGTATTGCAATACCGGGACACCTAAGCCTCCGGCTCCAACTATAAGGACACTCGAACTTTGGAGCCTCGCCTGCCCCGCTGCCCCAAATCCCTTTAAGGTGGTTTGTCGTATGTATCGATTGGCACTCATATTACGATTCTGATTTTTCTTTGATTTTATTGAGGATGCTTTGGTAATCCTCTGTATCGTTTATATTTAAAAGTACTTGATCAGATAATGGATTCACAATTTCAACCGTACTTTGACTTAAAAATTTAACAGGTGAACAGCTATCCCCGTTCTTTAAATAGTCTTGTGCTGCGCTTAAACCTTCGGGTTCCCATATCGCAAAAAGTGGTTCAGGAAATGTCTGATGACTTGCCTGATAGGCTGTGGCATTTTTTAATATCGCTCTTTTCTCAATTAGTCTTGAGATTGATTCCCGATCTATTAGCGGCATATCACAGGCCAATACCAACCACGCCTTATCTGGATGCTCTACATGAGCACTCATCAGACCATTAAATGGTCCAAGATGATTATTGTGATCCACAATACACAGGGTCTCGGAGTTAAATTCTTCTTGTTGATCCTCACGAATACTCATATAAACCTGTTCACAAAACTCATTGAGCAAATCGTATATGAAGAATCGTTGCGGTTGATTGTGGTAGTCCAGCAATCCTTTGTCCGTTCCCATTCGACGGCTTTGTCCTCCAGCAAGCACCAGTCCATTGAGCTTAGCGATTGAATTCACTTTTACCTCCAGATTTATGGTTGAGTTGAATGCGATCGATTACAATTTCATGTGATAAAGCTTTGCACATGTCATATATGGTAAGTGCACTTACAGAAACACCAGTTAAGGCCTCCATTTCAACCCCAGTGCGTTCATTGCATTTAACTGTACAGGTGATTTCTAAACAATTCTCCTTAGGTTGAATATCGATATGGATTTTCGATAAAGCCAACTGATGACACAGTGGTATAAGATCTGCTGTTTTCTTTACAGCTTGTATTCCTGCGATCACTGCGGTTTGAATAATACCGCCTTTTTTATTGGTGAATTGTCCTTCTTTTAAGATGTTAAATACATCTTCAGGAAAAACGACCAGACCTGATGCCACAGCTACTCTGCTACTTACTGCCTTGGCAGAAACATCAACCATGGCGGCTTCTCCTCGTTGATTTATATGTGAAAGTTGCTTTTCCATGCGTACTTTTCCTAATTAGTGGTTTGCAATTCGTAGGTTTTGCTAGCCTCCGATAGAGGTCATTGAGTTTTTGAACACATCCTCATAGCGTTGCTGTTCCTCAAAACCTGTTTTTGATCTGCTGCCTATGGCCCTTGCGATCTCCGCCGTAATTTTAGATTCGGAGTTTTCCTCCCTTAATAACTCTCGTATGTTCATTCTTGGTTTTCCGTATAAACAGGTAATTACATCACCCGTAGCAGAAATCCGTAGACGGTTACAGCTTCCACAAAAAGTGCGAGAGAATGAAGGAATGATTCCAAAGGTACCAATGTGTCCCGGAATTTTATAATTAATCGCTGTGGAAGTGGCAGGGGATTCTAATTCCTCAATACCATCGAAGTGTTTTGAGATATGTTCGTAGATGGCCTTATAGTCCCAGTGTATTTTGCTAAATTCTTTTGTGCCTCCATTAAATGGCATTTCTTCCAAAAACCGAACCGATACATTATGATACTTGGTGAGTTCTAATAGTGAAAGAATTTCCTGTTCATTTTGACCTTCCAGGACGATACAATTAATGCGAAGTTTAAAGTTTTTCTCGATAAGTTTCAACATATTTTCATATACGGTATCGAACTGCTTTCTTCTGGTAATGCGTTCAAAAGTTTCTTTTGTTACCGCATCCATACTCAGATTGACATCCTTAATTCCAAGGGTTTCCAATTCATCAATATAGGGGCCAATGAGGGTTGCATTGGTGGTTACAGAAATTTCTTTGAGTCCCTCAAGGGTTGCCAAATGTCTGAAGAGCTGCATAATGTCTTTACGAACAAAAGGTTCTCCTCCGGTTAATCTTATTTTATCTATACCCTGTGACACCATAATGGTGCTGAGTTGACACAACTCCTCTATAGTGAACAAATCGGATCGTTTGGCAAAATTAATACCCTCAGCGGGCATACAATAATTACAGCGCAAATTACAGCGATCGGTAATTGCCAATCTCAAATAATTGATGACTCTATTGTGATTATCTATCAGCATAACTCTCTTCTAATTTTGCGTATGTATTCCTTAATTGATCCCGGTGTTATTTAATCATCCACCACTCACCGGAGGAATCAGAGCAAGCTCATCCGTGGGCTTAATCTGAACATCCTCTTCGGCATAAGCACTATTCACGGCCACCGCCAAGGATGATAGTTGTCCCAGACCGGGGTATTTTTGTTTTAAATACGATTTTAATTGACCTACATCCATTATGTTTTCACTCTCAGGAATATCCAAGGCATCCTGACTTGTAATATCTTTTGTCACACCAAACAGTAAAACTTGCATAGTATCAGTAATTTTCAGTGTTCAACATTTAGGTGATAAGTTAGCCAAATTTACCACAATACAAGTGGCGTTCAAGGCTATTTAACATCCAAAATACTTACTTGAGTTCAAGTGCTTTTTTTAAATCCAATTCCGCAACGGATTTTATGATCATATCAGGCTTAAAGGCATAGTTGCTTAATTCTTCCTTCTTGGATACCCCGGATAATGTCAAAATCGTAGTATACCCCAACTGAACTCCTCCTAAAATATCGGTATCCATAGTATCTCCGATAATAATCGTTTCTCTAGCTTCCAATCCCAGATATTTTCGTGCAGAACGCATCATCACAGGACTTGGTTTTCCTACAGAGAATGCCTTCTTATTGGTCGCCTCTTCTATCATGGCCACAATTGCCTTAATCCCAAGATTGGACCACCCTTGTTTCATAGGGGATGGGTCAAGATTGGTAGCAATTAATTTAGCACCGGATAGTATCATATCCACTGCGTTATTGACCATTTCCAAGGTAAAGTTTCGCCCCTCACCAACGACCACAAAATCCGGGTTCTGATTCACTAAAGTGTATCCATGCTGATGTAAACTGGATATTAGTCCACCCTCACCTAACACATAAGCAGTACCGTTGGGATTCATAAATGATAAAAAATAAGCTGTAGCCATGGCACTGGTGTACACGTTATCTTCAGTGATCTTTATCCCCATTCTGGCAACTTTGTTGACAGTATCCAAAGGAGTACGCTGTGAGTTATTAGTCATAAACAAAAATGGGATGTTTTCCTTTTGCAGGGTTTTGATAAAAGTATCTGCTCCAGGTATTAGGGTGTCATTTTCATAGATAACCCCGTCCATGTCTATTAGAAATCCTTTCTTCATAGTATATTCTTCTTTACCTTTACTTGTGAAACCCTAAATTACAATTTAAAAATTAGCTGTGTAAGTAAATAGGGTCAAATCACATTACAAGGAACGTATAAATATCAATTTAACACTACAATCTTTTAAACAATGGAAAAAACATATTATAAACCCGAAGATTTAAGGAAATTCTCAAACATCACCCAATGGAGCGAAGAACTTGGAGAAAAGTTCTTTGATTACTACGGGAAGGTTTTTGAAGAAGGCGCACTCAGTGCTAGAGAAAAATCGTTAATTGCACTTGCAGTAGCTCATGTGGTCAAATGTCCTTATTGCATCGATGCATATACCCAAGATGGTTTACAAAGAGGAATAACCAAAGAAGAAATGATGGAAGCGGTACATGCGGGTGCTGCCATTGAAAGTGGTGCGACCTTGGTACACGGGGTACAAATGATGAATAAGTATGAAAAACTTTCGATGTAATTGGGAGTTTGAAATTTAAAGAAAAAGAATAAATGTCAATACAATCTTTACACAAAAGAGCAAACGAACTGGCGGATTCTCAAAGGCAGTTAAACCTGTTGTCTGAGGGGATTTTTGCAGATGGAAGTCTTCCCAAGTTTAAAGATAAACTCACAGCACTAGGTCAGTTTCCAATACGTCCTGAACCGCTGGAAATATTACAGATCAACCTTGGTTATATGTGCAACCAAGTGTGTTCGCATTGCCATGTGGATGCCGGACCGGATCGTCAAGAAATAATGACGAGGGAAACCATGGAATATTGCTTGCGTACCATTCAATCTACTGGAATTTCCACTCTTGATTTAACCGGAGGAGCTCCTGAGATGAATCCCGATTTCCGATGGTTTGTAGAACAAGCTTCCCAAATCGGAATCAAGGACTTTATTGTTCGAAGTAATTTAACCATCATTGAGGCCAATAAAAAATACAATGACCTCCCTGAGTTTTTTAAAACGCATAAAATTCATGTCGTTTCATCTATGCCCCATTGGACTATGGGTAAAACTGACAAGCAAAGGGGTAAGGGTGTCTTCAACAAATCGATATCGGCTCTAAAAAGACTAAATCAAGTGGGTTACGGTTTAAAAGGAAGTGACTTAAAACTTGACTTGGTTTACAATCCTTCAGGGGCATTTTTACCTGGGGATCAGTCTGCCTTGGAAGCAGATTTTAAAAAAATGCTATTCAAGGATTTTAATATTGAATTTCACCAGCTCTTTGCACTTACTAATCTACCCATCTCAAGATACCTCGACTATTTGATAGCTTCGGAGAATTATGAGGATTATATGTATGCCTTAGTCGAAGCTTTTAACCCTAATGCATTAATGAATGTCATGTGTACCAATACCCTATCGGTTGGATGGGATGGCTGGTTGTACGATTGTGATTTTAATCAAATGTTACAGCTCAAAGTCAACAGCAATTCACAACACATAAGGGATTTTAACATGACTGACTTAAGCAATAGAACAATCATCACCTCTCAGCATTGCTATGGATGTACTGCCGGAGCAGGTAGCAGCTGTCAAGGAAGTATTATTCAATCATAATTGCATGTCAACAGATACCCTACTAATCATTTTTACACGAAACCCCGTTTTAGGCCAAGTTAAAACACGATTAGCAAAGAGAATTGGTCCTGAAAAAGCATTGGAGATCTATCAAATATTACTGGAGAAAACCGCTGCGGTCACCAAAGCCGTCCAAGTAGATAAGTGGGTCTATACAACTCCTGTGATCCTTGAAGGCGAACCGTGGAATACCTGCAGTTTTAATATAAAATCACAGAAAGGAAAGAATCTTGGCCAGCGAATGATGAACGCATTTGTGGATGCATTTGATGCAGGTTACAAAAGGGTGGTACTTATCGGTAGTGATTTGTTTGAATTAACTCCTGAAGATTTAGAGATGGCATTTGAAAAATTGTCAGATCACCAAGTGGTAATCGGTCCGGCTGAGGACGGCGGATATTACTTAATCGGATTAAAGGCAATGCATTCAGGATTATTTGAAAATAAAAATTGGGGAACTAACACGGTTTTAAGAGATACATTAGCACATTTTAAAAGCCATGATGTAGCTTTGTTAAATCAATACAATGATATTGACATTTACGAAGATCTGGAACAGCATTTGGTGTTTCAAAAATATTTAAACCACTAAAAATGATTAAAGAACAATTAATAGAGACAACTCAGTATTTGATCAAAAGAGGTTTTGATCAGCCTGAGGTTGGAATAGTCCTAGGGACGGGTCTTGGAAAGTTGGCCGATGAGCTAAGCAATCCAATTGTAGCTCCTTATAGCCAAATTCCTCATTTCCCATTAGCCACGGTGGAATTTCATAGCGGAAAGCTGATTTTTGGTGAAATAGAGGGGGTTAAAACTGTGGTGATGCAGGGAAGATTTCATCTGTATGAGGGTTACGATTTCATGCACATTACCTACCCTATTCGGGTGATGCATAGTCTGGGAATTAAAAAATTATTAATATCCAATGCCGCAGGATCCATTAATTTGGATCTCAAGAAAGGCACTTTAATGTTAATTGACGATCACATTAATTTACAAGGTGGTTCTCCTTTGGCATTCAAAGAGGTAGCCCTGTTAGGGGAGCGCTTCGTGGATATGAGTCAACCTTATGACCCGGACTTATCAGCCATCATGGTGGATGCTGCCGAAAAACAAGGAATTAACCTTAAAAAAGGGGTGTATGCTTCGGTTATTGGACCACAATTGGAGACCAGAGCCGAGTATCGTTATTTGAAGATGATCGGAGCTGATGCTGTAGGTATGAGCACCGTACCAGAAGTTATAGTAGCGAATCATTTAAAGCTACCTGTAGCTGCAATATCAGTGATTACCGACGAAGGAGACCCGGATAATCTGAAGCCGGTAAATGTAGAAGACATTATCAGGGTGGCAGAAGAGGCTGAACCCAAAATGATGCGTTTATTTAAACAGGTCATCAAGAGTCTGTAAAATTTAGATCCATATAGATAGCATCGCAATGGAAAAGTATTTTGAAATTTTCTATAATTCTTACGCAGGGTATTTTTATTATTTACGCTCTGAAATCTACAGCTTTCACTGGGAAAACTACTTTTATGGTTTGCTGGTGATTTCTCTAGTAGTTTGGGGATTAGAACTACTTTTTCCATGGCGAAAAAATCAAAAGGTATTCCGAAAAGATTTCTGGCTGGATCTCTTTTATTTGTTCTTCAATTTTTTCTTGCTCAATTTGATTGTTCTCATCGCTCTTTCTAATACTGCGGAAGCGCTGTTTATCGATCTGTTGGCAAATTTTGGAATTACTTTGGAACGCATTCGGATTTTTGACCTTTCCGATTTTCCTTGGTGGGTTTCCTTAATACTGTTTTTCTTAGTCACCGACTTTGTGCAATGGGCAACTCATATGGGATTGCACCGAATACCATTCTTATGGAACTTTCATAAAATCCACCATTCTGTTAAAGAAATGGGGTTTGCCGCTCACTTTAGATACCATTGGATGGAACCCGTTGTATACAAATCAGTCTTGTATATCCCACTGGCCCTTATAGGTGGTTTTGATATAGAAGCAGTAGCATTGGTACATTTTTTTAACATTACCATCGGACATTTAAATCATGCGAATATCGGTTGGGATTACGGTCCTTTGAAGTACCTGCTGAACAATCCAAAAATGCACATTTGGCACCATAGCAAAGAAATACCCAACAGCTATGGCGTTAATTTTGGCATCAGCTTAAGTCTGTGGGATTACCTTTTTAAAACCAGCTACATTCCGTATAGTGGGAGAGATATCGAACTTGGATTCACAGGTGAAGAAGAAATCCCAAAAGATTTTATTCATCAGGAATTATATCCACTTCAGAAGAAAAAACAAGGAGATTTGAATGCAAATTAAGTATATTTGATCTGGAAAAAATTGTAAACTATGTCAAAAACGAAGATTCAAGATAAAATTGATGCGGCCCACTTAGAGCAGCGTACTGTATTTTTATGGGGACAGGTAGATGATAGATCAGCCAAACATGTAGTAGATCGTCTGATGTATTTAGACAGCTTGAATGACCAAGAAATCAAGCTTATCATCAATAGTCCGGGTGGTTATGTAACCTCCGGATTTGCAATACACGACACCATGAAATCTATAAAAAGTCCAATTTCTACCATCTGTACCGGATTTGCAGCCTCTATGGGCTCAATCATTTTATCAGCCGGTGAAAAAGGAAGAAGATTTATTTACCCTTACGCTCGTGTGATGATTCATCAACCTAGTGGCGGAGCTCGCGGACAAGCTTCCAATATAGAAATTCAGGCTAAAGAAATTATAAAAACAAAAGAAATAAGCGCCCAAATTCTAGCGGATAATTGTGGACAACCATTTGATAAAGTCATGAAGGATTTTAACCGTGACTATTGGATGGACTCTGATGAATCCCTAGAATACGGTATCGTTGATGGTATTTTAAAATAATACCTAAGATTTAATTTAACCGCATAGCTCTAAATGTCAACCAATTGGTTGGCATTTTTTTCTTTTTTAGCTTGCGATAGTGTTCAGCCAAATCTCCAACACCCGAATTTAACGGTACTCCGAGGTTATTCGTTTTGAAGTTCTTATCTTGCAAGTACGCTTTCAGCCACTCGAATATAAGATGAAACATATTGTAATTATTGGAAATGGAATCTCAGGTATTACTGCAGCACGCCACTTGAGAAAATTAGGTGACTTTAGAATTACAGTCATTTCTTCTGAATCGAAATATTTTTTTTCGAGAACAGCACTGATGTATGTCTATATGGGACATATGAATTTCGAGCATACCCAACCCTATGAAGATTGGTTTTGGAAAAAGAACAATATTGATCTTCTAGAAGGACAAGTTATAGAACTCAAGTATGAAGAGAAACAAATAATCCTAAGTGATGATTTTATTTTTGATTATGACGAATTAATTATTGCCACAGGGTCCAAACCTGCCTTTTACAATTGGCCCGGAAGTGATTTTAAGGGTGTTCAAGGCTTTTATTCAAAACAGGATTTAGAATTATTAGAAACTAATGCACCAAACAACAAACTTTGTAAAAGAGCGGTTATAGTTGGAGGTGGTCTGATTGGAATCGAACTTGCAGAAATGTTACATTCCAGGAATATAAATGTGACCATGTTGGTGAGAGAAGATGTGTATTGGGGAAACATCTTAACTAAAAAAGAAGGAGAGCTTCTCGGTAAACACATAGCATCCAAAGGCATTGATTTAAGATTTAATACAAACCTGAAAGAAATTAACCCAGATACCGATGGACGTGTTGCCAGTGTAACCACAACTATGGGTGATACAATTCCTTGTGATTTTGTAGGCCTTAGTACTGGAGTGGTGCCTAATATTGATTTTCTAAAATCAAGTGGATTAGAAATCGATAGTGGAATTTTGGTCAATGAATATTTAGAGACCAATATCCAAAACATTTATGCTATCGGTGATTGTGCCCAACAAAGAGTGCACTTGCCTAATCGTAAATCTGTGGAGGCCGTTTGGTATACAGGAAGGATTATGGGTGAAACGGTTGCCAATACAATTGCCAAAACAAGAACACCTTATCGTCCCGGAGTGTGGTTTAATTCTGCTAAATTCTTTGATATCGAGTATCAGACCTATGGCAAAGTAAGTGCTACTTGCTCTGGATCTGAAGATCAACTTTATTGGGAAGATACCTCTGAAAAAAAGAGCATCACCCTTGCCTTTGATAAGGATTCACTTGCTTTATTAGGCATTACGGCCTTAGGCATTCGTTTAAGTCATTCGCTGTCGGATCAGTGGATCTCTCAGAAAAAGGATATTACTTATGCGATTGACAATTTACCGAAACTGAATTTCGATCCTGAGTTTTACCCTAAAGTTATTAAGGGTGCAGCTTCTAAGTTTAAAGAACAATTTCAATTCCTATGAATTCGAAAGTAACGCATAGCATGGCTCTGTCAGGAGAACCTCCTGTAGGGATGAATACAGCGCAAAAAATCGCGGTTTTTATTGGAGTATTTGGTTTAATGGTACTGCTTTTAGCTGCCTTTAATCTGAATTTTCCAAACAAAACGACCTGGCTTTCCATAGCCCTATTGTCGATCACTTCGGGTATTGTATTTTATGCCTATGGAAGTTATGCCACTCAATCTCCTGGTATTAAAAACGATGGTGTTTGGTTTAGGTCCTTAACCTCAAGAGGAATTTTAGCATGGGCTTTAGGGATTGGAATTACCGGGTTCTATGTTATTTTGTACTTCTTCCCACAGTATTTAGGACTCCAAAGTGAGGGAGCAAACACCGGTCTGATTGCACTATTTGATCCTTTAAGCAATCTTTTGAGCGGGAACCCTGCTAGTCAATGGTTTGTTTATGGAACCTTATACACGCTTTCTATACTCGCCTTTGGTGTGAAGTTCCTTTGGAAATATCGGGGCAATCGTTATCAGGTATTGCGAACCATTAGTGTGATGTTATTCCAGTTGTCGTTTGCCTTCATTATTCCAGAGCTTATGGCGAGGCTAAACGGGGAAAAAGGGTATAACCTGCCATATTACGACTTTAAAAATATATGGCCTTTAAACTATTATAATTTTGACCAATATCGAATCGATGGCTTTATAAGTTCCGGAGACCTCGGCCTAGCCTTATTAATCTTCGGTATTGTTTCTATTTTAATCATCACCCCTATATTCACGTACTTTTATGGAAAGCGTTGGTATTGCTCTTGGGTCTGTGGGTGTGGTGGACTTGCCGAAACCACTGGTGATGCATTTAGACAATTGTCAGACAAAAGATTGATTGCCTGGAAATGGGAACGTTGGATGGTACATAGTGTGCTGGTATTTAGCATACTGATGACCACCGCAGTGGTCCATAGTTATTTGAGTTATGATTCGGATAAATACTGGTTAGATAAGGATGCTTTTCTTATTGCCGTAGCCGTTGGACTCAGTATTATTTTTGCGCTCATATGGCGATTTAAAAAGGCTGAACTCAAACAGGATGCACGCTACGGTTCCATTGGATTCTTATGTCTGATCGTGGGATTGATAGGCATTCATTTTATCTTTGGAAACAGTGTGTTTATATTTAATCCGGAAACCATTAGAAGTACCTACGCCTTTATGATAGGCTCTATCTTTTCAGGTGTAATCGGCACAGGTTTCTATCCCATTTTTGGAAATAGGGTTTGGTGTAGGTTTGGCTGTCCTATGGCAGCAATACTCGGATTACAGCAACGCTTGTTCTCAAGATTTAGAATCACCACAAATGGGGGACAATGCATCTCATGTGGGAACTGTTCAACCTATTGCGAAATGGGAATTGATGTAAGAGCCTATGCACAAAAAGGAGAGAACATCGTTAGAGCCTCCTGTGTAGGATGTGGAATCTGTTCATCCGTATGTCCAAGAGGGGTGTTAAAACTAGAAAACGGTTCTTTAAAGGGTAGAATTAATACCAACATCATCGCCAACGAAAATGATTTTGACCTCGTAGATCTTAGCAAAAGAAATTAAAACGGCCAATCGAGGCTGATAGTTAAAAGTGTTGCCTGTATATTTGCCGTGCACCAAAGATCATTTTCAATGCAAGTAATAAAAGTTATTATTCCTGCCTATAACGAAGAAGCTTCCATAGGTTTGGTCATCGCTGATATTCCTAACATAGTAGATCAGGTGATCGTGGTTAATAACAACTCTACCGACCACACCGCATTGGTGGCGTACATGGCTGGTGCTACCGTTTTAAACGAAACCAAAATGGGGTATGGCTATGCGTGTTTAAAAGCTATGGATTATATCGCACAGCAGGAGGATGAACCGGATATCATTGTTTTTATGGATGGTGATTATTCCGACTATCCAGAAGAGTTGATCAAAATCATAGACCCTATCTTAACCCAGGATATCGATATGGTTATTGGGACAAGAAATGCCGCAGGCAGAGCTAAGAATTCCATGACACCTCAACAACTTTTTGGAAATTGGTTAGCCACTTTTTTGATGCGCTTATTTTTCAATGCAACGTATACGGATCTTGGACCTTTTAGAGCGATCAAGTACCCTAAACTATTAGCTTTGCAAATGCAGGACAAGACTTATGGTTGGACTGTTGAAATGCAGCTAAAAGTATTAAAAAAGAAATTTTCATATACTGAGGTTCCTGTAAAATACCGAGAACGCATAGGTGTATCTAAGGTATCCGGAACGCTGAAAGGCACGGTAATGGCCGGGGTTAAAATATTGGGTTGGATCTTCAAATACAGCTTGAAAAAATGATAGAAATCATCACCTATATTGTATTTAGTATATATCTATTAGCGCTGCTATTAATTCTTTTCTATAGCCTTGCCCAGCTGAACTTACTGATTAATTATCTACGCTCTTCAAAACAGCAAATTAAGGCTCCTGTATTTGATTTCAACGATTCCTCACAAATTCCTTTAATCACCATACAGCTCCCAATCTACAACGAGGCCTACGTGGTTGAGCGGCTATTGGATAATATTGTGAAAATGGATTATCCATTGGATAAACTTGAGATTCAGGTATTGGATGACTCTACAGATAGTTCACTGGAGAAGACGGCGAATAAGATCGATCAGCTACAATCAAAAGGCCTCGATATTGTACATATTCTTCGTGACAATAGGGCGGGGTTTAAAGCAGGTGCATTAAAAGAAGGTTTGGCAGTTTGTAAAGGGGAGTATATCGCAATTTTTGATGCTGATTTTTTGCCCAAACCGGACTGGCTTAGAAAAACTGTGCCTTTTTTTAAGGATGACAGCATTGGGGTGGTACAAACCAGATGGGGACACATCAATCGAGACTACTCAATACTTACAAGGATTCAAGCCTTTGCACTTGATGCACATTTTACCATTGAGCAAGGGGGCAGAAATGCTCGAGGTCACTTTATCAACTTTAACGGTACGGCCGGTATATGGCGAAAAGCCTGTATTTTAGACGCAGGAAATTGGGAAGGAGATACCCTTACCGAGGATTTGGATTTAAGTTATAGAGCACAGCTTAAAAAGTGGAAATTCAAATACCTTGAAAAGGTAGAAACACCCGCTGAACTTCCTGTTGTTTTAAGTGCAGCTCGAAGTCAACAGTTTCGCTGGAACAAAGGAGGTGCAGAGAATTTTAGAAAAAGTTTACCGAAGCTTTTAAGTTCAAAAAATATTCCACTAAAAACTAAAATTCATGGAATACTCCATCTGCTAAACAGCTCGATGTTTCTTTGCGCTTTTTTGGTGGCTATATTAAGCATCCCTGTTTTATACCTCAAACAGCAGCCTTCCTTTCCAAAATGGATCTTTGATGCCAGTGTTGTTTTTTTACTGAGCACCCTGATTCTGTTCGTATGTTATTGGTTCACTTATAAGCAGCTAAGAGGAAACAATGTCAAAAACTTCTTCGGATACTGCGCCTTGTTCATTGCTTTTTTCACCGTCTTACTAGGCTTTACACTTCACAATAGCTTTGCAGTACTCCAAGGACATTACGGGAAAAGGACGGACTTTGTACGAACGCCTAAATTCAACATTAACTCTCTTAAAGATCAGTGGAAAGGGAATACTTATATCTCCGGTAAAATTTCAAAAAGTGTTGTATTGGAAGCCCTTTTATTACTGTATTTTCTTTTTGGAATTCTAAGTGCTTTTGTATTGAAGGATTACAGTCTGCTAGCATTTCACATCATGCTTTTTTTTGGATTTAGTTTTGTACTTTTCCATTCCGTTAACTTTAAATCCTAAACATTGCACTACTTCAAGGCTCATAAGTTTCCCATTTTATTTATTATTTCCAGCCTGTTGTTTTATATGGCCTTTGCGTATGATTTACAGCGTACTGACACTGTAAAATTGATCAGTCTGTATGCAGCATTATTCTTTTTTTATTATAAGATTCTACAGTTTGAAAAGGGGAATCTTAAACTGCTATTCTGTTTTGGAATTCTATCAAGACTTGTTTTTATAGTAGCGATACCAAACTTATCACAGGATTTTTATCGTTTTCTGTGGGATGGACAACTCATCAATAACGGAATCAATCCGTATCTACACACCCCTGAAGAACTCATCGCCTCAGGAGAGTCTTTGTTTCCGACTGCACAACAACTCTACAAAGCAATGGGTGCCCTAAGTGCAGGACACTATAGCAACTATCCTCCCCTAAGTCAGCTCTTTTATTATCTGAGTTCCTTTTTCGGACAACAGAATATCATGGGAAGTATTATATTTCTACGCCTGAGTCTTATTGCGGCTGACGTTGGAATACTCATAATTGCCCAAAAGATACTAACGCTTTTAGGGCAGGATAAGCACAAAGCATATTGGTATTTCTTAAATCCATTTATCTGCATTGAACTCGTTGGAAACTTACATTTTGAGGGCTTGATGCTATTGTTTTTCCTACTTGGAATCTATCTTCTACTTGAGCGAAAATGGACGGGATCAGCAATAGCTGTTGCCTTATCTATTGCGACCAAGCTAATTCCCTTGTTATTCTTGCCTGTACTTCTTCGCCTGTTAGCAAAGGGAACAAAGGCAATGAAAACTAAAAACAAGGTCAATATGCAGCATTGGAATTTTCTTAGACCGTTAGGCTATTACAGCCTAACAATAGCTGTTGCAGTGGCTACTTTCATACCATTTCTTTCTTCTGAACTAGTGCAAAAGTACTTGGGGACCATTGGACTGTGGTTTCATAATTTTGAATTCAATGCAAGTTTTTACTACCTGATTAGGGAGATAGGGTTTTTGTACAAAGGATATAACATCATAGATCTCGCCGGTTTAAAAATGGCTGTGGTAGTATTGGTGTTTATTCTGCTGATAAGTGTTATAAGAAAGAATGAAAAACCCAACATAGTAATGAGCACCATGTTGTTTGCCATAACATTTTATTTGGCCTTTACAACAACGCTGCATCCTTGGTACGTGGCAACTCCGCTCTTGTTATGTGTGTTTACCAACTATAAATTTCCTGTGGTATGGAGCTTTATTGTGGCCTTGAGCTACCTCGCATATTCACAACCGAATTTTGAAGAGAACCCTTGGATACTTACCTTGGAATATCTTGTCCTCTACGGATGTTTTATCAAAGAGGTCTATTTGAAACAACCCATATTAAGGCATTTATAGGATATATGTTCAATATTATCCAATTGCCATTTTAGCCGATGAAGCCCAAAGATATTCAGGGATCGGATGCTGTAATTCCCAGGTTATAGACATTGGTTTTGAACCACTATAGTTCTTAAAATTAGCCAAGCCTACAAATACATAACCCTGGGTTCTATTATATTGATCATTCTTTGCCTCCCGAATAAAGAGTAGGATGTTCTTTTTGTTATTTATGTGATTCATATAGGACAAACCTTTGGGAGAACTGTCGGATGTGCTGTTTTGTGATTGCCAATGAAACAAGGTTTCACTGATTGCATAATCCTCATACATGGTCGTAGGAGAAAAGTCTTCTTCTGATTTTTGTAGATTGACAAAGAGTAATTCAATGTTCAAATCTTTATTTTCTGCAACGCCCTCTCGATTTGTACTCATTTTCTCCACTGTAGTTAGGCCAAATGCAACTAGTATTTGATCCCTAGTATATCGAGCATGTAATTGCAGAGGCTGATCATATTCGAGCTCTACACATAAACTCTCCTGAAAATCTACAAGATCAATACGCATCCTTAAATAGGCCTTTATCTCCTCTACATAAGTCTTGTTTTTACCGATTTCACCAATGGTTTCTTTAAGTGGTCTATCGCTGGCTTGTTGCCAAAAATCGTAATGTAACATCGTTAGAAACAATTGATTTTTTTGATTGTTTCCTACGATATCCACATCAAAATTGTGTTCTGCCAAAAGGAGTATGAATTCAAAATAACTTAACGAATTTGTTGCTGCCCATTTGTTGGTAAGCATGCTCTTGTAACGTTTTTCGTTTTTTTCATCGTAATGCTCTAAAACCCTAGCTTGATAACAAAGATGTGACCATGTTCCACGAAGGTAAAGTCGCTCAAAAGGGATTTGAGTGATTTTCAAAAAGTTCGATAGTGTGAATGGTAGATAGGTTTGATTTGGATACTGTTGAATTTTCTTGATTAGGTCACTTTTTCGCAAGGAAGTCGCCTTTCTTATATTGTTCAAGATTACATTCTTGGCTTTTTTTTCCATCAATATGGAGCACCCTAGTGGAAGATGAATAAAATCATTTTCTATTTCCTTTTGAACTGTGGTGTTTGTCTTTCCTATTAGCGCCCTAAATTTACTTTCAAAATCATAATTTACATGGGCATTACCAACAAAATCCAGTACGGTTAGTGAATCTTTCCCCTGGTACAAGCGAAGTCCGCGACCAAGTTGTTGCAAGAATACAGTTAAGCTTTCGGTCGGTCGAAGAAATAGAACAGTATCAATCTCCGGAATATCGACACCTTCATTAAAAATATCAACAACAAATAAATAGTTAATATTCCCCTTTTTGAAATCGTTTAAAATATCAGCGCGTTCATCACTGTTTATACTGGTTAGCGACTGAGCTTTTAGGCCAGCTCTAGTGAACTTATTCTTCATGAACTCTGCATGGACAATACTTACACAAAACCCGATTGCCTTTACCTGAGTATAGTCTTTTGTATACTCTTCGAGCTTATACAAAATATCTCGTGCCCTTTGATCAGATTGTGTATATACCTTGGTGAGTTCACTCTGATCATAATTACCTTTTACCCAACTTAATTTATCAAGATCCACGCTGTCTGAAACTACAAAATATTGAAAAGGGCACAATAATTTGTTGTTCATTGCATCTGGAAGTCTTATTTCCGCAGCAATTCTATTGTTAAAATCCGGAAGAATACTTTTACCGTCGGCACGCTCCGGTGTGGCAGTCAATCCCAGGAGAATTGTAGGTTTAAGAAATTCGAGTACCTTTTGATAGCTTTTTGCTTGTGCATGGTGTACTTCATCTAGAACTACAAAATCGTAATAATCGGCACTAACATAGTCTCTCTCCAACTGATTCGAAAATGATTGAATAGTGCCAAATACTGCGCGTTTGTCATTCGGCACCTCTCCATTGCCTAGCAGCTCACCATAATTTGAATCTCGAAGTATGTTTCTAAAAGTATTTCGCGCCTGAATTAAAATCTCAATCTTATGCGCTAAAAAAAGTAATTTGCTCTCTGGATGTTCTATTAAATAATTCTTAAAATCAAAGGCAGAAATAATAGTTTTACCGGTTCCGGTAGCAGCCACCACAAGATTATGATAACAATGATGAACATTACGCTCAACAACTAACTTCTCTAAAATCTCCAATTGATAGTGGTAAGGCTTTAGATCAAAAAAAGTCGCCAATCCATCTGAGGACTTGCCAATTTTATTGCGTGTTAGGGCCTTGTGCAAATCCTTAAAATGTCGGGAATCATCATAAACTTCGAACTCAGGTGTTTCCCAGTATGTATTAAAGGTCTTCTGAAATTTGTCTATTATATGTGGAATTTCTTTGGTGGTAACCTTAAGATTCCACTCCAATCCATCAGTTAAGGCCGAACGTGAAAAATTAGAGGATCCAATGTAAGCCGTATGAAAACCCGTATTGCGATGAAAATAATACGCTTTAGCATGTAAGCGTTCATTGGTGGTATTATACGAAATCTTTATTTCTGTATTCTTTAATTTAGACAGTTCTCTAATGGCTTTGGCATCCGTAGCACCCATATAAGTGGTCGTGATTACACGAAGGCTACCTCCTTGATCCGTAAATTCTTTAAATGCAGATCTGAGCATCACTATGGCTTTCCATTTAATAAATGAAACCAGTAGGTCAACACGATCTGCAGATAGGATTTCTTTTTTTAGTTCCCCTTCCAATGTCAATCGTACATTCCCACCTGTAAATAATTCACTTTGGGTTAAGCGCGTAATCGGAGTAATCTCCTTAAGCCTAAGATCAAGATCCGTGTAATGCGAGTCTATTTTATTAAATACCGCATTCAAAATTTCACCCTTATCATCAATTAAATCTTCTTGAAAATCGTAATGGTCAATCTCTTGATGCAAAAATTCAATGAGACGATTACTTATTTCAATTTGCCGTTCGAGTCTTAGGTCCCTTTTCAATCTAATATTTTGAAAAGCTTTCTGTATTGAACTAAGCAAATGCATGGATAGGACTCGTATTGCTTCTTCTTTATCAACAGCGGTCTTATTAATAAAATAGGACTGCTCAGGAAGATCTTTTAATTTAACAGACAAGGATTCTGTTATGAGTGATTCGTAGATTCCTGGACTCATTGGGATAAGTATTCTTTAACTATAGGAATGTCCGCAGCAGCCCAATCGTAATTTAACATTTCTTCAGAAGAAACCCATTTTAACTCAGCGTGTTCAATCGCTTTGGGCTCCCCTGAGTCAAGAGTTGCCAAAAACGGATATAGGCATATCGAAAAATCATCGTATTTATAACTGACCATTTGTAATTCACCCTTTACAGTAATTTCAATATCGAGTTCTTCTTTGATTTCTCGGACCAAACAAGCTTCTTTGGATTCTCCTTCTTCTATTTTTCCACCGGGAAATTCCCACTTTAACGGCAATTTCATCGTCGAGGATCTCTGGCAAATAAGTATTTTTCCTAGATGCTCAATTAGAGCACAACTTACGTGTATCATTCCTTAAAGATAGTAAAATATACTCAGCTTTTTACTAAAGTGAAATGGATGAAAACCTTTCTGAAAACAGGAATTTAAATGGGTGTACTCATGCCGTATAGCACTACTTAGGTCAACCAATTATAGAAAGAAGATTAGTGGCGATGCTTTTTTTTAATTATTGACTTAGACACTTAACCACTAAAGCTTTTGAAATAGCATGGAGCCGTATTCATCATCATCCTTCATTTTGACACTTACAGCATTTGAAGATTAATCACCTCCTGTTTAGTAAGATGACGCCAAGTTCCTCGAGGCAAATCTTTCTTAGTA
This sequence comes from Galbibacter sp., assembly GCF_048266365.1. Classification (NCBI taxonomy): domain Bacteria; kingdom Pseudomonadati; phylum Bacteroidota; class Flavobacteriia; order Flavobacteriales; family Flavobacteriaceae; genus Galbibacter; species Galbibacter sp. The sequence goes on along the minus strand of NZ_JBLWZP010000007.1, from coordinate 132,486 downwards.
AGTCCTGCAAAAACAACCCTATCCAATTTGAGCACCTCATAATCCAAGTGTTCAAAGATTCGATGTACAATTTTGTTTTTATTACTGTGGATTTTAATTCCAACTTCATTTTTATTCCCACCTTCAACCATGGAGATTTCATCTACCTTGATCACGCTGTCATCGATTTTCAATCCTTCTTTAATAGCGTATAAGTCTTTCGTTTGGAAAGATTTATTTAAGGTAACTTGGTATATTTTACGAACGTCACGACCACTGTTTGTGAGCTTTTTGGAAAGATCGCCGTCATTGGTGAACAACAATAGTCCTGTAGAACTGCGTTCTAACCTTCCAACCGGAACAATTCTGGCTTTCGTAGCCTTGGCCACTAAGTCCATAACCGTCTTACGTCCCTTTTCATCACTAGTCGTGGTTAAGAAACCTTTTGGTTTGTTGAGCAAAATATAAACTTTCTTTTCAGGGTTAATAGCTCTTCCGTCAAATTTCACAACGTCATTAAGCTCAACTCTATATCCCATTTCAATAACTACTTCGCCATTGACAGTTACATTCCCGGAGGCGATATAGATATCAGCATCCCTACGAGAGCAAATCCCGCTATTGGCAATATATTTATTCAACCTGATTTGATCAGGAGACATTTGTGTCTTTTTTGTTTTATGTTGATTCTGAATTGGAGCATTCCCTCGAGAATAGCTTTCTTTTTTAGGCTGCCCACCTTGTCTTCCAGAGCGTTTTTTATTTTCACCACCTTGTCTGTCAAAACTTTTCCCCTTTTTTGAATTATCTGCTCTGCCCATTGTTTAAATTTTAAGCAAAGATATATTAATTCTACACAATTATTACAAAACAATTTCGCTCACTTTGCTCAGAGAATTAAACCATCAGCGAAATCTTAATCTAAACTATCACGATAGTATTCAATGGATTCGGTGTAACACCAAATTGATATCAATTAAAAGTATACTCAAAACTCCCGAGATGATAATAAACTTGAGGATATTGTGCAATACCACATAATGTATTTTAGTAGAAGATCTCCACAAAATAAATAAGAAGACTAGCAACAAAAATATACACGCATAAAAGAATAAATACATATGGCCGACCTCAAACCTAGCAATAAGAAGGTATGCCGGAACGAACGACAATAAGGTGAACAAGGTAATTATGGTCTTCGAAATCCGCTCTCCATATACAACTGCAATGGTCTTGTAGTTTTGTGCCAGATCTCCTTTAATGTTCTGCAAATCCTTTACCAATTCTCTAATCAAGATGATTAAAAACAAGAATACGGCATGGACAAATATGACCAATTGGAAGTTTTTGTAGTACACAAAAATAGCAAAGAAAGGAGCAATAGCCAGGGTTGCAGATACTAAGTTACCCAAAAAGGGTATCCGTTTTAATTTATGAGAGTAGAACCAGATTCCAAAAATATAACTAGAGAAAAATACCACGGATCGAAAAGAAACGTAGCTTGCAAAAATAACCGACACAAAGTTCAGTACAAAATATGTTGTCAGCTTAAAACGCTGACTTACGATACGGTCCAATAAAGTCTTTGTAGGCCGGTTTATCAGATCCTTTTCGGCATCGTAAAAGCTATTGATAATGTATCCGGAGGCAATAGCAATGGCAGAAGCTGCAACAATACAAAACAGGTAGGGGTCAAACAAAATGGTGGCCAGCGCGCTATCCGGGGCAAGTATATAAAGTGAGGTAAGATACTGTGCCAGCGCGATCACCAATACGTTGTATCCCCTAATTACCGAAAAAAGGCTTAGGAACTTAAGAAGTAAAAGTTTCTGCCTTCGGCTAATTATCATAATGTCAATCCTTAGAAATTATAAACAACTTCAAGCTTATATCCATCCAATGCCTTTCTGGCCTTATCAATATCTTGTGTAAACCCTAAGAAATATCCTCCACCTCCTGAGCCACAGAGTTTCAAGTAATAATCATTGGTGTCAATACCATGCTTCCATAATTTATGGAATTCTGCAGGAATCATTGGTTTAAAGTTGGTCAGAACCGTATTAGAAAGTTGCTTTAAATTGCCGAACAATGATTTTACATCACCTTTCAAAAAGTCCTCAACGCAGGCATCTGTATGCTTGATAAACTGGTCCTTTAACATTTTTCGAAAACCTTCCTGCTTCATACTCTCCATAAAGATCTGTATCATCGGGGCAGTTTCTCCTGTGGATCCACTATCCAGTAAAAAAACAGCTCCTTTACCATCAGTTGTTTGTGATGGAATACCTGTAGGCTGAATATTGTCTTTTGAATGAATTAAAATTGGAAGACTCAAATAACTATTTAAAGGGTCAAGACCTGAAGATTTTCCGTGAAAGAAAGACTCCATCTCACCAAAAATGTGCTTTAACTTCAATAATTTTTCTCGAGTTAAATTTTCAAGTACCGTGATTTTTTCATGAGCGTATTTATCGTAAATAGCTGCCACTAGTGCTCCACTACTGCCTACACCGTAACCCATAGGTATACTACTGTCAAAATACATTCCCTTCTCCACATCCGCCTTGAGTTGCCGTATGTCAAAACTGACCATGGTAGAATCTTTTTGAAGATTATCCAAATACTCCGCGAAGCGCCTCAAGCTATCATTCGATTTCTTAGCATCTTCAGTTAAATTATCACTGAGCTTTAAAGCTCCCTTATAGAAATTATAGGGTATGGATAATCCTTTGGAATCTTTGATGATTCCATATTCGCCAAAAAGCAAAATCTTTGAATAAAATAGTGGTCCTTTCATGTATACCTCTGTTGTGCTGTGCTTCTACTAATTTACAGTTTTTTAGCACCAAATCCAATCTGGTCGCAAATATACTGCTCGTTTTTACAATACACAACCAGTTCATTCTTAATAAATTGTAAAACCGATTCTTTTTCTGCCTCAGGATATAACAAATGGACATTAGCCCCGGCATCCAAGGTAAAGCATAAATTACTAGATGAATTAGCTCTGTATTCCCATATTTTCTCTATAATTCGAAGTGTATTTGGTCGAAGCAATAAATAATACGGTTGAGAACTCATCATAATAGCATGAAGTACCAAGGCTTCACTTTCTACTACCTTGACAAATGCTTCTAAATCACCATTTTTTAAAATCACTAGAAGCTCTGATAGATTTTTATGTGCTTGCTCAAATCGAGCAGAAGCAAAGGGATGTCCATTGACAAGGTCGTGCCCCACGCTGCTACTCACCTTTTTCTCTCCGACATCCACTAATAAGACGGTGTCTTGATATTTTTTAAAATTGTCGTGTAGTTCCCCTGTATACTTAACTCCATAAAGATTTGAGCTCTGTGATATATCTTGGTGCTGTCCAAAAACCATTAACGGTCCTTCGATACTTCGACAAGCACTTCCAGATCCTAATCGGGATAAAAAAGATGCTTTTTTGAAGAAAAACTCCTGATCCATATCAGGTATCAAGGTATTCTCCATACTCATAAAACATAGTGCCAAGGCACTCATTCCACTGGCAGAAGAAGCAATCCCACTACTGTGTGGAAATGAATTGGTAGTCCGGATTTTAAAATGATAGGCATTTACAAAGGGCAAATAAGGTTGAACCCGTTTGAAAAATGTTTCTATTTTCGGTGCAAAATCAGGTTTAGCAGCACCATCCAACAAAATTTCGAAACTAAATTCGTTCTCCGTTTGAGATTTAGCACTTACCTGCACCCAAGTCTTGGTATGACAGTTATCCAAGGTAAAACTTATAGATGGGTTAGCCGGAATCTGAATTTCTTTCTTACCCCAATATTTAATAAGCGCTATATTGCTCGGTGACTGCCAGCCAAAGTCTGCTTCCTCTAATTGGCCTGTATATTCTTTAGGAATAAAGTCTTTCTGAATCATGAATCAATTACAGTTTACGCAAAGATAATGCAAAGCATTAAAGTGGCTATCATTTCCTTAAAGTATGCGTTAACATTGCAAATTAATTCGTTATTTTAGTGCTCCTATAGTAAACTTATGTCTAAAAGTCTAACAAAAATAGTGTTATCCATACTAGTTTGTCTCTTTGTAGGCATGCTCTGCGCTGTTGCTACGCAAAGCACTATAGCGCAATGGCACACCAACTTTAACCAACCAGTTTTTCAACTTTCCTCCACCGTATTTATTGGCCTTTGGATTGTTCTAGATATTGTGATAGGGATCTCAGCCGGTATAGTTTGGACTAAAGGATTTTATCATAAATGGGTAAAGACTGCACTTTATCATTTTGGGTTTCAATTACTCTTCAGTGCGTTGTGGTATATGTTGCTTTTTGGATTCCACAAACCACTATGGGCTTATGTAATCATCCTTGTACAATTCATCTTAATCTTATTAACCTATAAGTGGTTTAGAGTGGTAAATCACTTGGCAGCCTATTTGCTAATCCCCTATATAATTTGGGTGTGTTACCTAGCTGTATATACTTTTTATGTATGGCAGCTGAACTAGTCAGCTATGGATAAAGTTCAATTCCGGGAACTTTCCTTATTTCGTTTCTCAGAAATCGCATTTGCGACAATAAACCCTCCTGTCCAGGCATTTTGAAAGTTAAAACCACCAGTCACAGCATCAATATCCAGTACTTCTCCTGCCAAATAAAGTGAACTACATATTTTACTTTCGTAGGTTTTAAAGTTAATTTCTTTGAGATCTACACCTCCCGCAGTTACAAACTCTTCCTTAAAAGTACTCTTCCCGTCAACCTTAAATTGGCATTGGGTGAGTTGTTCTGCCAAACTTCGCAGTAAAGCCTTACTCATATCTGCCCATTTGGTTTGTGTTGAAATCCCAATAGCTTCGAGCAATTTTAACCACAAACGTTTTGGAAGATCAAAGGGGCGGGTGTTGTGCACTTGCTTTTTGGCCTGTTCTTGCTTTAACTCAGTCAAACGGGAAACCATAGTTTCTAAATTGTATTGTGGTAACCAATTCACACGAATCTTAAACTTGTAGTTTAAATGATGAAGAGCCCTAGCACCCCAGGCAGATAATTTGAGTATTGCCGGACCGCTCATCCCCCAGTGAGTAATTAACAAAGGACCGATGGAGGTCGCTGAATTAGGGTTTCCAAGATCAATTGTCCTGCCGGCATCATCCAACAAACTCACCTCAGCATCAGTGGACAATCCCATAAGACCTTGAATTCTATCATCCTTAATATTAAAAGTAAAAAGTGAAGGCACTGCCGACACAATGCTATGGCCCATATTTTCCAGAAGTGCCCACATTTTGGGATTGCTCCCTGTGGTCACTACGACTTGGGCAGTTTGAAAATCTCCTTGGTTTGTTACTACGTTCCAAAGCGCTGTTTGAGAATCTGTTTTCTGAATAGTTTTTACGGCACAGCCGGTGTTTAGTTTGACACCCAGCGAATTGATTTGATCCAAAAAACAATCGATGATGGTTTGAGAGCTATCACTCACCGGAAAAACCCTACCATCCTCTTCAATTTTAAGAGACACTCCACAGGATTCAAAAAAAGCAAAGACGTCTCCACTACAAAATTTGTGAAAGGGTCCTTTGAGTTCTCTTTTACCTCTAGGGTAAGCATTTACAAACTCATTAGGATCAAAGATAGCATGGGTTACATTGCAACGACCTCCACCAGAGATTTTCACCTTGGTTAACACTTGTTTTCCTCGCTCTAGAATTAGAATCTTTTGCTCGGGTTGTAATCTAGCTAATTGTATTGCAGTAAAAAAACCTGCTGCTCCCCCTCCTACAATAATAACGTCAAAATCCATGACGCAAAATTAGGTTTAATTTGCGGGTTTTACTTAATTCGATCAGGATAGTCTGTAATAATTCCATCCACCTTAAAGGTCTTCATGGCATTAATATCCGTCGAATCATTGACAGTCCATGGGTAAATTTTAAAATTCTTTTGATGCATCAGTGCAACATTTTCAGAAGTTAACATTTTAAAGTGAGGGTGGATGGCTACAGCATTTAGCTTCTCACCTTCTGCAATAGCGGTATCGATATCCTCACTGGTAAGAATGCCGATAGGCATTTTAGAATCCAAGGCTCTCATTATTTCCAATTCATCCCATTTAAAACTAGAGATGATAAAGTCTTCTAATTTCCAACCCTTAGTATCGATATAGGATTGTAGTGTTTCATAGACGGGTCTAGCAGTTCCCGCTCCTTTCAACTCTACATTTAACAGCACCTTAGAATCAATCAAATCTAAAACCTCTTGTAGGGTAGGAATTTTAACCCCTCCTTCTAATGACAAGGTATCTAAGGTTTCTTTGGTATACTTTTCTATAGGACCGGTCGCATCGGTTAACCGATCTACAGTATCATCATGAAAAACAATTAAGGAGCCATCTGCTATTTTAAAAACATCGATTTCAATAGCGTCTGCGCCCAGATCCATTGCTTTTTGAATGGATGGTAAGCTATTTTCTACTACATGACCACGAGCACCTCTATGACCTATTATAATGGGTTCTTTTTCCATTTCAGTACAACTTAATACGCTAACCAAAAGTAGTGTTAATAGTCCTTGTTTTTTTAACATGATTGAAGTTTTTTATGTGGATAAACCACATCAGTGTACCTCAAAAATAAATGATTGCAAAGGATTAATCCTAATTTTTGCTTGTCCAATATCGTTTCTTAACATTAATTTGTTACTCTGGCCATACAACAAATCTTTTAGGGAATACTCAGACTTATCAAGATTCCATTTAGCCACAAGATCACTAGGTAGTTGAAGTTCAAATTCATAGGTCTTTTCAGCATCAAAATTTGAAATCACTATTAATTTTTGATCTGCAGTATACCTCACAAAGGCCAAGATATCTTCATTATAGCCTTCACTATTTAGAATGTTGTACAAGTGGAGGTTTTGAGTCTCTCCCATTATCGCAGGCTGACTGATAGCCAGGTTGAGAAGGCGTTTATAAAAATCCCGTAGTTCCTTTTCTTCCGCAGTGGATTGTCCAGCATCAAATTTGCCATTATTCATCCATCTTTGATGGTGTGGAACACCAACGTAATCAAAAATCGAAGTCCTACTGGGTTTACCAAAACCTGCATCCTGAGCTCCCGGTTCTCCTACCTCCTGACCGAAATAGATCATCACAGGTCCTGTACCTATTGTAGCTAAGACAGTCATTGCAGGTTTGGCAATTTCCGCTGATCCTGCAAACTCAGCACTAGCGATACGCTGCTCATCGTGGTTTTCTAAAAAGTATAATAAATGTGGAGCAATGTCCTTAGTCTTCTGACGAACCTGGGCTATATAACTCGTCTTGCCATTATCTTTCATGATTTGTTTTATAGAATCATACATGGCGACCTTATCGTAGAGATAATCCATCTTACCTTTGTAGATATAATCATGATATAAGCTTGGGTTATACACCTCAGCTAATAAAAAAGCCTCCGGGTTTTCCATCTTAATGGATGAGTTCATATAACTCCAGAATTCAACGGGAACCATTTCGGCCATATCATAACGAAAACCATCGACTCCCATAGCAATCCAATACAGGGTGATATCCTTGAATTTCACCCAAGAACTAGGTACATCTTTGCCTTTCCAGAATTCAAAATGCTTTTGGAACGGCAGATTCTCATAGTCATTGGGTAAGGAATCAAAATCTCGTTTACCATCAGGAGAAATACCATAATTGACCTTAACGGTTTCATACCAGTCGTTCTGATCAGGTTGGGAAGCACGTGCACCATTGCCTGTCCATTTTGCAGGATTTTCATCAAAGTACCCATCTATCAACGGGTGCTTTTCTCCTCCTAGGGGGAGGTAACCGTCTCGCCATTTCGGCAGAGTGAAACCCTGGCCTGGATTGTAATAATAATTATTATCCTTGTGATATTGAACAGTTGTGTCATCAGTTGCTCCAAAGTCTTCAACACCTTCAGGTGCCGATATACTGTGATAATTTCTAGCGACGTGATTTGGAACTATATCGATAATCACTTTCATTCCAGCCTTATGCGTACGCTGTATAAGAGCTTTAAATTCGTCCAATCGCTTTGCTGGCTCTGTAGCTAGATCCGGATTCACATTGTAATAGTCCTTTACAGCATAGGGTGATCCGGCCCTACCCTTAATAACTTCAGGGTCATCATTACTGATTCCATACTGGGTATAATCATAAACTAGTGCATGATGTGGTATTCCCGTATACCAAATATGGGTGACCCCTAAGTCCTTGATTTCATGTAATGCCTTGGGGGTGAAATCCTCAAATTTACCAAGGCCGTTTTCCGCTATGGTTCCCCATGGCTTATTAGTAGTGTTGGTGTTTCCAAATAGTCTGGTAAACACCTGATATACCACTTTTTTAGATTCAGTTTTAACCGGCTCTTGGGCAGCATTAGCATTATCGGTAGTCGCTGTTGTACAACTCATTAAAAATGACAAGGCCAACATCGGCAATACGCAAACCAAAAACTTCTTAATCATTTTAATCACTCTTAATTACTACAAAATTTCTATAATATAACTTGTTTTACCCGCAATTTTAAGGGTGTCGCCAAGGGTGAATTCACGACCACTCAATATTTCTTTTACTGTTTTGGCTTCCTTTAAATTTTCTTCATATCTGCTTAACTCCAGGCTTCTTTCTTCTTTACTATTGTTGATGACAACCATTACTTTTTGCTTGTCATTGTACCTAAAGTAAACATAGACCTCATCCTGTGGTAAATAATGGGTTGTTTTACCATTGTGAATAGCGGTAGCCGTTTTTCTCCAATTAAATATCTTGGCTGTCACATCAAAATAGGCTTTCTCTGATTCCGTTCTTTGATCAGCCAAAAATGCGTTATGAACATCGTTTTTCCAGCCTCCGGGAAAGTCTCTTCTAATGTCCCCATCACCTTTTCCTTTATCTCCTTTCATTCCGATTTCAGAACCGTAATAAAGTTGTGGAATACCACGAACCGTTCCTAGAAGCGTCATGATAAGTTTATAATCTTCTATGGAGTTGTAAATTTGATTGATGCGCTGGGTATCATGGTTTTCTGCAAACACCAGGATATTATCAATATCAGGGTACAAAAAGTCATTGACAAAATTTTCATACACCTGTATCATTCCTTTGTCCCAAGTAGGCTGCTCTACTTGAAATGCAGCGGATATAGCATCGTGCAACGTAAAATCCATCACCGATGGAAGGTGGGTGTTGTAGTCTTGAATAGCTGCAATTTTACTATCCTTTTGCCAATAGGCAATTTGTGCTTGGTCGTGTAACCAAACCTCCCCGACAATGTTGAAATTAGGATATTCATCCATAACAGCTTTGGTCCATTTGGCGATTCCTTCCTTATCGTTATAAGAATAGGTATCAACTCTAAACCCATCCAAATCGGCATATTCAATCCACCAAATTGCATTTTGAATAAGATAATTAAGAGCCAACGGGTTTTTTTGATTAAGATCAGGCATGCTTCTTACGAACCATCCATCCATACAGTAATACGCATCGATTGCTGAGGCGTTAGGATCCATTTGTGTACTCATTCTGTAATTGGTCTGACCATATCCGGGAAATTGGTGGATCCAATCATAGGTGGGTAAATCATCCATCATCCAGTGGGTTATTCCCCAGTGGTTAACCACATAATCCATGATGAGTTTCATAGATCTTTTGTGAAGTTCCTCACCCAACCTTTTGTAGTCTTCATTGGTTCCATAACGAGGATCTATTTTATAGACATCGCTCTGAGCATAGGTGTGGTAGGAATAAGTGGAATCATTATCCTCATTTAAAGGGGTGCTCCAAATTGCTGTGGCACCTAAGGACTCTATATAATCCAAATGATCTATGATACCTTGAATATCACCACCGTGACGTCCGCCTTGATGCTCTCGATTTACTTTTTCTACAACATCTTTATGGCTATCATTAGAAGGATCTCCGTTGGCAAAACGATCCGGCATTAATAAATAGATCATATCGGAAGAATCAAAACCTTCACGCTGAGCTGACGCATCTTTTCGCTGCTTCAGTTCATAGGTTTTTGCGAGCTTACGTTTTCCGTCCTTTTCAAAAACAATTTTAAACTTTTGAGGCTCTTCATTTTGAGTATCCAATGTTATAAATAAATAATTTGGATTCTCAGTTTTTTTCACCTCTAGAATGTTAATACCATCGATCTTTGGATTCAACTCGGCTATGTTTTCACCGTGCACCATAAGTTCTAACTGTGAATGTTCCATCCCACTCCACCAAAATGGAGGTTCAATTCGTTGGATTTGCGCACTGACTGATTGGAGTAGCAGCGCAAAAATTGCTGTGATTACAAATGTACTTTTCTTCATATTTAATTTTTTATAATGCTAATTGCAAAACCTCCTCCGGGAGCTGATCTCAACTTCAATTTACTATTTTTCTTTACTTTAACGATGCGAACTTTAATTGCCTGGGGATTTTCTTTGTAATGTGCATCCTTTGCATCTTCATAAATACGAGCGGTATAGCCTATCCCTTCTTCTAAAAAGTCCAATTCAACAGTGGTTTTTCTAGACTCAAATCCATTGACATTTCCGATGAACCAATCCTGCGTTCCTTTGGCTTTTCGAGCAACAGTCACATATTCACCCGGCTCTGCCTCCAGATAAATTGATTCGTCCCAATCCAGTGCAACATCCTTTATAAACTGAAAGGCCTTTGGAAAGCGCATATAGTTCTCAGGAAGGTCAGCCGCCATTTGCAATGGGCTATACATGGTCACGTATAAGGCCAATTGGTTGGCTATGGTTGAATTGACGTGTGAATTGTTATTGGGATTCAATTTACTGATATCCATCTCAAATATACCAGGGGTATAATCCATTGGTCCACCGATAAGTCGTGTAAAGGGCAATACAGTGACATGATTTGCTTTAGAACCGCCAAAGGCTTGATATTCGGTTCCCCTTGCAGATTCATTAGCGATTAAATTCGGATAGGTACGACTGATTCCTGTAGGTCGAACTGCCTCATGCGCATTGACCATAATTTCGTATTCAGCAGCCTTTTCCAAGGCATACTGATAGTGATTCACCACCCATTGGCTGTAGTGGTATTCCCCTCTAGGTAAAATATCACCGACATAGCCACTTTTGACGGCATTATAACCGTGATCCTTCATAAATTGATAGGCCGTATCTAGGTGTCTTTCGTAATTTCTGATTGACCCCGAGGTTTCATGATGCATGATCATTTCTACTCCTTTTTGTTCTGCATACTCTTGGATGGTTTTCACATCAAAATCAGGATATGGACTCACAAAGTCAAAAACATAATCTTTAGAATGACCGTACCAATCCTCCCAACCTTCATTCCATCCTTCTACAAGAACACCATCAAAACCGTGCTTGGCTGCAAAGTCAATATAAGATTTAACATGAGCAGTATTGGCACCATGAGTCCCGTTTGGCTTGGCTGAAGAATAATCAGTTTTTCCCAATTGAATCGATGGGAAATCATTCGTATATGCCCAACTACTCTTGCCGGTAATCAGCTCCCACCATACACCGATGTATTTCATAGGTTTGATCCAATCGGTATTCTCAATTTTAGAAGGTTCATTTAGATTCAATGTTATTTTTGAATCCAAAATATCTCGGGCATCATCACTGACTATGACAGTTCTCCATGGGGTATTAAATGGAGCTTGCACATGTCCTTTATCTCCATTAGCGTCAGGGGTCAGCCAAGATTGAAATACCATGTTTTGATCATCCAAGTTCAAGTGCATGGTTGAATAATTGATCAGAGCAGCCTCGTGAATATTGATATACAAGCCATCTTGAGTCGTTAGCATCAGTGCTGTTTGTACTCCTGTAGGAGAAAAGGGAGTTTGTGAAGAAATCGGAGTAATGGCTGCTTTCATTTTTTCTCTGATTTCTGATAATTTACTTCTTGTATAGTTATACTCCTGTGTATCGTAATCGCCTGGAATCCAAAAAGCCGTATGATCCCCTGTCATGGCAAACTCTGTAAGCTCTTCTTTGATGACAAAATAAATCAGTGGTTTTTGCTCCGGAAATTCATAACGGAATCCCAAACCATCATCAAACAATCTAAAGCGGATATCCAGCTTTCGCTCAGTTCCTTGTTGTTTCAAATGCACTAACAATTCATTGTAGTGATTTCTAATGCTGCTTGCTTCTCCCCAAACAGGCTCCCAGCTTTGGTCAAAGCTTGAGCTTTGGGTATCTGTTACCACAAAATTGTCCTTGAGTGATAGACTGTCGTCTTTGATCAGAAATCCGAGTTTACTCTCTTTAATAACTTCTTTTTCTTTGAAATTTAGAATATAGGTAGGCACACCGGAAGTGCTAAGAGCAAATTCCATTTCCAAATTTCCATTGGGAGATTTTAGGGATTGCCCGTAAATCTGCCCAACAAAAAGAATACTTATACTATATAATAGGTGTCTAATCATCTTATAAAACTATTTTATTATCTGGTTGAAGCAGGGTACTTTGCCCATTAATCAGGATATTTAACTCCTGATCTCCTTCTAATTTAAAGGTGGTTCCACGGTGTGAAACTTCCACTTTAAGGATCTGGTTTCTAAAATTAACTTTAAAACTAAATGCTTCCCATTCTTTCGGAATTTTAGGATCAAATGATAAGGTGTCATTTTTCACGCGCATTCCTCCAAATCCTTCCACCACACTCATCCAAGTACCTGCCATGGAGGTGATGTGTAATCCTTCGTGAACTTCCTTATTGTAATCATCTAAATCCAGTCGAGAAGTTCTCAAGTAAAAGGTATAGGCTTGATCCATACGATTAAGCACTGCGGCTTGAATACTATGTACACATGGTGATAACGAAGACTCATGTACCGTAAATGGTTCGTAAAAATCAAAGTGGCGCTCCAACTCTTCTTTGCTAAAGTGATTTTCAAAAAAGTAGAAGCCTTGAAGAACATCAGCTTGTTTAATATATGGTGAACGCAAAATACGATCCCAAGACCATTTTTGATTGATTGGTCGTTGAGACTTTGGAAGGTCCGCAACTGGAACCAATTCTTTATCTAAAAATCCATCTTGTTGCAAGTACACATTCAATTTCTCATCATAGGGGAAATACATATTTCCGGCAACTTCGAGCCACTTTGCAACTTCATCTTCGGAAAGATTGGTCTTTTTCTGAATTCTTTGAAAATCATCAGCGTAATTCTCTTTAACCATTTCAATGGTCTCAGCGGTATATTCCATACACCACTTGGCAATATAATTGGTGAACCAGTTATTATTAACGTTGTTTTCGTATTCATTCGGGCCGGTTACACCAAGGATAACATACTTATTTTTATCCGTTGAAAAATTGGAACGTTGTTTCCAAAAACGAGAAACGCCTATCATAACCTCTAAGCCCATTTCCGGGATATAGCTGGTGTCACCTGTAAATCGAGTGTAGTTGTAAATTGCAAACAACATGGAGCCATTACGGTGAATTTCTTCAAATGTAATTTCCCATTCGTTATGACATTCTTCTCCATCCATGGTCACCATCGGATATAGCGCAGCGCCACCGGTAAAACCTAGTTTTTCGGCATTCTCTATTGCCTTATCCAATTGATTGTAGCGATAGGTAAGCAAGTTTCTCGCTACCTTTTCATCCTTGGTAGCCATATAAAATGGTATACAATAGGCCTCAGTATCCCAGTAGGTACTTCCTCCGTACTTTTCACCTGTAAATCCTTTAGGTCCTATATTTAACCTGGAGTCCTTTCCTGAATAGGTTTGATTGAGCTGGAAAATATTAAAGCGTATTCCTTGCTGTGCTTTTACATCGCCTTCAATGGTGATGTCAGCCATTTGCCAAATTGAATCCCAAGCCTCTATTTGTAATTCCAAAAGTGCGTCAAAACCAAAACCCCTGGCCTTGGTCAATATTTGTTCTGATTCTTGAACAAGTACCTCTGACCGGTGGTTTAAGCTCGTTACATACCCACCGAATTTTTCTAAGGTCACCTTTTGACCTTCAGCCAGTGTTAGACTGTATTTCAATCCTACTTTTCGAGTTTCCAAAACAACTTCTCCTTGGATATCGAGCTTTTGGTCCTCGAGATACACCTCATTGAGCATTCCACTACAAACATCAAATGCTGTTTTATTTGTCATTGATCTGACATAAGCAAAATCACCTTTGGTGTTCACCTGATTAACTTGCCAAAACGCATCGTCCCAGTTACTGTCCTCATTGGTAATTCCTCCATCCACATAAGGTATAAGAACAACCGCTGCTTTGCGATTCAGTGGGGTAATTTCATATTTAATAGCACCCACTTCACTTAAGGTCATACTTAGAAACCGGGTTGCTTTTACTTTAAGATCTATACCGTTTGCCATACTGGCTACAAAACTTCTTTGATACCAACCTTGTTTCATGTTTAGTTCACGACGGTAGTTTGTCACCTTAATACAAGTATTCAAATCCAAGGTCTCCCCTTCGACCTGAACGTGAATTCCGATCCAATTCGGTGCGTTTAATACCTTGGCAAAATATTCTGGATATCCATTTTTCCACCAACCAACTCTTGTTTTGTCCGGATAGTATACTCCTGCGATATAGCTTCCTTGGAAAGTTGCTCCACTGTAATCTTCTTCAAAATTGGCACGTTGCCCCATAGCTCCGTTTCCTATACTAAATAAGCTTTCCGAAGACTTTACCTTTTGCGGATTAAATCCTTCCTCTATCAATGACCACTCATTTGGCATTATATAATCCTGATTCATTTTATTTAGATTGAAGTTGTGTTAAAAAATCGATTGTAATTTCAGTAAATGTGTTGAACACATAGTCAGCATGACTCAATATTCCAGGGTCCCCCAGGGCTATGGAAGTCATCCCTGCACTATTGGCTGCAGTAATACCTGCATGGGCATCCTCAAACACTATACAATCCTTTGGGGCTACTCCTAATTGATTAGCCGCTTGAAGAAAAACCTCCGGATCCGGCTTAGCCTTGCTCACGCTATTGCCATCTATGATGACATCGAACTGATCAAAGAGCCCCACTTTTTGTAAAATACCAGGTGCATTTTTACTAGCAGAACCTAAGGCAATGGGATAGCTCCCTGATTTTAATTTTTCTATGGTGCTTTTCACCCCAGGTAAAATATCTTCCGGAGTCATTTGGGCGACGTAGGTTAAATAATTTTCATTTTTAGACCATGCAAAGCGATCAAATTCTTCTTGAGAAATTTCGACACCTGCCCAATTCAATATTTTGTTTAAGGAGTCTACTCTACTGACTCCTTTGAGTTGTTCATTTTGTGCTTCGGTGAGTTGAAAATTGAAATTCTCACCCAATTTTCTCCAAGCCAAAAAATGGAACTTAGCGGTATCTACAATGACGCCGTCCAAATCGAATATAAACCCTTTTTGTTGTTTCATTTTCCTTATACGCCTATAGTGCTCAGCCTACAGACTTATTTTTAATGTTGTTTCCTAGTTTGAATCTTGAAATCGGATCAGTTAATCGATCGTATAGGCAATCGCCTTGCGATTGGTGATTAGTAAATTAGCAAATGCAGCCATCAGTAAACATATCCCGGCTATAATCATGGCGTTGATCGTTTGATCTCCCAATAGTTTATAGCTTAAATTAATTCCCCCTATGGCAGCAACAATCTGCGGCAGTACAATAAACATATTGAACAATCCCATGTAGACACCCATTTTCTTGGCATCAACGGCACTGGACAGCATGGCGTACGGCATGGAAAGTATACTTCCCCAAGCAACCCCTACAAGCAGAAAACTTCCGTAAAGGTGCCAGATATTGCTCGCGAAATACATGGAAATAAATCCAAGCCCGCCAATGATTAAAGAAACCATGTGAGTAAACTTCCTATTGACCCTGAATTTAGAAGAGATATAGGCCAGTACCAGGGCAAATCCCATAGATGAAAGTCCATAGATTCCCATAGCTGATCCTACCTTATCAGAGGCATCTTGATATTTTGCATTAGCGGTATCAAACTCTTCCAGCTGTCCCTTATCACTAAAGTCATAAGCAACCTCCATTGGTGCCGGTGCCTGATATACGTGTTCAGTCAAAGCAGGCATGGCCATACTCCACATGGTAAAAAATGCAAACCAACTAAAGAACTGCACTACTCCCAATTTAACCATGGTAGCCGGCATTTTCCCAATGTTCTCCACGATATCTTGAATGAAACGCCCCTTACTTTCAGCCTTCATTTTTTCAAAGGCCTGCATGTCTTCCGGGGGATATTCATCGGTGGTGAATATGGTGTAAAGTATACTGGTGATAAACACTATAGCTCCTATACCAAAGGCGACCTTAACGGACATGGGAACGATCCCGGGAGCAGCTTCATTACTCACTCCTAAAATATTAACAAGCCATGGTAAGTTACTCGCAATTAAAGTACCTACTCCAATGATTAATGCTTGCACCACAAATCCATACGATCGTTGAGATTCGTGTAATTTATCCGCTACCAATGCCCTGAAAGGTTCCATGCTAATATTAATGGACGCATCTAATATCCATAAGAAACCGACGGCCATCCATAGGGCAGAAGAATGTGGAGCCATAAACAGCGCTATTGAGCTCAGTATAGCACCAATTAAAAAATAAGGACGACGCCTTCCGAGTCTGGAATGCCAAGTCTTATCACTTAAATACCCTATGATAGGCTGGACGATCAGACCTGTTAAAGGAGCTGCAATCCACAACAGCGGAAGGCTCTCTTTGTCTGCACCCAGTGTTTGAAAAATTCGGGACATAAAACCGCCCTGTAGGGCGAACCCGAATTGTATTCCTAAAAACCCGAAACTCATGTTCCAAATTTCCCAGAATCCTAAAATACGCTTTTTCATTATCGTAGTTTGTTAATTCTTAATACGATAAGCGCTACGACTTATCAAAACTTACCTGTGTTTAATTTTGAGAAGTAAAAATAAGTTTTGATGTTGGCGAATATACAATTTTTTTGGCACCGACAAAGCATCTATTTACCAGATTAACATTTTAACAGCTTCATACAACACTAGTTACGAAACTTTTTCGTAAAATCTACTAAACGGGTTTCGTAGATTCTCTTTGTAAGATTGAAGTCTTTATAACTTCCATTTTAAAGGAATCATCATCTTGATCATTTTCCAGGCGATCGATGAGCATCTTGGCAGCCTTCTGACCCATTTCGTAACCGTGTTGTACTACCGTGGTCAAACTCGGGTAGGCATATTTGGATAAAATACCATCACTAAAACCTACGAAACTCATTTCTTGCGGAATTATAAGACCCCTGCTATGTGCCTCACGCATGGCCACAACAGCGTATAGTTCATTAACACCAAATACGGCATCGAATTTTTGACTATCGAATAATGTTTTAACCTTAGCATCCAGTTCCTCTACGGTCTCCACCTTAACGATGAGATTTTCATCCACTTCAATCCCTTCGTCCTTTAAGGCATTTCTATACCCCGAGGTCCTTAGTTTACCCACAGAAACGTAGTCCGGTGTGGTCAGGAGCGCTATTCTGCGACAGCCTGAATATATTAAATGTTTTACGGTATTATAAGAAGCGCGCGCATCATCGATAATGACCTTATCGCAATAAATCTCATCAGATACCCTGTCGAACATCACAAGAGGCATTCCTTGATTAATCACCTCTCTTAAATGATGAAAGTCTTTTTTCGCCATGGTCTCTTTGGAAAGTGATAACAAAAATCCATCAATACTGCCGCTAGCCATGGTTTCCATATTAATGACTTCCTTATCGAAAGATTCATTGGAGAGACAAACAATAACATTGTATCCCAATTCGTTAGCTTTCTGCTCAATTCCACTGATGATTAAAGTAAAAAAATGATGCACAATTTCAGGGATGATTACGGCAATATTTTTTGTCTTTTTGTTCTTAAGACTTAGGGCGATATTATTAGGCTTGTAATTGTAGAATTTTGCGAAGGCTTGGACCTTGTCTATCGTATCCTGACTGATCTCAGGACTATTGTTCAATGCTTTAGAAACTGTAGAAATTGACACATCCAACTCCCGAGCAATTTCTTTCATGGTAATCTTCTTCTTCATTGCGTATTCGCTTAGGTGGTAATTTAACAAAAATACATACTAAATCCGTAGGAATCTAACTAAATTTTCAGTGCTCAAGTTTGAATGGTATTCAACAAAAAAGCAACTTCAATAGCCACTCATAAACCTTATCTTACTGAATAGCCAATTGTTAAAATGTAAAAACTTGTGAACACTATATCGATTTCGCAAGTTACAAGATTTGGTTATACACAAAGTTTACCTAAACTTTACAGTTGTTTTACCTTGAGAAGTAAAAATAATAAAGCTAACACTTATAATTAATTTTTTCAAACAATCTATGAAGCTAATTCAGACAATAAAACTGCTGGCTTTCCTTATACCCCTGGGAGCATTCTCCCAACAGGTAGTTAACGGAACTGTCACTGATGCAGGGACAGGATCTCCTATACCAGGGGTGAATGTAGTGATTAAAGGAACCACCCAAGGTACTTCTACGGATTTTGACGGTAACTTCCAGTTGGAAGCCGATAACGGAACTTTTCTACAGTTCTCTTACATCGGATTTACCACCCAAGAGGTCGCCGTAAGTGGGCCGACAATGAATGTAACCTTGAAAGAGGATGCAGAACAACTCGAAGCGGTTGTGGTTATTGGATATGGTACTGTGAGCCAAAAGGATGTCACAGGTGCCGTTGACCAAGTCACTTCTGAGGATTTTAACAAAGGACCAATCGTTTCTGCCCAACAATTAATTCAGGGTAAAGTAGCGGGTGTATCCATTAGTTCAGGAGGTGGAGCTCCGGGTGAAGGTCAGAACATTGTAATTCGGGGTCAAGGTTCTCTTTCTTTGAGCAGTAACCCGCTCTATGTTGTGGATGGAATTCCACTGGCTGATAGTGATGTAGGTGGGTCTAGAAACCCGCTTAACTTTATCAACCCTAATGATATTGAAAGCATGACCGTATTAAAAGATGCTTCTGCAACTGCAATTTACGGTGCTCGTGCAGCGAATGGGGTTATTATGGTTACCACTAAGAAAGGTAAGGGAAAAGAGTTTAAATTCAATTACTCTGGCTCCACAACAGTATATGATCCTACAGATTATGTAGACGTAATGAATGCAGACCAGTTTAGAACCCTAATTAACAACACTGGGGATCAGGCTGCCATTGACCGTTTAGGTAACAGCAATACCAACTGGCAAGATCAAATTTACAGACAAGCCATTGGTTTTGAACATAATTTCAGTACCACGGGTAATATCAAAGGGTTTATGCCGGT
Organism: Galbibacter sp.; assembly: GCF_048266365.1. Lineage (NCBI taxonomy): Bacteria > Pseudomonadati > Bacteroidota > Flavobacteriia > Flavobacteriales > Flavobacteriaceae > Galbibacter > Galbibacter sp. Next base: position 113,151 of record NZ_JBLWZP010000007.1, on the reverse strand, counting down.
AAGGGCATCTTTAGGTTACACAGATCAAGATGGTGTTCTAAAAGGGGATAATTTCTCCAGAACAACCGGGTCTCTAAACCTTAGACCTATACTTTTGGATGGCCATTTAAAAATCGAATTAAACGGTCGAGGATCGTATACTGAAAATGCTTTTGGTAACAGAGATGCCATTGGTTCCGCTGTAGACTTCGATCCAACACAATCGATCTATGATGCAAACTCTCCATTTGGTAATTACTTTACTTGGTTAAATTCAACAGGCGGACAGAACAGCTTAGCACCGACTAACCCGGTGGCGCTAATTAATCTTAAGGATGATACTGCTGAAGTAAGACGCCTCATTGCGAATGCTAAGGTGGATTATCAATTGCACTTCTTCCCTGACCTAACTGCAACAGTAAATATTGGAATCGACAAATCGAACAGTAACGGAAGAACAATTATTCCAATTGAAATGCCATCATCTAAGAATGAATGGAATGGATCACTTGGTACATATTCAAATAAGTCAACTAATAAGTTATTTGATGCGTATCTAACCTACACCAAAGACATCAATGATATTCACTCTATAAATGCCGTTGCAGGTTATTCTTATCAGAGTTTTGAATTTGACAATGACAGCTATAATAGTGAGGAGGAAGAAGCCGGAAATGATTTTATCTTTATCGACAAGTGGGAAAGTGTATTGCTTTCTTACTTTGGAAGATTAAACTACAGCTTTGATGACCGCTACTTATTTACAGCGACCCTTAGAGCTGATGCTTCTTCAAAATTGAATCCGGATGACCGTTGGGGTTATTTCCCATCATTTGCTTTCGCTTGGAATATTAATAATGAACAATTCTTAGAAGATTCAAAGGTGATCAACAACTTGAAATTTAGAATTGGTTATGGTGAGATCGGTAACGTTTCCGGTTTAGGAGATTATTTATACCTAACACGATACACTCAGAGTCAATCTAATGCAAATTACCAATTGGGTGATGGCTATTATCAAACCTACCGCCCGGAGGCTTATAACGAGAATCTAAGATGGGAAGTAGGTAATACCTTAAATGCCGGTATCGACTTTGGTTTATTTGACAATAGAATTTCAGGTTCTGTAAACGCATACATCAAAAAGACTAATGACTTGATTAGTAGGGTAACAGTAGATCCGTTTACCAACTTCTCTAATGCTATCGACAAGAACATTGGAGATATGGAGAACAGGGGTATTGAGTTTGAAATCAATGCTACTCCAGTACAAACTGAAGACTTTACCTGGAATATCGGATATAACATTTCCATCAACGATAACGAACTTACCAATTTACCGGATGAGGTAGAAGTTGGAGGGATCAACGGAGGAACCGGAAATAACATTCAGTTACACAAAGAGGGTTATGCCCCTTATAGTTTCTGGGTGTACAAACAAGTGTATGATGAGCAAAATCGTCCTATAGAAGGAGCTGTTGTAGATAGAAATGGTGACAATCAAATCAATAATGAAGACAGATACCTGTATAAAGATCCTTTTGCAGACATCATTATGGGCTTCAACACCAGTGTTAACTACAAAAACTGGGATTTATCAGTAGCCACTAGAGCGAACTTAGGAAATTACGCATACAACAACATGGCATCAAGTAAATCCTACGGGTTAAGAGCTAGCGAGAACAGTATTCTAACGAATTTACATACTGACCATTTCGACACAGGATTTAGGACTCTAACTGAAGTCAACTTACAGAGTGACTATTATGTACAAGACGCCTCTTTCTTTAAAGTAGATAATATCACTCTCGGGTATACCCTAAATGATTTTATCAATGGGGATTTGAGAATGCGTCTTTATGGTTCGGTTCAAAATGTACTTACCATCACTGATTATGACGGTTTAGATCCCGAGATCTACGGTGGTATTGACAACAATTTCTACCCAAGACCAAGATCGTTTGTATTTGGAGTTAACCTAGATTTTTAAAAAAGACAACATGAAAAAAACATATAAGATATTATTAAGCCTAGTCATTACAGGCGCCGTTTTTACAAGCTGTCATGACGATCTGAATGTGGATCCTACAATCGATCCGGATAGCTTCACAGAAGAAAACGTGTTCGCTACTGCAGAGGACGCTAAAGGCGCACTGGCTAAACTATATGCTTCGCTGGCATTGACCGGGCAAGCTGGTCCTGCCGGACAACCTGATATTTCAGGAATTGACGAGGGAACCTCTCAATACAGCCGTATGCTATTTAATCTCAACGAATTGACAACCGACAATGCTGTTGTAGGTTGGGGAGATCCGGGACTTCCGAATCTTCACGAGATGAATTGGGATTCCAGTAATGACTTTAGTACTGCGATGTACTATCGTTTAGCCCAGGAAGTTTCTTTCTGTAACTCCTTTATTGGAAATGCAGAAAAGCTTACTGATAATCCTGAGGTTGCCACTTATATTGCTGAGGCTCGATTTTTACGTGCATTTGCCTACTTCAACTTAATTGATTTCTATGGCGATGTACCGCTAGTTACGGCAGTTTCAACAGATTTACCAGAGCAGAACTCAAGAGCTGAGATCTTCCAATTTGTAGAAGCTGAGCTTTTAGAAATTCAAGATCTATTGAAAGAAAGTCAAGCCAATGAATATGGTAGAGTTGACCGTGTTGCAGCTTGGGCACTACTCTCTAAACTTTATCTAAATGCTGAAGTTTGGACAGGTGAACAGCTGTATACCGAAGCGGTTACTTTTGCAAACAAAGTAATTCAATCATCTTATAGTATTAACACTACAGATGCAAATCAAAATGGTAACGCATATGATGAATTGTTCCTTGCAGATAACGATACTAACGGGGCACAAAATGAGTTTATCTTTGCACTTAATTTCGATGGTAATGCATCACGTACCTACGGAGGCACAACATTTTTGATTCACGCTGCCATTGGAGGAAGTATGGATGCTGCTGCCTATGGTGTTAACGGTGGATGGGGTGGCACCCGCACCACCGGTGCACTGGTTGGTAAATTCGACAAATCTATCAGCAGTAGTGATGACGATGGATACCCGGTAGCTTGGAATGATGGTAGAGCAATGTTTTATACTGATGGTCAGTCTTTTGAGATCAACACCATTGCAAACACATTCACCGATGGTTATGCAGTTTCTAAATTCTCTAACCTAGATTCACAAGGAAATCCCGGAAATGATACCGGAGGAGAATTCACCGACACAGATCTACCACTAATTCGATTGGCTGAAATTTATCTTACTTATGCAGAGGCTGTCTTAAGAGGCGGAGCCGGAGGTGATACCAATACAGCAGCTGGTCTAATTAATCAATTGCGAACAAGAGCATATGGAAATTCAAGTGGTAACATCTCGGCAGCGGATATTACGCTAGATTTTATTCTTGACGAACGTGCAAGAGAGTTGTATTGGGAAGGGCAACGTAGAACAGATTTAGTTCGTTACGGGTACTTCACTGGATCGAGCTACTTATGGCCATTCAAAGGAGGCGTTAAAAATGGAACTTCTGTAGATAGCTACAGAGTATTGTTCCCTTTACCTTCTAACATACTTTCAATCAACAAAAATCTAACTCAAAATACTGGTTACTAATACTAAAAATAAACTGATGAAAAAAACAATATTTATATTCGTCGCCCTACTTTCTGTCCTAGGTTTTAACGCATGTTCCGAGGACGATGATTTCACATTTGTAGCAAAACCAAGTGTAGAAGGAGTCGCATTTGAAAACACCTTCTTAGAGTCGTATCCTTTAAATGCGGCCAATGGTGATAATCTCGCAGAACGTTTCGTATGGAACAAGGCTGATTTTGGTGCACCTACACCAGTAAAATATGAACTTCAGGCTTCGACTACTGAAAGCTTTGAAGGCATTGAAGTAGTAGCAAGTGACCTTACGGTGAACAACTACGGAGTAACTGTAAAATACTTATTAACTCTTGCAGCTCAAGCCGGATTGGATAACGACCCGGACACAGAAGCTCCTAACACAGGTTCACTTTATTTTAGAGTAAGAGCTTATGTAGGTGATGCTGCTGCAAAAACCTCAGAGCAATTTTCTTCTATTATCGCACTACCTGTAGTTCTAACTGAAGCTAGTGAAGATGGTGGAGTAGAATTGAAACCACAAATGTTCCTTGTTGGTGATGTTACTGCTGCCGGTTGGGATCCAAATAACACGAATACACCTCTATTTAGAGATGGTGAAAACGATTTGGTTTTCAATTTCACAGGTAGATTTGCCGGATCAGCAGATACTGAAGGATTTAAAATCATAGAAGTATTAGGTGAATGGCAACCACAATGGGGACTCGATGCAGGATTACTAAGCAATAGTGAAATATTAGGAGCAGATCCTTCTGCGTTCCCTGTAAGTGCAGATGGTTACTATAGCCTATCTATAAACCAAGAAGACATGAGCTTTACTTTTGAAGCTTATGATGCTTCCGCAGCACCTACCTATGGTACTATCGGACTAATAGGTGATGCTACCGCAGGTGGATGGGATGCAGATCAGGATCTTACTCCAACAGCATTTGATCCACATATCTGGGTTATAGAAGGTATTGAACTTACTGAGGGTGAGATTAAATTCAGAGCTGAGGACGCTTGGGATATTAGCTGGGGTGCTTCAACACCGCTAAGTGGTCAAGGATTTAACGACGGTGATCCTAATATTCCGGTAACTGCCGGAACATATAATATATGGTTTAATGATTTAGATGGACGTTATATTTTAATTCCACAACAACAATAAGCCTCATAGTTAAAGCCTGGTACAAAAGTTTAAGTACCAGGCTTTTTTTACACTTTAAACCACTAAAATGAAAACAATACACTATTTAAGTATACTGCTTACATTGTTATGTATCAGTTGTTCTTCTGATGATGCTGTTGATCCGGTACCAACAGATCCGGTAGAACCACCCACTGATCTCATAATAAACCCTATTTCTTTAGATTCTTACACCAGTGGTAAAGGGGTCATGATGCAAAGTTTTTATTGGGATGTTGAACCTCGTGGAGAATGGTGGTCTATACTTACTGATCAAGTCACAGACTGGAGTGAAAGTGGCATCGACAGAATATGGTTGCCTGTAGCCACTAAAGGACAATCCGGAGGCTATTCTATGGGATACGATCCTTCTGATTATTTTGACTTTGGTGAATACAATCAACACGGTACGGTAATTACCAGGTTTGGAAGCAGAAAAGAATTAGAGACCTTGATAGCCAAAGCACATGCGTTGGATATGGAGGTGATTGCCGACATTGTGATCAATCACAACTCCGGAGGTGGAGAACAGTATAATCCTTATCGCGAAAAAAACACCTATACGCTATTTGACGAAACTCATGGAAATGCTTCAGGTATGTTTAATAGAAACTATGAAAATTTCTATCCAAACAGCACCAGCAATTATGATGATGGGAGTCTGTTCTATGAAGAGACTAACCTAGATCACAATCAAGAATATGTTCAAAACTGGTTGTGGAAATCTGAAAACTCCGTGGCAAAATATTATAAAAATGTCATGGGATTTGATGGTTGGAGATTCGACTATGTCTTAGGTTATGAACCATGGGTTGTGAAAGCATGGTTAACTGAAGTAGGTGGATTTTCTGTTAGTGAATTATGGGATGGAAACCCTAACGTTTTAGCCCAATATGTGGATGAAACCGGAAGTGGCGTCTTTGATTTTTCAACTTTTTATAAGCTTGAAGAAGCATTTGATCGATTCAGCGATCTCACCTATTTGGATAAAGAAATGCTATGGCAAACTCATCCTGAAAAGTCAGTTACTTTTACCGCCAATCACGATACTGAAAAGGACACCAATGAAGACAACAACATAGCTCCTGAGAACAAATTAAAGGCGTATGCTTATATCTTAACACATCCAGGTTATCCTACTATTTTTTATTCTGATTATGAAAATCCAGACTTTAAGGCTCCCCTAAAACAACTTATTAAAGTCCATAATAGTTTGGCTGTTGGAGCAACTCATGTATTGTATGTTGACAGCGATGAGTACATCATGAGAAGGGATGGCAATGGAGAGAATCCCGGGCTTATTTTATACATCAATCATTCAGAAACTGCAAAGAAGCGATCAGTAACAACAAATTTGAAACAAAAGGTATTACTAGATTATAGCAATAGCACCAAATTTGTGGCTACAGCGGATGAAGATGGAGTTGTCCAACTAGAGGTTCCGGCCAATGGATATGCCATTTATTCTATTGCAGAGCTAAAATAAATAGAATACTTATTTACACACATTAACAATATAGTAGTTAGTAGTTAGTTTAGAATTCTCTAAAGTTAAAAGCTGTTATTATGGTTTGTCAAAAGATCATTTTAGCAGCTTTTTATTTGTGCTAGGTTTGTGCGAATTTAAAATATATAACATAAAGTTTATCCTTGACCGTGATGGTAATTTCTCTTTCCTGTTTCCAGTAGATAATTGAAGTAGATTATAACGCCATACAAGCAAGATCACAAGGCTTCTTGGCTTAAATCGTAGTTCTTGGGTAAGTGTTCAATATATTTCAGAACATTTTTGTAAGTGGCTTTTGATGCTTTGGATTGGTAGTAATCCGTAAATCTTTATATGTTGTAAAGGTTGCTGTTCAAGGCGCTTTTACTGCTTTTTTTCTATAGATTGGATATTCTTTGATGGTAATTGATTTGATTTTGAGTGATATGGGTATATATTTCTGTACTCTCGATAAAACCGAGTTTTGTTTTTTGGGGCTTTTACTTTCCATAATGATAACGACAAGCTGCAATCAAGATTTGTTCATTATCGTATTTATAAACAAATCGATGTTCGGATGTGATTCGTCTTGACCAATAACCTTGCAAATCGCCTTTTAAAGCTTCAGGTTTTCCGATGCCATCAAAAGGTGTTCGCATACAACTCTTAATCAGTTCGTTAATCCGTTTTACCATTTTCTTATCGACTTTCTGCCAATACAAATAATCTTCCCAAGAAGAAGTAGACCAAGTTAATTTCATCTATTCGATTAAGTCTTTTTCCATACCGTTTCCTGCTTCCAGTTCTTTGATAGAGTTTAATAATATATCTCTGTTTTTCCCTGTTAGTAGATAGGTCGTTTCCTTTAATGAGTTGTATTCATCCAATGATATTAAAACGAGGTCCTTACCGTTTTTACGCTTGATAATGATATCGCTTACATCATTGACTACTTTATCGAACCAATGCTTTAGATTTGAACGAAAGTCTGTATAATTTACTATTTCCATAATGCAAAGATAATAAAAAAGTACTTAAACAAGTACGTTTTGTAATTATTTAACTAATCGGATGGAAGTTGTTGACGATTTCGTGCAAGTTCTCCAAGTCGTCTTGTAAATATCTTTCGGTTGAACTCACATAAGACTTACTATTCCATCTCCATTTAAATCTGAGTAGAACAGCCTTACGGAGGCGAATCCAAATAAAGGTTTGGAATAATATACCGACGGTACTCTGCATAGCGCTGGGATAATGTGGCGAACAAGGAGTATACTCGCTGAGTTCAAAAACCTCCGAAATGGGCTAAACAATCAATATTTCCGTATTTTTGTCGCTTGGACTGAAGTAGCTTTTTATTTAATATGCTTAATACAAGTTATTTGCATAGGTTTTCAACCCCTTATTTTAAGCTAATTTCACCTCTATTTTTAATTTTTTTTATGTGCTAAAAATTCAATTTAAATGCCATTGCACACACATGATAATTTCCTCTTAACCGATAAGCGAACTGTGGCAAATGATAAACATCTTAATTAGTATTCATATTGCTTTTGGAAGTCTTGCCCTTCTATCAGGCGCCTTGATTCTTATCCTCAAAAAAGGAAATTCGGTACACAAACGTATCGGGAAACTATATTTTGTCACAGGTTTTTTAGGCACTACAGTTTCCCTAATTATAGCGAGTTCTCCCGATCATTACAGCCTGTTTTTATTCACCCTGGGGATCTTGACCTTGTATTTTCTAATTGGTGGTTTCTTTGCATTTAAAATAAGCACAAAACAACTTAAAGGTTTATCCTTGACCATGATGGTCACCTCACTGATAATGATCCTCTATGCATTTTACTTATTTTATCACACAAGTTTCGGTAGTGGTAGTATTCTACTATTTTGTGGGCTAATGGGAATGGCCAACGCCTACCTGGTAGACTACAGAATATTTATAAAACAAGGAACAACGTTTAAGGGAAGGCATAGAAATTCACTGCATTTCAGCAAAATGATAGGAAGTTATATCTGCATGACAACAGCATTTGTGGTAGTTAATAACATAATGTATTACGGCATACTGAATTGGATCTTACCCGCACTTATCGGAAGTTTGCTGATTGGACATTATATCAGAGTAAATAGGAGATAAAAAATAAAGGGATAGCATAACCATCCCCATTATCTTAATTTATTATCGTCTTAGCTAAATTACTGTTTTCCTAATTGCAAGTGAACTACAATATTCACATCCTTTCCAACAGCTGCAGCAGTAGGATCATAATCAACATTAAATTCAAATCTATTGATAGTAGTTTTTGCTTTCAGTCCGATTTTATCACCCTTATCGCTCTTGACTATACCGCCATAGGTGACATCAAAGATTACAGGTTTGGTAACATCTTTAATGGTAAGATCTCCATATAATAAATATTGATCAGGTTTACCTGTTTCCAATATTTTAGTGCTTTTAAAAGTAATAGTAGGATACTTCTCGACATCAAAGAAATCGGCACTTCTCAAATGATTATCCCTGTTGTCTACACTTGTATTTATGCTTTTTGCTTGAATGGTGAATTCAAAATTCGCTTCATTTAGAGTTTCATCCGTTGTGGTCATGTTTCCAGTAAAGTCCAAAAACTTTCCATTGACAATACTGATTCCGGAATGGGAAATATTGAAATTTAATGAAGAATGATTAGGATCCGCTTTCCATTGAGTTTGTGCATATGTACCCACTGTTAGTAGCAATGTTGCTAATACTAAAAATATTTTTTTCATAATTGTTTGTGATTTAAGTTTTATTGAGTTTTAATAATATGTTGATTGTGATCGTTTGATTTAACATAATATGACCCACATTTACCTCGGTCAAAAAATTTATCTTGGTCAATATGGGTACCCTTTGATTAAGATTTATAATAAATTATTTTTATGAATTCTAATCCGTAACTCTTCGCGTACCTAAGATACTAATTTTGAAATCAATAACAATATCATATTCTTAAAAAATAATTAAGAAAACGCCAATAAACATTTGAGGTTGAATCAAAACTCATGCGATTTTTAGGTTTAGGATAGGCCTAGAACATACCTGCTTTTCAAGAATAAATTGCCACCAAGTTTTATTTATAAAAATTTGTATACTTTTATATGTGTTTATTACACACTTAAGCAATGACTAACCAAAATAAATGTTTATGAAAAAGTTTTGTATCGCTATTCTATTTTTAACAAGCATCCATGCATTTGGACAGCAAGCTGACCCCTTGAGGCTCTGGTATGATGAACCATCAGGTGAAGTTTGGGAGAATGCTTTACCAATAGGTAATGGTAGTATCGGTGCAATGATCTATGGTAACGTTTCTAAGGAAATATTTCAACTCAACGAAAGTACCGTTTGGAGCGGTAGCCCCAATAGAAATCACAACCCTGATGCGTTAGAAGCCCTTCCAAAAGTCAGGAAACTGATATTTGATAAAAAGTACAAAGCGGCGGAAAACCTGGCTAATGAAAAAATAGTTACCACGAAATCTCACGGTCAAATGTTTCAGCCTGTCGGCAATTTAGAGCTGACATTTGAGGGACATCAAGACTTCCAAGATTATTCTAGAGAACTCAATATAGCTAATGCTGTAAGCAAAACCACCTATACCGTTAATGGAATCACCTATACTCGAGAGGCTTTTACTTCACTTTCCGATAGGGTTCTTGTCATTCGAATTACAGCAGATCAACCAGGAAAGGTAAGTTTCACTGCTGATTTTACCACACCACATAAAAAACAAGAAATAGATATAAGGAATCATGATCTTTCACTTTGGGGTGTAACGAGTGATCATGAGGGCGTTGAAGGTAAGGTTGAATTCCAAGCCTTAACTCGAATAAAAACCATAAATGGTACAACCAGCCAAAGCCAAAATTCAATCCAAGTAAAAGATGCTGATTCGGCACTGTTATTTGTTTCGATCGCTTCTAATTTCAACAATTATCATGACTTGAGCGCTGATGAATATTTGAGAGCGAAAACCTATTTAGATCAAGCATTCGGTAAAGATTATGAAAGCTTATTAGTTGCACACGTCAAAGCCTATCAAGGCTACTTTAACCGTGTTTCATTGCAATTAGGAAGCATCGAAAGTTCAAACCTACCTACCGATGAACGATTAAAAAATTTCACAAACACCAACGATCCTTCTTTTGTGTCATTATACTATCAATATGGTCGCTATTTACTCATTTCCAGTTCTCAACCCGGTGGGCAAGCCGCCAATCTTCAAGGGATATGGAACAAGAGCTTAACCCCTCCTTGGGATAGCAAATACACCATAAACATTAATACGGAAATGAATTATTGGCCAGCTGAAAAAACCAATCTATCCGAGTTGCATGAACCCTTACTAGACATGGTTAGAGAATTATCCGAAACAGGTAAAGAAACAGCCGAAGTCATGTATGGAGCTAGAGGTTGGATGGCTCATCACAATACGGATATTTGGAGAGTAACCGGAGCGATAGACGGTGCTTTTTGGGGCATCTGGAATGGTGGTGGCGCCTGGTTAAGCCAACATATTTGGGAACACTATCTCTATACCGGGGATACTGAGTTTTTAGAAGACAATTATGAGGTACTAAAAGGAGCCGCTCTATTCTACGTTGATTTCTTAGTACAACACCCTGATCTACCCTATTTGGTAGTTGCTCCCGGAAATTCACCGGAGAATGCAGCTGCCGGTCATCAAGGATCTTCAATTACGGCGGGTTCTACAATGGACAACCAGTTGGTTCAAGACATTTTTAACACCGTTATAAATGCCTCTGCAATCTTGGATACTGACACCGAATTTGCCGATTCTTTAAAAGTGATGAAGAAAAAGCTCCCGCCTATGCAAATAGGAAAGTACAATCAACTACAGGAATGGTTAGATGATGTTGATAATCCAAATGATCACCACAGGCATATTTCACATTTGTACGGGCTCTATCCTTCCAATCTAATTTCTCCTTATAGAACTCCTCTTTTATTTGCAGCCGCCAAAAATACGCTGTTACAACGCGGGGATATCTCTACTGGATGGAGTATGGGATGGAAAGTAAACTGGTGGGCTAAAATGCAAGATGGAAATCACGCCTATAAAATAATAAAGGACCAATTGACCCCTGTTGGTATTAACCAAAGCGGGGGCGGCACCTATAACAACTTATTTGACGCGCATCCACCCTTCCAAATAGATGGTAATTTTGGTTGTACCTCAGGAATAACTGAAATGCTTATGCAAAGTTCAGACGGGACACTACACCTATTACCAGCCATACCGGATGCACTTAAAGATGGCATAGTTACGGGATTAAAATCCAGAGGAGGTTTTGAGATCATAACTATGGAGTGGAAAGATAAAAGATTAGTAAGTGCTGTCATTAGATCTGAACTAGGAGGAAACTTAAGGCTAAGAGCTCCAAACGCCATTGAAATCCATGGATCTGGGCGATTAATATCTGCAAAAGGAAACAACCCAAACCCATTCTTTAACGTTCCTGAAGTGGCTACCCCTCTAATTTCTGAATCCTCGGATATTAAGGCGTTGGATTTACCGCCAACGGTACTTTACGATCTAAAGACACAGGCAGGAAAAACCTATACTATTAAAGCAGCCAACACAAAATGATCCTACAAGGTTCTATGTCCATATATTTATATTTCTGGGCACATCGGTTTACTTAGTGCTCAGAAACACACCGACACCTAATACTAGCACCACATGGTATTATGTATCGTGTTTTAAATCAAGTAAAACTCAATGCAGTTTTGCCGAATTGAAATGCAACTACAACAACATTAACTAAACAAAACAAACAATGAAACAACTACAATTATTTCTAGTGATTGGAGCCCTATTAGGCGGCTTTTCTTTCACTAATGCTCAACAAACGATCAAAGAAGATTTTCAGCCTTCGACCCTAAACCAACCTGGGCAGGAGTATCCGCAGGTAAACTCTCAAGGCTATGCCCGTTTTAAAATTATGGCACCCGCCGCGGACAGTGTAAAAGTCAGCCTTGGATTAGGTGGTCGAGGTGGAACTATACTACATAAGAATGCAGATGGATCTTGGACAGGGACAACTGAAGGTCCAATGGATGAAGGTTTTCACTACTATCATTTAACTATAGACGGAGGAATATTCAACGATCCCGGTACCTTAAATTTCTACGGTTCAACCCGATGGGAAAGTGGTATTGAAATTCCAGCACATGATCAAGAATTTTATGCACTAAAAGATGTTCCTCACGGACAAGTTCATAAAATACTATTCCCCTCAAAGGTGACCAACACCTCAGCGGTTGCTTATGTTTACACGCCGCCGGGATATGCTAAAGATCAATCTAAGAGGTATCCAGTATTATATCTTCAACACGGTTGGGGCGAAGATGAAACCGCATGGAGTAATCAAGGTCATGCTAATTTAATTATGGACAATTTAATCGCAGAAGGTAAATCGGAGCCGTTCCTTATTGTAATGACTTATGGTATGACCAATGAAATTAAGTTTGGTGGATTAAAAACATTTGACATCACTCCTTTCCAAACAAAGCTAGTTGATGAGCTAATACCTTACGTAGATAGTAATTTCCGTACCATTGCGGATAGAGAACACAGAGCTATGGGTGGACTTTCAATGGGAGGTATGGAAACCAAAATGATTACACTAAACAAACCTAATACCTTCTCTCACTATGCACTTCTCAGTGGAGGTGTTTACACTCCAGAGGATATTAAGGATCAATCAGGTATTCAACTTATATTTTTAAGTTGTGGCAGCAAAGAGCGACCTGAACGTATTAAAAGCGCTACATCTGCTCTTAAAAATACAGGAGTTAATGTGGTATCTTATATCTCTGAAGGCACTGCTCACGAATTTCAAACATGGCGTAGAAGTTTAAAAGAACTCGCTCCACTACTTTTTATAAATTAGTACAACAAACGAATTAAATGATGAATAAATTATCAATCGCAATACTGTTTATCTTGATGATCCCTGCTCTGGGGTCATCTCAGGATAACAGTGATAAAAATCAAGGCTTCTTCCCTGCGCAGACCAATCAGCCTGGAAAACAATATCCCATGGTCAATGCAAAGGGTAAGGTACGCGCACGTATTACCGCTCCTGACGCCAATTACGTCAAATTGGATATTGGGGGTGTAAAATACGATATGGTTAAAGATCAAGATGGTATGTGGAGTGGAGAATCTGATCCTCAAGATGAGGGATTCCATTATTATCAACTCAATATTGATGGTGCTTCAGTGAACGATCCCGGTAGTAAATCTTATTACGGTGCAGGTCGTTGGGGAAGTGGTATTGAAATTCCTGCACATGATCAGGATATCTATGCCATGAAGAAAGTACCTCACGGAAAAATAACTCAAAAGTTCTACTTTTCTGAAATCACCAAAACTTGGCGTGATTGCTTTATCTATACGCCACCTAATTATCATAAGGATATGGACACTCACTACCCTGTGTTGTACCTTCAACATGGGAGTTTTGAAGATCAAACCGGATGGTCCTCTCAAGGTAAGGCCAATTTAATCCTAGACAATCTTATGGCATCGGGTAAAGCTGTTTCTTTTATCGTAGTCATGGAAAATGGCTATGCGTCCAGACCTGCCAGTGAAACAGATGGTAACCAAAACCGTTCTCCATCCGCTTTTGAGGATGTGATGCTCGACGAAGTAATTCCAATGATAGATGCAGAGTACCGCACCCTTAAAGATCGCAAGCATAGAGCCATCGCAGGGCTTTCCATGGGGGCTAATCAAACGATGCGCATCTTCATGAATAATTTGGATAAATTTACCTCCTATGGAGGTTTTAGCGGTACCTCAAATTATCCCAGTAGTGACGCAATTGATCCAGTCACCTTTCTAGATGGCGCCTTTAAGGATGGAGCTGCTGTAGACAAAAAAACGGATGTGTTCTTTTTATCCTTAGGAACTAAAGAACCGAATCCATTCCCAGGTTCAGTCGGAGCTTTTAAAAAAATGTTAGAAAAACAAGGTATTCCTTATACATTCTATGAGTCTCCCGGCACAGCACATGAGTGGCAGACATGGCGCAGGTCACTGCATGAATTTGCGCAATTATTATTTAAATAGACCTGCTAAAAGAATTTATTATGATACAGAAAATGCTTTTAAGCTGTATAATGCTGGTCACTGTTATTTCTTGCCAGAAAAAACCAAAAGATACTGATCCAGCTCAGATACGAACAAATTATGGAATTGTCAAAGGAACTGTCCAAGACAGCCTATTGGTGTTTAAAGGTATTCCCTTTGCGCAGCCACCGGTGGGCGATCTACGATGGCGTGCACCACAGCCACCAATCGCATGGGATGGCGTAAAAATTACCACTAAATATGCGCCTGCTCCTATCCAAGGTAATGATACCACAGGTAAAAGTGAGGATTGTCTTTATTTGAATATTTGGACACCTGCAAAAAAAATGGATGAAAAGATTCCAGTATTGGTATGGATCTACGGTGGCGGGTTTAGCTTCGGTGCGACATCGGAGCCAGTATATGATGGAACGGCTTTGGCTAATAGAGGCGTAATCCTTGTTAGCATTGCCTATCGCGTAGGACAACTTGGCTTTTTGGCACATCCGGAACTAAGTACTGAGAATCCAAACCAGGTATCCGGAAATTATGGGATTCTAGATCAAATCGCAGGCTTGAAATGGGTTAAGGAAAATATTGCTGCTTTCGGTGGAGATCCAAATAAAGTAACAATATTTGGTGAATCCGCAGGTGGTATTTCAGTGAGCATGCTGTGTGCCTCCCCACTAGCCAAAGGATTGTTCCAAGGTGCTATTTCTCAAAGTGGAGGATCCTTTGGTCCTACTAGAGAAACTACCTACCCAGGGGAGAACATGAAAACTTTGGAAATAGCAGAGAAGGATGGACTTCAATATGCAGAAAAAGCTGGAGTAAAATCCATTAATGAACTCAGAAATTTACCTGTGGATGAAATTCCAATGGGTATGGGAATGGGTGGCGCTTGGCCAATTACTGACGGTTATGTCATCCCAGATGATCAACATAAGTTATACCAAGCTGGTAATTACAATGATGTTCCGGTTCTTATTGGTTATAACTCAGATGAAGGCGCAAGCTTTACACGCGAAGGTACTGCTACAGAGTTTATAGAAAATGTGAACAAAAGATATGGTCAATTTGCCGATGACTTATTAAAGGCATATCCTGTAGGGAAAGAATCTGTACCAAAAACAGCACGAGATTTAATGCGTGATGCAGCCTTTGGATGGCATACTTGGAGTTGGGCAAACCTTCAATCCAAAACTGGAAAATCTGAGGTGTACTATTATTATTTTGATCAACACCCTGATTATCCAGAGGATTCTCCTCAATATGGGTATGGTTCTCCACACGGGCAAGAAGTTGCCTATGTATTTAACAATCTTGATGAGAACAACCCTGCTACAACAGATTCGGATAGAGCGATATCAGATGCAATGGCCACATACTGGACGAATTTTACAAAGTTTGGAAATCCAAACGGTGAAGGTTTAACGAATTGGCCAGGTTATAATGAATTACAGCAAGATGTGATGTATTTTGGACCAATACCTCACCTGGGACCTGTTCCTAGTGAAGAATCACTTGAAGTACTCGATGATTATTTTGAGTGGAGACGAAGTCCTGAAGGTGAAGCCTGGGCAGATTAGAAATTAATCAAGATTCTCTTTTTATCCTTAAAAAACATTGTGACAACTCCACCTGCTAATTAATGACAGGTGGGTGGCTCACATGTTAGGCATATAAATTAATTGATGTATATAAGGGTGAAAAAAAGGGGGATGTCTGTGAGGGAGAGATACCCAAAACACATAATATGAAGTTTTTTGTAGGGAAGACACCCATTGATGAAACAACGATTAATTGTTATAAAAAAAGTCTGAGGGAGTGTATAGGAGCTGGTTCGATCTCTGGTCACAATTTCAATCCCCGATGTTTGCTAACCATTTTTTCAATTGACTGCCCTCACTGGAAGGTAACAGATGAATTACGCGGGATGTTTCCATATTAACCAGTACGATACTATAATTTACCTCTTCTCGAAAAGCCCTATCATCAACCCCTAACACTCTTGGCGTATAAACAATAGTGAGTAGCTATAATGGGACTTACGCCATAAGCTTAAACAACTTAAAGGGCTAATAATAAATTAGTTATTATATCCCCCAGATGAGTGTTGGTTTCCAAGGTTATGGTATCAATAATTTTATCCAGTCGGTTTGTTCTCCGGACATAACGCAATATCCCAGGAGTTTATTCTGAAAAAACTTTGCGAGGACACCCGTTGTTAGCACATTTGAATTTTCGGGTTCTTAAAATCAAGTGCACACTATACTCCAATATGCTCAGATCATTCAAATGACGCTCATAGGGATCGTGAATTTGTTTGCTGTAAACCTTACAATGAGGATAACGTGCGCCGTTTAAAGGAATGAGTCCGTATAAAGTAAGTTTTGAATCCCTATAATGTGATTTGTATATTTTAATTTTAGGGAGGTTGTTTAATAGCTGATTTATTCGCATAGGTATTAGATATTTACATACTAAAATATACGAAAAATTTATACTGTTTAATCTGATATTTCCCCAAATTTGACGAAGAACTCAGAACTCCGGGACAGCCAAGGGTCGATAAAATTACCAGTTTTACAAACCTGATTAACAGCAAGTTGTGCCGAAATAAAAACGGAACAAAAAAGAATTTTTATTCTCTGTTACGTATTGTAACCTAAACCGAATAAATCTCGAAACATTTTTTGCAGGATTTAGGGCAGTTAACCTCACCAAGTACGAAAGTTAATATAGTAGAATATTAAAATGAACCAATTATGAGCCAATCGTGAGCCAATTGAGCCAATTATTTCATAATAACTTCCAGCTCCCCTTCCTATGTTTTTGAAAATGCCAAACCTCCCAACTAATTCTGCTAAATCTCTTGTTGCAGTTGGTTTAGCTATTGAATTTAACTCTTGATACTCTTTATTTGTGATTTCCCTTTTTCTTTCACATACTCAACAGCTTTGAGTTGTCGTTCATTCAAACCAAGTTTCGTTAGCTGTTCAGCTGTAAGGTTATTTTTGAAGAGTGTTACCAATAACCCATTCTGAAATTCTTTTATTTCTGGTTCTGGTAGCCCTGCTTCTTCGCAGGCTGAATATATTTTTTGTATTCCACGTCCCCAAGTGTCAATCAACCCTCCTTTAAAACAAACATCGGCAATAAGTGTATTTCTTGGCTGTGAAGCATGAAAACCTGTTAGTGCTTCCAAACTTAATCCTTGTGGTAAAGTTCCTTCGTTCCAAAAAATGATTTTGTCGTCATAAACTCGTATCTGAATAGGTGCGCCCATATAAGTACGGTGTTCAAGTGAATTCAAAATTACTTCACGCAATGCTGTAATCGGGTACTCAGGCGTTTCTATACGCTTCATTCCTTCAAATGACACTCTTTTGATGATAAACTTGTGGTGTATTTGTTGCAAAACGGATTGATACAGCGTAATCAGATTACTTTCTTCTTTCTCTTGAAAAATTAAATCGGCATCGTCATTTCCAAAACGACCAATTTTTACGTGAGCATTTGGATAAAATTTTGCAGGATCTTTACCAAAGAGGATAATCGCAGCCCGTTTCAACTGTCCGTTCTTGACAAGTCTTAATTTATCAAACAATTCAGGAATGGACAATCCTTTGCTTTCAGGTAAACGTCCCGAATATTCGGCTTCCTGAATAAAGGTGGCTACGGATTTTTTATCAATATCATCAAAGGTTGCATCAGGTTAAATCACTTCATCCCAAGTTTTGCCTGATTTCTTTAACAGAAATTCATTGAGTGATGTTCCTGTCAGTTCCTGTTTGGTACTTCCACTACGGTAATAATATCTACCTCGCAAAGAAATAGGCACAGAATAAGGGTGGGTAAAGATTTCAATAAAATACTTGTCCGATTCTTCGTGTAGATTTACTTCAACGGTAATCCCCATTGCATTACGGATTTTATTGGGAATATCGTCCATTAACCTTTTGAAGTGATCAATTCCCGATACGTTTCCATTATAATCTTTACCAATATAAATTACTCCGCCCTGAGCATTAGCAAAACCGCATACCCATTTCAGATAATCATCGTGCCAAGCACTTTTGTATTCTATGTTTTGTTGTTCGGGCATGACTTAAGTATTGTTTTTCGTGTTTAGAATATAGGTAACTTATTCAATTCCTTTGTCCTCAATTGCCAATTGGACATATACTTATTCATTAATAAAATTCTTGTTGTGCTTACGTTCTTTTAGATGAACCAATTCGTGAACAACAATATATCCGATGCAGTTTATTGGTTTTTTTAGCTAATTCAATATCAAACCATATTGTTCTAGTTAAATCATTTCAACTGCCCCATTTGGTTCTTACTTTTCTAATAACAAAATTTTCGGGAGAAACGTTCATTTCCTTTTTATAAAAAACTGTTTTTTAAGTTAGAAACAGACGAAGTTGTTTGCGATACCATTGATAGTATTTACTTTTTATAAATTCCTTATCTAGTAGCCCCGCCAGGACTCGAACCTGGATCTAAAGTTTAGGAAACTTCTATTCTATCCCTTGAACTACGGGGCTATGTGAGTGCAAAAGTAAAAGTATTTTAAAAACAATTGGATCTACGGTCTAATTATTTCGTAATTTTTTCCTTTGGTTAGAAATTGTTGCACTATGCTATAACTATCATTGTCATTCTTTTGAAGCTGTATATAATCCATGAACTCATCGTATACTGAAATCTGTATCGAAGACTCTACAAAACCGTAACCACGATAAATACCGTTCTCAACCCAGACGATTCCTTTTTCCTCTGAGCTCCTACCGGGACCTACTAAAACAAAATTATCAGCCAATACCTTTGAGGTCTCCAAGGCTTCTTTAACTCTTTGGTTATAGTGTCCAACTGATTCTTCTCCCTTACAGATCCCACGACAATTATGAAGCTTAAAGTGATCACAACCCGAGCCTGATTTTGAAGCCGGAAGCAGTTGTGTATACTTAGGGCATAGGTCGAATCTCTCACATAGGTTCTCCAGAAAGGCAATACAGTCGCTCACCTTATAAAAGATTGCCAGTGGTTTTGGAACAAGCTTGGTTTTATTATAGCCTAGTTGAATGATGCCAAGTCGATTGGTGTAAGAAAGTATTGCATAACCTCTATTGGAGAGCTTTTGGGCACGATTAAATTTGGGAAAGTATTTTTTAATAGCTACAGATTCCATTAAGAGAGCCAACAACTCACTGCCTGACTCTTCAAAATCAATGGTAGCCGTCTCACGACACAAGGCCATTTCATTTTCCTTTTTGTCATAAAAATGACTCAGCACTCTTTTTTTTATGTGGATCGCTTTACCCACATAAATAACCACCCCGTTACTGTCTTTAAAATAATAAACACCAGGTTTACTAGGCAATTTATCTACAGTTTCTTTGGACAATAATGAAGGTAAGGCGGCCTCACCACTACGAAAATTAAGTTGCCCGGAAATTAGGTTTTGAGAATCATTTCGAAGTAATTTTTCAAAAAGAATCACTGTGGCATCGGTATCGCCTTTGGCGCGATGGCGGTTGTTTAATTTTATATCAAGATAACTACACAGCTTCCCTAAACTATAGGATTTTAAACCCGGAAATATTTTTCGAGACAATCGTACTGTACAAAGTTTTTTTCGTTGATAGTTAACGCCTATAGACTTGAATTCTTTTTGAATGACGCTATAATCAAAACTCACATTATGAGCTACAAAAACACAGTCTTCAGTCAGCTGAAGCAGCTGGTCCGCAATGGCGTCAAAGACAGGTGCATCCTGAACCATACCATCATCAATTCCTGTTAAGCCTACTACGTAAGGGGCTATTGGAATTAGTGGATTCACTAGGGTATGAAACTCATCGATCACTCTGGCTCCATCATGGATAGCAACAGCGATTTCTGTAACCTTATTGTTACTCCCTGCAAGACCCGTGGTTTCAACATCGATAATAGCGTATTTCATTGTCTGTTTTGATATCTTTCATTAAAATCCTAGGTGAAAATTTCGGGTAGGATCTCCAAGGATTTTGGTTTTTTAAAGGCCACTAAATGATACTGATAATAGCGTATAATTTGATCCAGAAGTAATCCCCTGGACTGCCTGTTGAGTTTAATTTCACAAGCAGTTTGAAAATCAGAATCTAAAAACTTTTTAAAATCTACCAATGTTTCACCATCGATCACTTCACTTCGAATCGTAGGTGAAAAATCTCCTTCTTTTAGATCAAAATAAGGGTAATGTACTTTGGATGTGTCCGGATAAAACCCCAAATGCGTTGTTAGCTCTAAAAGAAAAGCGATATGAAAATTAGCAATTTTTACGTTGGTATCCAACCACATCATGCCTTGGTATATAAATTGAAATAAGGGTGTGTTTTGCTCCTCTTCCTGCATGGATACCACTAGCATCTCTGATAGAAACATACCGAGGGAACTTTTCACCACATCAGTTTGTAAACTTATATAAGCAGTGTGGAGCTTAACATCTCGTAGCGTCTCTAAGGTTCCCTTATTGCGATGGTTCGCAACAATTTCCAGGATTGTTAGGGGTTGAAAGTATCCTTTTTTGAACTTGCCTTTTCTTGAAGACAACACTCCCCTTACCATATAAGATTTCATCCCGTCACTCTCGGTAAACAAGCGAACGATCAAGTTCGAATCTCCGTATTTGATCGTGGATAATACAATGGCCTTAGTTGTGATAATCATAATACAAAAGTAGTGATCTCCCAGACTCCATTTTGGTATAAATTAAAAACCCTGAAGTTTCTATGAAACTCCAGGGTTTTTAATTGAATCTCTTATCTTAAACTACGCCTTGAGCCAATACAGCATCAGCTACTTTTACAAAGCCGGCAATATTTGCGCCTCTAACATAGTTGATGTATCCATCAGGATCACTTCCATGCTCAATACATGAATCGTGAATCTGGTTCATAATACCTTGTAACTTATGATCGACATCTTCTCTACTCCAGCTATATCGCATAGAGTTCTGTGCCATTTCCAATCCGGAAACCGCAACCCCACCGGCATTAGACGCCTTACCTGGAGCATAAAGGATTTTAGCGTTTACAAAAGTATTCATAGCCTTAGGTGTGCTGGGCATGTTTGCACCTTCACTAACACAAATACATCCATTTTGGATTAGTGTAGCAGCATCCTTACCATGAAGTTCATTTTGTGTTGCACATGGAAGCGCAACATCACATGGGATATGCCAAGGTGTTTTTCCGGTGTAAAATTCAGCGTTAGGATATTTTTCCACATATTCGGATATCCTACCACGTCTTACATTCTTGAGCTCCATAACATAGGCTAGTTTCTCACTGTCGATACCATCCTTGTCATATAGAGTTCCTGAAGAATCTGAAAGTGTTATTACTTTAGCTCCAAGTTCATTGGCTTTTTCAGTTGCATACTGAGCAACATTACCAGATCCGGAGATCGTTACCACTTTCCCTTTAAAACTATCTCCTTTTAGTCTAAACATGTTCTGTGCGAAATACACTGTCCCATACCCTGTAGACTCAGGACGAATCAAAGAACCTCCCCAAGAAAGTCCTTTTCCGGTAAGTACACCAGTAAATTCATTACTGATCTTACGGTACATTCCGAATAAGAAACCTACCTCACGCGAACCAACACCTATATCCCCGGCAGGAACGTCAGTATTAGGTCCAATGTGGCGGTATAACTCTGTCATAAAACTATGACAAAAACGCATTACTTCACGATCGGATTTGCCCTTAGGGTCAAAATCAGATCCGCCTTTCCCTCCACCCATTGGGAGTGTGGTCAAACTATTTTTAAAAACTTGTTCGAAAGCAAGAAATTTTAAAATACTCATATTCACCGTAGGGTGAAATCGAAGACCTCCTTTGTAAGGACCAATAACAGAGCTCATTTGAATTCTATATCCTCTGTTTACACGTATTTCGCCAGTGTCGTCTACCCATGGAACCCTGAATGTAATAGCTCTTTCAGGTTCAGCCAATCTCAACAATATATTTCTACCATTATACAGCTCATGCTTTGCAATATAAGGAATTACAGCCTCTGCCACTTCATGTACTGCCTGAAGAAATTCTTTCTCATGTGGGTTCCGGGCTCTCACTTCTTCCATGAAAACCTTAATTTTCTGGTCCATTGAAATCATATAATCATTCGTATTATTTATTTAACTTTATGTAACAAAAATACTGTTTTACAAAATAATTACTGGGGTTAATGACGAAATTACACAAAATCCTAAGATTTTTAACTTTTTAATGCATTCGCTAAGTCAGCGACTAGATCCTCGCTGTCTTCGATTCCGACACTAAGGCGAATCAACCCGTCAGTAACACCCATTCTCTCTCTTTCATCCTGTGTCATGCCACCGTGAGACATACTCGTAGGATATGCCACAAGTGATTCGACTCCTCCTAAGGATTCAGCTAGAGAAAACAACTCTAGTTTCTCAACAAATCCCACAACTTCTTCACGGTCATTACCTTTAATAACAAAGGATACCACTCCGCCATAATGCTTCATCTGAGCAGTTGCCAATGCATAATCAGGATTGGATTTCAGCCCAGGCCAATACACTTTTTCAACACGAGGATGACTTTCCAAAAAAGCTGCTACAACAGCAGCGTTTTCACAATGCCTCTCCATGCGAAGTGCTAAAGTTTTAATTCCTCTTAGCGCCAGGAAACAATCCATCGGTCCCGGAATAGCTCCGGTAGCCTTTTGGATAAAATACAACCTATCAGCCAATTCCTTATCAGAGACAATTAAAGCCCCCATAACTAAGTCACTATGACCTCCTATATATTTGGTAGCGGAATGCATTACGATATCAGCACCCATTTCCAAAGGACGCTGCAAGTAAGGTGATGCAAAGGTATTATCAACAACCAACAGAATTTTGTGTTGTTTAGACTCTTCTGCAATTTTTTTGATATCTACTACTTGTAATAATGGATTTGTTGGAGACTCTATCCAGATGATTCTGGTTTTAGCATTCACTAAAGGGCGAATATTCTCAGGATTTCCGGCATCGACAAAATGAAACTTCACACCTTTGTCCTGGTATATTTGCGTAAACATTCGGTGGGTTCCACCATATAGATTATCCGCTGAAATAACCTCATCACCGGGATTCAATAATTTCATTACGGCATCTATAGCAGCCAATCCACTTGCAAAAGCAAATCCAAAATTTCCGCTTTCAATACTAGCCAAACTACCCTCTAATGCTGCACGAGTTGGATTACCACTTCGGGAATACTCATACCCTTTGTGCACTCCCAGGGAGTCTTGTTTAAAAGTTGATGTTTGATAAATCGGTGGTACTACTGCGCCGTACGCTTTATCTGGAATTTGTCCTCCGTGAATTAGCTTTGAATCGAAACGAAGATTGTCTTTACTCATAGCTCTTATTTTGTTACACAAAAATATTATTTCCTTTTGGGTATTGCAAAGAAGGCCTTACCTTTAATCGATATTTAACAAACTAGGTCATTATGCGTAGATTTCTTGTGTTCGGTTCAATATTGGCGCTGCTTTTCACAGCCTGTAGCTCGGAAGAAAAAATTAGTTTTGTACCGGCTGAACCCTTTGAAAATAGCTGTGAGGATTGTCCTGAAATCACCATTAATCTCCCTTCAGCCCAGCCGGAAACCAAACCCGAAGCACAGCAAATCAACAAAGCTCTTTCTGATTTTGCCATCTCTATTTTGTACTACACCGATGAAGAACGGCCAGATTCTATCCCGGCCGCAATGGAAGATTTCAACCTCCAATATAAAGAATTAAAGGAAAATTATCCTGAAAACATCGTTCCTTGGGAAGCAAAGGTTAAGGGTGAAGTCTCGTTCCGAAACGAAAAAATAGTCAGCTTATTATTCGATAGTTATATATTTACCGGAGGGGCTCATGGTTATGGAAGTACGTCATTTTTAAATTTTGATTTAGCCACCGGAGAACAATTATCAGAAGACGACTTACTAAACAATCCAAAGGAGTTCACAACCTTTGTTGAATCTATATTTCGCAAACAAAACAACCTTAAACCAGAAGATAATATCAACAGTACAGGTTTTATGTTTGAAGATGATAAATTTCACCTACCGGTGAGCATAGGGTTTGATGAGCAGGGTATCATTCTTATATATAACCCCTATGAGATCGCTTCTTATGCCGATGGGCAAACCAAAATCTACATTCCGATGGATCAAGCGAAACCTTTTATTAAATCTAGCTGGCTAGAAGTTGAAGCCTCTAGTTAAAAATGTAACATTTTCCCTTGAAATCCTAAGCGAAGCAACAGCCAATATTTCACATAACAAGTTAATTAGCTTAACTTTGAATTCAAAATAAAGCTATTTATGAAAAAGATCTACTATTTAAGTACTTGTGATACTTGTAGACGAATTATTGACTTATTGGATTTCCCTTCAGATATTATCTTTCAGGATATTAAATCCGAACCCATTAGTGTATCTCAATTAGAGAAAATGCAGGAACTTGCTGGCTCTTACGAAGCACTCTTTAGTAAACGTGCAAGGCTTTATAAAGAACGTGATTTAAAATCCAAGACCCTTTCAGAGGAAGATTATAAAAACCTTATTTTAGAACATTATACGTTTTTGAAAAGACCGGTAATCATAAATGAAAACAGAATTTTTATTGGAAACAGTGCAAAAGTGGTAGAAGCAGCAAAAGGCAGCTTCCATGAGTAAAAGAGCTTTGGCTCTCCTTGCTGCATTTGGAGCAAGTGTCATCTACGGAATCAATCATACCGTAGCCAAAGATGTCATGCCCACGCACATCCAACCATTCGGATTTATCATGCTTCGCGTCAGTGGTGCTGCTCTTTTGTTTTGGCTTGTAAGCTTTTTAGGCCCTCGAGAAAAAATCGAATCCAAAGACTGGCCAAGGCTAGCGATATGTGCGCTTTTTGGAATGGTTATCAATATGCTGATGTTCTTTAAAGGACTCAGCTTATCCACGCCCATCAACAGTTCTGTCATCGCAACTATTACTCCTATTTTTGTTTTCATCCTCTCTGCCATTATGATCCGGGAAAGGATTACGATAATACGCAGCATAGGAATTCTATTAGGGTTTGCAGGAGCATTAGGGTTAATATTTTTTAGTGAAAAAATACAGCACAACGCACCCAATGTCACCCTAGGTAACATCCTTTTCATCATCAATGCCATATCTTATGGTATCTATTTAATTATCGTAAAACCCCTAACGACCAAGTACCATGCTTTCACCCTTATGAAGTGGTTATTTACTATTGGTATTGTGGTAAACATACCCTTTACTATTACTGAATTCACAGCTGTACAATGGACGAGTCTTCCGTGGGATGCCGTTTGGAGAATGACCTATGTGGTTATTGGAACAACTTTCAGCACCTATCTTTTAAATATTTTTGCACTAAAACAACTTAAGGCCTCCACTATTGGTGCTTTTGTGTATGTACAGCCCTTAGTGGGTATACTATTTGCCACCATGGTTGGTGCGGATAAGCTCACCTTTTTGAAGATGCTCTGTGCAGCCACTGTTTTTACAGGAGTTTATCTCGTAACCCGTGTTAAAAAGGAAGCCGTCTAAGCTATTACAGATCCACAGGTATTTTAGCGTGTTTACGAGTGTCTTCCTTAGTCAGAATTCGGAAGCCTTCTGCGCGCTCTACTTTCTCGAATAATGGCAAAACATCTTCGGGTAATCCTATTAATTTTCGAGATTTAAGATCAATCCAAGCTCCCATGATTTCACAATGGGCAATGTTCTTTCCTTTGTGGTCATAGTAGTTGTGGTGGAATTCAAAAAACATTCCATCTTCACTCATACCCTTAAACTCTAGACTCACACGGACCGGTTGACCACTAAAAACTTCTTTGAAATAATATATGTGTTCATAAAAAACAACAGGCCCGATATTAGCCTTGGCCAATAACCGTTGATCAAATCCACTTTCAACTAAAAACGACATTCTTGTGTGAGCAGCAAACTCAACATAAGCCTTGTTGGCTAGATGTCTGTTAGCATCCAAATCATTCCACCTAATTTCAAAATCTTTTGTATACATGAGTATTTCTATTCTTGTTTTAGAATCTTTTACTACTTTTAAACATTCTTGTACAAATTTAAGAAACAAATACTATGCATGCATACTATTTAAGTTATTATTCACGATATGCCTCTTTTTGAAAATAAATACCGACCTCCATTACTTTTTAGAAATGGCCATTTTTCAACCGTATTTGCTAGTGGACTTCGTAGAATAACCAATTTAAAACAGTACAGAACTCAATTGCCGACTCCAGATGGAGATATCCTTGATTTGGATTGGAGTGATGCACCAACGAAGACCGATAAACTTGCCATTATCATCCATGGTTTAGAAGGTGGTAGTATACGCCCCTACATGAAGGGAAGTGCTAGGGCATTTAATCAAAACAATATTGATGTTGTTTGTTTGAATCTCAGAGGATGTGGAGGACATACCAATAAATTATACACCTCATATCATTCTGGAAGGTCGGACGATCTTAAAACCGTAGTGGAATCAATAATAACAAAATACCGGTATCAACATATTTATTTAAACGGATTCAGCCTTGGAGCAAACATTATATTAAAATACCTAGGGGAACAAGACTATCCAAGTCAGGTTAAAGCAGCAGTGGCCGTTTCTGCTCCTTGTGACTTATATGGCACCATGCTAGAGTTACACAAACCTAAAAACAGTATTTATGCTTACAGGTTTAAAAAAACACTGATTCACAAACTCAAAGAAAAGCAGAAACAATTTCCGGATCACATTGATTTAGCCTCCATTTATAGCATCAAAACCCTAAAAGACTTTGATGATGTTTACACCTCCAAAGCTCATGGCTTTA
Source organism: Galbibacter sp. (assembly GCF_048266365.1). Lineage (NCBI taxonomy): Bacteria > Pseudomonadati > Bacteroidota > Flavobacteriia > Flavobacteriales > Flavobacteriaceae > Galbibacter > Galbibacter sp. The sequence continues at coordinate 85,813 of NZ_JBLWZP010000007.1, read as the reverse complement.
TTGATGCGGAGGACTATTATCGAAAGTCTAGTTCTCTTCAATATTTAAAAGACATCAAAATTCCCACGCTAATATTAAATGCGTTAAATGATTCTTTTCTGTCACCAAGTTGCTATCCACAAGGTATTGCCAAGAATCATCCAAACCTCTACTTGGAAACTCCAAAGTATGGTGGCCATGTTGGTTTTTTTAGATATGGTGGGACCTATTACAGTGAGCAAAGAGCAATCGAATTTATTCAAGATTTACAGTAAGAACTTTTAAAAAATCAGCGATGGCTTATCTTTGGAGTGCTACAAAATAAGTCCAGGCAATAAAGGATGGCTGTAAGGGTAGTCGAGACCACAGATACCTCAAACAGTTTGCATCAAATGTCGCATTTTGATAATCTACATGTTTTAAAGAAGCATAGATATTTGCGGGAAGAACCAACAGAAGAAAAACAATAAGTACCCATGCGGATAGGACGCTATAATTTTCTAGCAATTGACCAACCGCCATCTCAAGCTCTAAGACACCTTGTGAGATAAACAACCTCTGCTCTATACGGCACACTCTCCGGCATCATAAGAGACATTCCTTTTGTAAATACAAAATGTCCAAATGCCGTAAAGACTAGCATGGCAGATAGTGCTACCCTCCCAAATAAAGCAAATTCGTAATTTCCACTAGTAAATTTGGTAATCAATAAGCAGGATGCAAATATACCGAGTAAAACATACAATGGTTTCATCTTTTTTTTTACAAAGTTCAATTCTTATTTGGGACAAATCAATGAACTCAAGTTAAGAAATTCGTTTACGTATCCTGCTTAGTGCCTGTGGTGTAACTCCAATATAGGAAGCAATGTATTTTAAAGGGATCTCTTTTAATAATTGGAGTTGCTCAGCAACTAGGTTTAAGTATCGCTCTTGGGCTGTTTCATGTAGCAGACAAAGCTCTCTTTGTGATTTTTTCAAAACCAAATCTTCGCTTGCATATCGTCCGATGGCATTACCAATTTTGGTTTGTCTATAAATCTCTTGTAGACCTTCAAAGGTCAGTTGCCAAAATACCGTTTTAATGAGCGTTTCTATATAGCAGCTTGAAGGTGATCTTGTCAAAAAGGAATTATACCCACTAACAAAGCCGTTGTTAAAGGCAATCGATAAGGTAAGATCGCTTGTCTGGTTGGCGATATAAAAACGCACGATTCCTTCTTGTATAAATGAAAAATGGTTTTCATTCTGCCAATTCTGATCGCTGATTTCAAAGATTCTTTCAAAGTATTTTCCGAATCTGTTCTATTGAGCTGTATGATACTATTACCCTATTATATAATTCAACATCTAATAAATTAACTGCTTTTATAGAGAAAAAATATCGTATTTTGTGATAGATAAATTTAACTGATCCCATCAGATAGTTCAATATACTTAATTTACCAATCTTTAAAATTTAACCTACCGTGAAAAAAGTTAAAGATTATATGTCTTGGCGCTGGATCCAACTCATCGCAATGGCACTATTGATTTGGAGTTGTCAAAAGGAGGAATTACTTTCCGATCCACAGATTACACAAGCACCCATCCCTCCACTAAGTATTCAAAAAGTACCATACGATCAACTACCCTCCTATGAATGGATAAAAAATAAAAATGAAAAAGGACTAAACTGGGAGTTATATACAGGTGAAATTGCTATCTATGATATTGATGGTACTATTAAAGCAAAAGGACAATTCAAAAATGGAAAGTCGATAGGATATACTTCGAACAAAGGGATGCAAGGCAAAAGTGATGAGCAGGATTGTGTGGTCACGGAGGTGAGTGTGGGTGGTTTGGAACAGAATGGGGAATTTTATCCGACCGATATTATTATAGATTATGAATGTAGTGGAGGCGGAGGAACAAGTGGAGATTCAGATTCTGGATTTCCGAACGGGGGCGGAATGCTTCCTCACGATGGAGGCGAAACACATGGGGGCGGATCATCTGGTGGCGAGGGTTCCTCTGATGATGGACAAATTCCGACTCTGATCGATGATCGACTAATCATTTATGAGCTCTTTGAGGAGAAAATCGATGATACTACGCTTAAGCAATGCCTTAAGAATATTTTAAATAAATTAAAGGGTCAATCTAATGGTGTCGCAGAGAGTATTAAAAAGTTTTCAGGTAGTACACAAGGTTTCAACTGGGAGGTTAAAGATGGGACGCTTTCCGGAGGCACGGGGCAAACAAGTAGTAAATATAACAGAGCCACAGGCACGGTCTCTACAATATTCGACTCCCAGAATTGGAAACAATCTACTGACTTATCATGGGCAAGAACAATACTTCACGAATCCATTCATGCTATTTTAGTAGCAGAATTTAATACTAACAGGCCAAACTGGATCGCTTCATATCCAGAAATGGTTGCAGAATGGGGAAGATTACAGAACTGGAATGCGGTGCATCATGAGGAATTTGCAAGAAGTATCGTAAATGATATTGCGTCCTCATTAGAGGAATATGGAAGAATTCAAGGATACAATCTAAGTAGTCAATTTTATAAAGCTATGGCTTGGGGTGGTCTACAGTCAACATCTACATTTCAGGGGATGTCAACATCAACAAAAAATCGAATTCTAAATGTAATTTCCGTAGAATTAACTGGTAAAGATTTAAACGGGAATTTCAAAACACAACACGGTTCCAATGCCGGTTGTTAAAACGATAGAGTATGAAAAACCGAAAAACAACTTTTTTTTTATTTGGCCTATTGTTATTTATAGTGGGTGGTTCCTTTACTATTAATAATCATAATAATTTAAAACCAAGTTATACCAATGGCAGTGGTTATAAGTTAAAATTACGTAATGTTATTCAAATAGTAAATGATAGTATTTGGATTCAAATTAACGTTCGCAATCATAAAAATGATTTTATAAAAGGAGGTACTCAAGTTGCTATCGGGTGTGAAAAGATTAACATTGCAAACGGGCAATTATCATTATTGTTAAGAAAAGTTGACGTGGAATTTATTTTCAAAGTTTCATCAGTAGGGTATTATAGTGTTGAGACAGAACCTCTTTTTCTTGAAGAAAAGGATTCGGTTGAAATAGATTTTGTTCTAGGTGAAGATTATAGACCCATTATAAATTGTGAATAAACAACATCTTTGCAATTTGACGAGTTGTTGTAAAATTCAAAGTTTAAATACGAGAAGCAATTATAAAAATTCCGGGCAAAAGAGTGCAAATAAAAAGAGTATACTTGGCATGTGCGTGATGCTCTGCCTTAAATTTTCATTTTCACACGAAAAGAGCAAGAAGGATGCGTGTTACTATTAAATGAGAACTATCCTGAATACACAATTTCTTATCTTATCTAAGTCGATAAAGTAGGGATAATTTAAACATTCAGGTACCAAATCATAAATTTGAAATTATTTCATAAAAAGAAATTCAAATGAACCCATTCGATTCTATAATTAGCGACGTAGTTAATTATGAATGGATGAAAGATTATTCATGGAAAATTGCACCCAATTATGAGACCCATTTAAAAAACTTTATTTTTAGGGTGAAGAGCAGAAAGAAGACGCTTACATCCAACACTAAGTATTTATAACAATGGGTGTATAACTCCATTTAACTTTAAATTCATAAGAAAAAATATTTCTTTTACAGCGGTCACCTTAAATGTTATTTATAGTTATACAGTCCTCTCTACTTAGGCTTTTGTCTTGGAATCCACAGCTAAGTATTCATCGTTTTTTATTTCCTCAAAATTCCATTAAAATTAGCCATCAAAACAAGAATTCTGTATCTTCGCATTGTAATAAAAAAATTAGTAAAATGAATATCTATAGTAAGTTAATTGCATTTGGATTTGCGCTTGCCATTGTTAGTTGTGGTGATGGTAAAAAAGAAAAAAAGGAAGAAAAATTCCAATACGAGCAAGAAGCTGCAGCGCCGGCTAAAGCTGCCAGTGAACAAAAATCACAAAACGATGTTGTGATCACTGCGGATGACATGATGAAATTCAGTACAAAAGAAATTCGTGTTAAAGCAGGGGAAAAGGTTACAATCACCCTAAAACATGTCGGTAAACTTGACAAAAAGGTTATGGGTCATAACCTTGTAATCCTTAATAAAGGAGCTGATTTAATCGCCTTTGCTACTGCAGCTGTTGAAGCTTCTTCGACCGATTACATTCCTGAAGGAACTGACGATGTTCTTGCATACACAGACCTAATTGGTGGTGGTGAAACTACTACGATTGAATTTGAGGCTCCAGAGCCGGGAACTTATGATTTCCTATGTAGCTTCCCTGGACACTTTGCAGCTATGCAAGGTAAGTTCATCGTTGAATAAGGCATATTCATAGTTGAAAAATAAAATAATTTAGCCTACCTTCGGGTGGGCTAAACTTTTTTGGAGTTGATACGTCAATTACTAAAGTTTAAAAAACTATTAATAAACACGGGAATACGTTTTATTCCTTTCCACTGAGCTTCAGTGGATCATACACTTAGTATTTATGAAATTATTTCGACTTTTAATTTTAGGATTGATTCTATTGAGCGCTTGTAAAGAGCAAAAAACAACCAATAACACAGATACTACCGAGGTTAAAACCGATAAGGCAGTTCAAGCAGAATGGCAACAGCTGTTTAACGGCAAAGACCTTTCCGGATGGATTCCAAAAATTTCTAAACACGAAGTTGGTGAGAATTATGCCAATACATTTTCTGTTAAAGACGGTAAAATTGTAGTGAATTATGACGGTTACAATGACGTCTATGACTACCAATACGGTCATTTATTTTACGACAAGTCATTTTCAGCTTATTTCCTAGCTGTAGAATATAGATTTGTCGACGATCAAATTGCAACAGGTGAAGGATGGGCATGGAGAAACAGTGGCGCAATGCTGCATGGACAAGACCCAAGAAGCATGCTTAAAGATCAGGACTTCCCTATAAGTGTAGAAGCACAGTTCCTTGGAGGTAATGGCACTGATACCCGTACCACATCTAACCTCTGTACTCCAGGGACCAATGTAGTAATGAATGATGAGTTATTCACTCCTCATTGTACCAATTCTACTTCAAAAACCTATCACGGTGATCAGTGGGTTCGAGCTACCTTCCTAGTATTAAAAGACTCTATCGTCAAGCACATCTTGGAAGGAGAAACCGTTTTAGAGTACACTAAACCGCAGATCGGAGGAGGTAATGTAAAGAACTTCGACCCTGCAGTAAAACAAGACGGAAAAGCCTTAACAGAAGGGTTTATATCACTTCAGAGTGAAAGCCACCCTATAGAGTTCAGAAAAGTAGAAATCGTAGATTTAGACCCTATCTATCAGGATAAGGAGAAACTAAACGCTACTGTTGAAGCACTTATTGCGGCTGAAAAGGCAAAAGCCGGTAAATAATTACGTTTTACATATCTGGAATTTCCGGCTCAACAAGTCGTTTTAATTTGTCAAGGCTCTCTTGCCAACCTAAATAACACATTTCTACAGGAATGGCATCCGGTATACCCTCTTGATGTATCGTCAATTCGGTACCACAGGTGACTTCCTTTAACTGGACTGTTGTACGCATTTCTCCAGGTAAATTAGGATCGTCAAATCGATCGGTATAGGTGATGCCTTTGTTTGGGATGATTTCTAAGAATTCCCCTCCAAACGAATGACCATTTCCAGTAGTAAAGCTCTTAAAGGCCATTTTGTAACTCCCGCCCACTTTAAAGTCCATAGTATCTACTGTACAGATAAACCCATAAGGCGGAAGCCAAGTGGCATAAGCATCCTTGTCTGAGAATGCTCTAAATACTTTCTCAGGAGATGCTGTCAAGATTCGGTGTAAATTAACGCTGTTTGCTGACATAAGATTTCAATTTTGGTTTTACATTGCTTTATATACGACACTCAGTACAATATTCTAACTGATTGATTGTATGACTCAAAGGTATATAAAGTACGGTATTCTTAAGGTGGGGCATTACGACAAATTAGAAGGGTTATTGCGCAAGAAAACCAATAGCTGAAGTAAACAATAGGATGCAAAAAACCCCCGCGTGCGCGAGGGTGATCTGTAATTTGTAAGTTTAAGTAGAGAACTAAGTCTCTTATGTTATCTCCATCCGCCTCCTAAGGCTTGGTAAAGATCTACGATAGCATTTAGTTGTAAATATTTGTTATTCACTAAAGCCAATTGAGAGTTTAACACATTTTCCTGTGCATTCAATACCTCTAGGTAATTCGCCAAACCTTGGTTTAATAGTTCTTCAGAGTATTCAGAGGCAAGTTTATAGGCTTGGTACTCTTTCTCTTTCAATACAATCTTATCAGATGTGGCCTCATAGGTATACAAGGCATCTGAAACTTCCTGTCCGGCGGTTAACAAGGCCTTTTTATAAGTCAATAGAGCTTGTTCTTGTTGCGCTTTGGATACTTCATATTGAGTTCTGATTCTTCTACCATTTAATACGGGTTGAACTAAACCTCCAACCAAAGTATTAAAAAACGAACTGGCATCTAACCATTGATCCAATTCAATACTCTGGAAGCCTGCAGTTGCACCAAGGGTAATAGATGGATAGAAGCTACTTCTAGCGACATTAGTAAGCTCGAAAGTATTGATCAAACCAAATTCAGCAGCCAAGACATCAGGTCTATTCTGAAGTAATAAATAAGGTACTCCGGTGACCAAGTCAGTGGTGATTTGTTGGTTTTCAAGAACCCCTCGCTCTATTCCATGAGCAGGTTCACCTAAAAGTATAGAAAAAGCATTTTCTAAAATTTTAGTTTGGTTCTCAATATCAATTAGAATAGACTGTGCAGCGTACAACTGTGCAGCTGTTTGTTGAACTGCAACTTCAGTCAGCATACCAGCCTGTTTTAATGCCTGGGTAGTTTCCAAACTACCTTTACGCGTGTCTATAGTTTCTTCAGTAATCCTAAACTGCTGATCTAAAGAAAGTAATTGATAATACATAGAAGCTACCGCTGCAACCAATTCTGTCTTCACGGCCTTGTGCGCTTCTATACTCTGCAAGTAAGTCGCTTGAAAAGCACGTTTATTACTTCTAATCTTACCCCATATATCAGCCTCCCAAGAGAGTTGTGCAGACAAATCATATTGTGTTACTGCACCACTAAATACGCTCCCGAATTGACTGTTTTCTGAGTTTTCAGTTCGCGTGCCTGAAGCGTTTATAGCTAAGGTTGGATAATTTCCTGCCTTACCTTGTTTAAGATACGCTTCAGTAGCTGCAATCTGTTGTATGGCAACACGAATATCCAAGTTATTGGCTAAGACATTTTCAATATGTCCTTTTAATATTGGATCATCGAACAGATCTCTCCAAGACACCATTCCAAGAGAAGTACTATCAAGTGAAATCTGATCGGTTCTATATAAATTCTCGGTTTCAACATCTGGTCGCTCGTAATTTTTAGCTACAAAACAAGATTGTAGTAAAAATGGAACCGCTAGACCAAGTAAAACTTTATATGTTTTGATTTTCATCATTGTTAAATTTGTTAAGCTTCAATTTCAGTGAATGGTTCTTTTTTCGAACTTACCTTCTCTTGTAACCATTGGAATACAACAAAGAGTACTGGGATTACAAATACCCCTAAAATGGTTCCAATCAGCATCCCACCTACAGCTCCGGTACCAATCGAACGGTTTCCTTCTGCTCCAACTCCACCAGCTAATGCCAATGGCATAAGCCCTAAAATAAAGGCAAATGAGGTCATTAAAATTGGACGTAAACGTGCCTTAGCTCCATGGACTGCGGAATCAGTAAGGCTTTCACCTCTTCTACGCCGCTGCAACGCAAATTCAACAATAAGAATTGCATTTTTAGCCAGCAGTCCAATCAACATAATCAGTGCGATCTGGAAGTAAATATTATTCTCCAAACCAGCCACCATGGTGGTAAAATAGGCTCCGAATACACCTAATGGGAGTGATAAGATCACCGCAAAAGGTAACATATAGCTCTCATACTGCGCTGCAAGTAAAAAGTATACAAATACGATACTCAATATAAAGATTAAAACCGTTTGTCCACCTGCGCTTACCTCCTCACGAGTTAAACCTGAATAAGCAATATCATAATCCGCAGGAAGGTTCGAAACCTCTTGTTCTATAACATTAATTGCATCCCCGGTACTAAAACCTGGGTTGGTAGCTCCAGACACACTCGTGGAGTTATAAAGATTGAAACGCGTTACAGATTGCGGCCCGTACACTCTTTTAAGACTAATAAATTGTGTGATTGGCGCCATTTGGCCATCTCCGGTTCTTACGTATAATCCATCCAATGATTCTACTGTTGCTCTATCCTCCGGAAGTGTTTGTAAAAACACGCGGTACTGTTTACCAAATCTTGAAAAGTCTGCTGCATATATCCCTCCAATATACCCTTGTAAGGTGGAGAAAATTGAACTAATAGGAACTCCTAAGCTCTTAGCCACCGGAACATCAATCTCCATTTCAAACTGTGGATAATTCGTGTTAAAGGAGGATTGTGCATACTGAATCTCAGGATGCTTCATAAGTGACATAATGAAGTTCTGGTTGACTTGATCAAGATCTGTAAATGCTCCTCCTGATCTGTCTAATAAATTAAATTCAAACCCGGCAGACGTACCGAATCCAGGTACACTAGGAGGGGCAAAGAAAATAATATTTGCTCCGGGAATCGTAGCTGCAACACCAAAAAGTTTTCCGGTAATAGCATCAATAGAGAGCGATTCATCTTCACGAAGTTTCCAATCATCTAATTTGATAAATCCTAGACCATAGTTACTTCCTTGACCACCGATCAAACTAAACCCAGTAATTAAAGTCACACCGTCAAGTCCGTCGATATCTTTAATCTTATTGTACAATTCTCCATTTACCTCAGCGGTTCTATCCATAGATGATCCTGGAGGTAACTCTACATTGACAAACACCATGGCTCTATCTTCATTTGGCACAAAACCAGTAGGTGTAACCTGAGTTGCCCAGTAAATACCTGCTGCCGAAGCCAATAACATTAGTACGGTCACCCATTTATTCTTCACTAAGAACCCTAAGGCCTTACCATATCTTTCTGTAGCAGCACCAAAGCCTTTGTTAAAGGCATCATAGAATCGTTGTAAAAAGCTTTTGCTCTTTTTCTCTTCCTCTGAATGCGTTTTTAAGAGCAGAGCACACAATGCAGGACTTAAGGTCAATGCATTCACCGCTGAAATTAAAATAGCAACGATCAATGTAACACCAAACTGCTCATAGAACACCCCTGTAGGACCTTGAATAAAAGTCACCGGTATAAACACTGCGGCCATCACTAAGGTTATCGAAATAATCGCACCGGTAATTTCCTCCATGGCACCATGGGTAGCTTCTTTAGCGCTTTTAACATTACCTTCTTCTAACTTGGCATGCACCGCTTCCACTACCACAATGGCATCATCCACCACAATACCAATTGCCAGCACTAGGGCGAACAAGGTTAATAAGTTAATAGAATACCCAAAAACATTCAAGAAGAAGAATGTACCAATAATTGCAACCGGTACTGCTATAGCCGGGATTAGAGTGGATCTAAAATCTTGCAAGAAAATAAACACCACTATAAATACCAGTATAAAGGCTTCGATGAGGGTATTAACAACCTTGTCGATGGAAGCCGTTAAGAATACGTTGGTATCATACGGAATAAAGACTTCTATACCGTCAGGGAAACTACCAGACATTTCATCCAGCTTTTTCTTGATGTTTTCAATAATTTCCTGAGCATTGGATCCTTTGGTCTGGAATATTCCCATACTCACACTAGGATACCCATTTGTCTTAGCACTGGAAGCATATGAGAATGCATCCAATTCAATCTTGGCTACATCCTTTAATCGGAGATACTCTCCGTTTCCTAAGGCTTTAATAATAATATCCTCGTATTGTTTCTCGGTCTTAAATCGACCGCTATATTTGATAACATAAGAGAATGCTTCTCCATTGTTCTCTCCAAGAGAACCTGCAGCTGCCTCCAAACTCTGCTCATTTAAAGCAGCCATTACATCTGTTGGAATGAGGTTGTAGGCTGCTAACTTTTCAGGTTGTAACCAGACTCTCATCGAGTAATCCTGGGTAGAAAACACCTGTACGTTACCAACTCCATTAACCCTTTGAATTTCCGGAGTAACGTTGATTTTTAAATAGTTCGCTAAAAATGTAGCATCATAGTTCGTATTCGTCGTGTAAAACGACATAAACATTAGTGCACTAGTTTGTTGCTTTTGAGTAGTAACCCCTGTCTGAATTACCTCTTGAGGTAATAAAGGATTCGCACGAGCTACCCTATTTTGCACGTTAACCGATGCGATATCTGCATCTGTTTCCTGATCGAAATACACAGTGATTTCAGCTGAACCGGCATTGGTAGCAGTTGAAGTAATATATGTCATTCCTTCAACCCCGTTAATCTGCTCTTCAATCGGAATAATAACACTCTCCAAAATGGTTTCAGCATTCGCACCTGGATAGGTTGCTCTGACCGAAATGGTTGGTGGTGCAATATCCGGGTATTGTTCAATAGGCAGGGTAGTAACCCCTAAAACACCTAATATTACTATAATGATCGAGATAACTGTGGATAAAACAGGTCTCTCTATAAACGTTTTTATCATGTCTTACAATTTAACCGTGAGATCCTTTTTAATTTCTAAATACTGTTTTAAGTGGCTTAACAACGCTGTCGTAAGGAACTTCTTGAGGCACTATACTCATGTTCGGTCTTAATTTACCAACACCCTCAGTTACGATAACATCCCCAATTTTGACTCCCGATTTAATAACATATAAGTTGTCGATTCTATCCATGATTTCGATGACATCCGCTGTAACGGTATTATCCTCCTTCACGTGAAATACTAAAAATTGACCCTGTCTTTCAAAGGTTGCAGCCTGAGGAATAACCGGTAGTTTAGAATAGGTAGAAGGGATTAAGATCTTACCACTATTACCATTGGTAACAATTTGATTAGGATTGTCAAAAATTGCTCTGAAACTTACCGTTCCGGTACTTTGACTCACTTGGCCGGTTACAGTTTGTATTTTCCCTTGCTCTTTATAAATACTACCATTGGCGAGCTCAAGACTCACTGCAGGCATCTTATCCAATTTATCCTGTAAAGTTTCACCTTCTGCATTTTGGATAAAGTCCAAGTAATCCTTTTCATTCATAGAAAAATAAGCATAAACCTCACTAATATCAGAAACAGTAGTTAGTGGCGTTGGATCTGCAGGACTCACCAATGAACCTACACGGTAAGGTATAGCACCAACATAGCCATTAACCGCACTCTTTACGGTAGCATACCCAATATTAGCGGTAATGCTATTATGCGTACTCTTTGCTTGTGCTAATTTAGCCTTAGCAGTTTCAAGTTGAACACTACTTATGATACCTTTTTCAACCAAAGGTTTCAATCTATCTACTTCTACTTGGGCTGCATTTACTGTTGCTTGAGCAGCTTCAGCATCTTGAGATAACGATGCGGTTTCAAGTCTGAATAGCGGTTGTCCAACTCGAACTTTCTCTCCCTCATCTACCAATACTTGTTTGATATAACCTGATACTTTTGCGCGAATATCACTATTCACAACACCTTCGATGCTCGCTGGATAGCTACTGTTTCCGGTAACCTCCTTGGCCTCAACTTTCACTACCGGAAAGGGTAATGCCTGTTGTGCTGCACCTTGCTGTTGTTCTTTTCCGCCACAAGCACTTAGAGTTAATGCCATTGCTATGGATAATAATTTTAAATACAATTTTGCCCTCATTTTTGTTCCTGATTGATAGTTATTAATAAATTGTTTTTAAGTTTTTTCAAGTTTTCAATCATACTCTCTAAAAACTCAATATAATGGATAGAAAATCCCATTTCCCGTTGTTGTTCCTCTTTTGTTAATGAATTATGCTCAAATTGAAGTTTCTTATACTCCAGTACTTTGACATGAAGCACTTTTTCGCGTTCCCACGATGCCACCTTATCATCCAATCGATTTACCATGTTGTTTTCGGCAATTTTAAAATAACGCCTGCGATCACCTGACTTGGTGTAATATCCAACCCTTCCCATAGTTTGCAACAACTGAAGATTGGTAGATACAGAGCTCTTGCTCACTTCCAGTTCTTCAACTATTTCATCAAAGGTGGCGCCGGAATTTCCTGCCAAAGCCAGGAATGCAAATATTCTCGATGACAATGGGGAGAGTATATCTTGGCTTTCAAAATACACGCCCATTTCTTCAATTAATTGCTTTTTAACCTTTATTAATTCCAATGGATCTGCCATACTAAAATTTAACGAGGACAAAAATACGCCTAGTTCGGTTTTAACAGAACTAATCACAGTTAATAATTTGTTAATTAAACGATTATTGCCCTACAACCCTATTAGTCAGATAGTTAATAGCCTAAAAACATAAATTATTATCGATGAATATCGCCATATATAAGGTCGATTAAAGGCATCATTAGTAGAAATGTAGCCTCTAAATTTATATAAAAACTAGGATAATTTTTGGTTTGGAAGTTGAGAGATTCTATGAGCCAATACGTTACTTATTTCGCAAGAACTCCATTTTCGTCCATAAGTGGAATCTCAACAGTATTTGCCTCTGTGATCTGATGCCTTTCAAAAACAAACTTTCGCTCAAACAACTTATTGCCCTGGAAAAAAGTTAAAAAGAATTCGTTATTCAATTTGAATACCTCTTCTTGTAGTAATTCAACTTTTGTGATAGACTTTGGTGCAAGAGTTCCAAAACCATGTCTCATGGTGGAGGTCTGTAAGCCTTCTCCATAACCTCTGGATACTAATATGACAGCTTCCAAGGCTTCGTTTTGATCATTTATCAAATATACCCACCAATCCTTGTTGAGCTTTTCTCCATCCCATTGATCAACGGCTGCAACATATACATTTTGAGCAATAGGAATTTGAATGTCCTTTTTCACTACAACACTGATTTAAATTGTTTTAAAAATCGAAGATCGTTCTCACTTAAAAGTCGAATATCAGAAATCTGATGTTGTAAAAGTGCAATACGATCGATTCCCATTCCAAAAGCAAAACCGGTATACTCTTTAGAATCTATTCCACAATTCTCCAATACATTAGGATCAACCATTCCGCAACCCATAATTTCCAGCCAACCGGTACCTTTGGTCATTCTATAATCGGTTTCGGTTTCAAGACCCCAATATACATCGACCTCAGCACTAGGTTCTGTGAACGGAAAGTAAGAAGGTCGCAATCGGATCTTTGATTTTCCAAACATTTCTTGGGTAAAGAACTGAAGTGTTTGTTTTAAATCTGCAAATGAAACTCCCTTATCGATGTACAATCCCTCTACTTGGTGGAAGAAACAATGAGAACGCGATGAAATTGCCTCGTTCCTGTATACCCTTCCCGGTGATATCGTTCTTATAGGAGGTTGATTCTTCTCCATATAACGTACCTGTACAGAAGACGTATGTGTTCTCAAAAGGATATCCGGATCGGTTTGAACAAAGAATGTATCCTGCATATCTCTGGCAGGATGGTATTCCGGTAAGTTTAATGCGGTAAAGTTATGCCAGTCATCTTCTATCTCAGGACCTTCAGAAACATTAAATCCAATACGTGAAAAAATATCAATAATCTGATTTTTAACCAATGATATTGGGTGTCTGGAACCCACCTCATATGGCATGCCGGGACGTGTTAAGTCTCCATATTGAGCAGCAGCATTCGAATTGTTTTCCAAAACTTCTTTAAGAGTGGTAACCCTGTCCTGAGCAGCGTTTTTTAACTCATTGATCACTTGACCAAATACTTTCTTCTGCTCATTGGGTACATTTTTGAACTCTGCAAAAAAAGCATTAAGAACCCCTTTCTTTCCTAAGTATTGAATTCTAAAACTCTCTACTTCTTCCAATTGATCGGTTGAAAAAGCCTTTACCTTCTCAATATGTTCCTTAATGGTCGATATCATACGTCTTGTCTTTGAATGCGCAAATTTAACTATTCTAAAGAAAATACCTTATTTACTTTAGGTAATTATTCCTTCTATATCTTTAAAATACGATTGTGCCTAGTCTAAATAGCCATTTTCAGTAAAATACTGCACTAGTGCCTCCTTCATCAACACGGATTGTTCTCCAGCCTTCAGCGTTGGTAATTGCTCATTCACTGTATAATGTGGCCATCCGTCATCATCGTAAAAATCAAACTCATAATAACCATAGGGTTCTAATAATTTACAGATGGCAATATGCATTAAGTTTAATTTTTCGTCTTTCTTAAACCCTCTGTGCAATTGACCCAATTCTTGAACTCCAACTAAGTATATGATGGACTCTATATCTAAGTCTTCTCCTTCTGAGAAACGATTAGAGAGCTTCTCCACCAACGTATCCCATTTCAATTTCAAGGTCTCATCTCTTGCCATTTCACTAATTTTAGTGCAAAAGTAAACAACTAAATTCACATTTAAGGCTTTCGATCATCAATCCCCTAAAAATAGTATATTTGTTAAATCCATTAATTATGGCACATGAATTACATTGATATTGTTATAGGCGGATTACTGGTTTACGGTGTAGTACGCGGCTTTGTAAAGGGATTATTTATAGAGATCGCCTCCATTCTAGCGTTAATTGTAGGAATCTATGGTGCCATACATTTTTCATACTACATTGGAGATTTTTTGGAGCAAAAAGTAGATTGGGATCAGCGCTATGTAAGTCTGGTCGCATTTGCACTAACCTTTATGGTGATTCTTATTGCGGTGTCTCTGATTGGCAAACTCCTGACTAAGATTGCGAATTTTGCCGCTTTAGGATTTATAAACAAATTGTTTGGGGCTGCATTTGGAGGTTTAAAAATTGCCATTATTTTGGGAGCAATTTTAGTGTTTGTTGATCGTGGAAATCAAACTTTTCGCCTGATTGATCAAGAAACTTTAGATAATTCGATCACCTATTCCAAAGTGAAAGATTTAGGAAACTATGTATTCGCGTGGGTGATTCGAGAGGATCCCAACCTAAATAACCTCAATATTAATTTTGATAGGGATGATCAGCCGAAGAATAGCAATACGGCTACTGAAAATGATTCAATTGTCCCTAAGACACAGTAGCAGATTTTAGAGGTTGACATGATTATAAAGCAGTAAAAGCACAACAACCGAAATTGAAGTGCTTTTAGTTGACAAATCCAATGCTAAACTTAGTCTAGTGTATATATTTGCATGATATATTTCAAAATCCCATCCAAATCGATTTTAAGATCGATTAACTCACCTGTTTTAATATCAAATACCCAACCGTGAACCTTTAAACCATGATTCTTAACTGCTTTTTGGATGACTGCAGTTTTAATAAGATTTACACATTGCTCCTGTACATTAAGTTCCACAAGACGGTTGTACTGCTGCACGGGATCCTTTATGGAATCCAGTTCGTTTTGGTGCAATCGATACACATCTCGAATATTTCTAAGCCAGGGATTTAGTATTCCAAGATCTGCAGATTGCATAGCCGCTTTAACACCACCACATCCATAATGACCACAAATGACTACGTGTTCAACATTTAGGTGTTTCACAGAGTACTCTACCACAGACATCGCATTTAAATCTGTTCCGACTACTAAATTAGCGATATTGCGATGTACAAAAACCTCACCGGGGCCCAACCCCATTAGATCTTCCGCGGTAACTCGGCTATCGGAACATCCTATATACAATAGCTTAGGATCCTGTCCTTGGTTTAGTTTACTGAAGTAATCAGGGTCTAACTCCAATTTTCGAGTGATCCATTTCTTGTTGTTTTCAAAAACTGCTTCTGGGTTCATTCTTTTTATTTTTTTGTAAAAGTATTGATTTTTCAACGTTTTCATACGGCTTTTTCCTTTGATTCAGATAATAAAAGCTTGGAAAAACTGTTTGGATTGAAGACTATGCCTTGTGTAGTAATCAATTTTACCCCAATATTTTTTTGTTTTGAAGTATGAACAAAGTCATCTAATATTTCTAAAATATCGTAATTGAGTTTGATCGTGTTTCGAATATCCAATTCCAATAATGTTTTTTCAGGTAATTTGTTTAACTCATTTAAAATAGCCCCTTTATTTAAAAAAGATATTTCTTCTGCCAGAGTCATTTTTACAATTTGTCCGCCATTAGTACTCTTTTCAATATGTAGAAAATGAGAGTTCTTATAACTATTGATCAATATCGTTATAATCCCTACGGCTAATCCAAGTCCAATTCCAATTAACAAATCTGCGAATACTACCCCGAGGACCGTTATTATAAAAGGAATGAACTGAGAAGATCCAAGTGTTAACATTTGTTTAAATACAGATGGTTTGGCTAATTTGTAACCTACAATCAGCAATATTGATGCTAGTACTGCTATCGGAATCATATTTAAAAATACTGGAATTAATATCACTGAAATCAATATTAAAAACCCATGAAGAATTGGAGAAAGTTTTGTCTTACCTCCTGCATGTAAATTAGTAGAACTCCTAACAATCACTTGTGTAATGGGAAGTCCCCCTATGAAACCTGACAACACATTTCCGGTTCCTTGAGCCAGCAGTTCTCTGTTGGTAGGAGTGACTCTCTTCTCGGGGTCCAATTTATCAGTTGCCTCAACACACAATAATGTTTCTAAACTTGCTACAATTGCAATGGTAAAACCGGTAACCCAAACATCAGGATTGCTTATGGCAGAGAAATTTGGAAAACTAAACTGCCCCATGAAAGAATTGAAATCTTCAGCAACAGGTACAGAAACTAATTGATTTTCGGAAATTTGAAATCCAGGAACAGATTGTGTTAAAATAAAATAAACAACCCCAACAACAACAGCTACCAATGGTCCGGGAATAATTTTAAAAATGTCGTGCTTATGGATTAGGACCTTATCCCATAGTAACAGAATACCTAGTGAAAGTATTGAAATAAGCACAACGCTAGGAGTAATTAGATCGAAAATTTTCCCTAAACCTTCAATTGATAAGGACTTTGAGTCATATCCCAAAACAAGTGGTATTTGCTTTATAAAAATAATAATCCCTATACCCGCTAACATCCCTTTAATTACTGAAGATGGGAAATAGTAGCCTATAACACCTGCTCGAAGAATTCCAAGTAAGATTTGTAGGACTCCACCAATAACCACAGCTAATAAAAAGTTTTCAAATCCTAAGTTTGCAATTGCAGCGAATACGATCACTGCCAGACCCGCAGCGGGTCCACTAACTCCAATTGATGAACCACTTAGTCCACCGACAACTATTCCACCTATAATTCCTGCTATAACACCGGAAAACAAAGGGGCACCACTAGCCAGCGCTATTCCTAAACATAGCGGTAAGGCAACGAAAAATACAACCAGCGAAGCTGGTAAATCGCTTTTTAAATTTTTGAACATATCTATATATTTCGCCCAGTTATACACTGAACAATTTTTTTATTATACTTAAATTTTAACCGGAAAAATTAAGCGATATGTTCGGGAGGTGGCGATATGACATCGATCACCAGGTCGTAATTATGTAAAATGTAGAAGTGATATTCGGATCTTTTTAGCTCTAAGCTCGCCATGGCCATTTCAGAAGATTTATGGTATGGCAATTCTTTGACCTCCTTTAACTGATTTGAGGTACTATCTGTCTTTTCTTCTTCAGCTACATTAAAAAAATAAGCAACATCTGCATTATTCTCGATGACTTTAACCACCGCAGGGGCAATCAAAAATCCTCCGAATATTATCAGAAAAAAACAAGATATTATTCTCTTTCTTAGTTGCAAAGTAGGTGTTTGAAATTAACTACAGCCAAATATAAGGCATCTTAAAATAAACTTTGTTAACTAAAAATTAAAAATCCTTTATGACCTTTAATTCTCCTTGAGGCAACCAACCGATTTTTCCATCGGCTAGACGAATTTTTTTCCATCCCCCCATGGTATCAAGCACATTTACCTTGGTTCCTTCATGCAATTGGAATATTTCTTCACTTCCCATATTAGGCTCAGAAGTTACCGAAGTTTCCTTGGCAAATATAATAGCAAGAGTCTTACTGTTTTGAATCGTGTATTCTTTATAGGCTCCGACTACAGCTGCTATAGAGAGCAACAACATGAAAAAACTCAAGACAAAGAACAGTCGCTTTTGGCGGTGGTAACTCGAGAAGTAGTACAAAAGGAATACCACTACAAAAAGAAACATAAAAACAATAGAGCCAATGGCCCATGTAGTATGTGAAAATACTCCCACTACACTAGACACTAACCGATCTATGCCTGTTTGAGGCAGCACATCAATGGCGTCAATGGTCATGTTTTCGGCATATTGCAGATTGTTTAAAATATCCGGATCTTTTGGTTTAAGCAATAAGGCCTTTTCATAATAATAGATACTCGGAGCAATCTGATTGAGCTTGTAATACGCGTTCCCTAAATTATAATACAATTCTGCAGAGTGCTGACCACTTTCAGAGATCTTTAAATAATCCTCAATGGCAGTCTGATACTCTCCTTTGTTGTATAAGCTATTGGCCTTTTCGAACAGCTCCAGGTTTCCCTGCTGTGCAAATGTAGGGAAGGCATAAAACATTAGGCCTAGAAACAATGCGATTTTACAGCTATTTATGATGGCTCTTCTCATTTCTTGAATTGTTTATCAATTTTGGAAATTACATCGGCAGACTTTTCGTAATCCACCTCCATTTCTGCCTTGGTACTCGGAGAATAACGTGCTAATTCACAGCTTTTTAAAATCCCTATAAAATCATCCACCACTCCATTTTCTACTCCATTCGAGCGGAGTAGTTCACTTATTTTCTCCTTGCTGAATTCCGAAGTAACTAATTTTAGTTTCGCCTTCAGATAGTTATGCAAAGCACGCTCTAAAGATTCGTAAAAAGCTTCTTTTTGACCGATATTTTTCTTAGCCTCTGAAAGGTATTTCTTCGCGAGTTTATTGGCTTTCCTTACGCGATTTCCAATGACATCACCGGCGATTTCAGCACGTTTTTTACCTATAAAGATGGCAATCGGTATTCCAAATAGAGGAAGGAGTAACAACCAATAATATAAGGTCGATCCAAAGAATACCGAATCCGATTTCTCAGATAAGGCTGTGGAAAGTTTGATAAACTTGAATTGGTTTTCATCAGCGTTCACATTTTGCTTCACTATACCAGGATCACTTGTGGCTACACTAGCATCATTGGTTGGCCCTTCAAACACATTAATTAGTAATTGCTGAGAAGTCAGGGTCTTGTAAGTACCTTTATCAGGATCAAAATAGGAGAATGCTACACTTGGAATCGGATACTTTCCTTTGTACTGAGGTATTATGGTATAGTTGTTTGATATTTCCCCTCTGTTTCCTGAGAGTGTTGTGTTAACTTCCTCCACCAATTCAGGTTCATATACCTCTAAGGAACTTGGAAGGGTTAGCTTGGGTAATTCAAAAAGTTTTAAATTTCCCGTACCGGAAACCTGAAGTTTTGCCGTTAGTGATTCGTTAGCTTTTAAATCTGACTTGGTAGTCACCACATCAAAAGTAAATTGGCCTACTGCACCGGTAAATCCAGCTGGTTTACCTTTTTCAGGCAAGGCTTTAACCGTAATGGTGCGTTTTCCGGCGGTTACTGTTTTATTGATTTGGTTATACAAACGTCCACCAAATATATCTCGTCGATTTGTAGGAACATCTACAGTCACATCCAACGCTAGGGGTTCAATTTCAAGTTTTCCGGTTTTTTGAGGATATAGTACCGTTTTCTTTAATATGACATAGCGGTATTGCTCTCCCTTGTAAAGGCCGGTTTCTACCTGATAACGACTCACTCTAATATCCTGAGACCAGAAATTGTTATAGGTTGGATTTGCCTTGGGTACAAAATTTGAAACATTGATCCTAGGGCTAACATATAATTTATAAACTACACTAATGGCTTCATTCAAATATGGGTTCGCATTGGATACCTCAGCGACTAGATGTAGATTATCACCTGCAATTTCAGTTGCGGAAGGTGGTGCATTGGGGTCATTAACTGCCTCAGATACCGTAATGGTAATCGGTGTAGTTTTATAGATACTACCATCAATTTCTACCTCAGCTTGTTTGATTGTGAAGGTCCCTTTTGCCTGTGGATCCAGAATATAAGAATAGGTTTTTGAAAAGGATCTCTTCCCATTGACCCATGAATGACTTACAGATTGATTAGGCCCCATAAGCACCTGAAACCCATCAAAGGAAGGTGGAACGAAATTATCCCCATCCTTGTTCATCGTAAATTCAATACGCAAGCGCTCATTGACACCTAACTCAGATTTACTGACTTTTGCTTCAAATTGCACCGCAGTTTCCTGGGCCGGTAAAATTCCAGTTATACATGCAAACAATAGTAATATATATACGTTATATTTCATGGTTGTTTACCAGTCTTTTTCATTTCTAATCGGTTTCCCTTTTACTTCTTGAGCATTGATTCGCTCTCTAACTTTTTTCTCCTCATTATTCATCGCCTCCAGTATGTTTTTTATCTGTTGAGGGGAGAGTTGATTCGGTCTAGGTTGTTGTTGGTTGTCCTGGGGTTGCTCGTTAGATTTTTTATCACCCTGCTCAGGCTTGTTGTCTTGAGGCTGCTTCTGCTGATCGCCATCTTCTCCCTCCTGTTTTTTATCCTTTTGATCCCCTTGTTCATCCTTTTTATCCTCGCCCTGCTTGTCGTCTTTCTTATCTTTATTATTCTGCTGGTTATCTTTTTTATTATCCTTATCGTCCTTGTTTTGATCTTTTTTGTCTTGATCGTCTTTTTTATCCTGGTTATCCTTGTTCTGATCCTGTTGTTTTTTACGTTCTTCTTTTGCCAAGGCGAGATTGTAACGAGTTTCGTCATCAGTCGGATCGTTTCTCAAGGCTTCCTTATAAGCCTCGATAGCCTTAGAGAACTCCTTGTTCTTCATAAATACATTTCCCAAGTTGTGGTAAGCTTTGTGCCTTTCAGCCTTATTATCAGAAGACAGTCCTGCTTCTTTATATCTCATAAAGGCTTCTCCCATACTGTTGTTCCTATAATATAGGTTCCCGAGATTGTATTTGGCAACACTATTGCTGTCATTCTTTGAAATCGCCTCTCTGTAAGCCATCTCTGCCTCAACATCATTCTGATTTTGGGTCAAATCTATATTAGCTTTATAGGTTAATTCCAACGAGGTTTCAGCAGCAGCATCTTTTTGTTTTAAAAGTTTTTTACTATTCTGAGCTGTAGCACTCACACCCCATAACATTAGGGCTGTAAGAAGCAATAGCTGTACTGCTATTCTTTTACTAGACCTTGAATTACGATATGTTGTTCCCCTACTGATCATACTTCTTTTCATTAAACAAATTTAATTTTTGAATCCAAACCGTCTTGCGTTCCAATAGGAAGATATCCAAAAATAACAAGAGTAAAGCAGCGGCAACGAACCACTGAAATTGATCTTTGAAATCTGCAAATTGTTTGGATTCAAACTCCGTCTTATCCATCTGGCTCAAGATATCAGTTACCTGACTCACAACTTCATTGGTATTCGCTCCATTGATGTATTGACCATCTCCTTCTCTTGCAATTGTACGGAGCATGGGTTCGTTTAATTTGGTAATGACTACCTCTCCATTTTTATCTTTTTTATAGGAGTCTATCACTCCGTTTAAACGAATAGGCATTGGCCCTCCTTTTGCAGTACCAACACCAATGGTGTATATTTTAATTCCGGCAGCGCTAGCTTCTTCTACAGCATCGTTGGTGGCATTCGAATGATCCTCTCCATCAGAAACTAAGAACAACACCCTATTGGTTTGGTCCTGGTCATCAAAATAAGTGGTTGCTAACTGTATAGCTTCATTGATTGCGGTTCCTTGCGATGACATCATATCGGTATTCATACTCTGCAAAAACATTTTTGCCGCCGAATAATCCGTTGTAATAGGTAATTGAGGGTGAGCTTGACCTGCATATGCAATGATCCCTATACGATCCGAAGCTAAATTGTTGATGATTTCAGATACTACTCGCTTCGCTTTTTCAATTCGATTTGGTGCGATATCCTCTGCAATCATACTTTTAGACACGTCAATAGCAAATACAATATCAACCCCTTCGCGTTTAACGGTCTCCATTTTAGTCCCGATCTTTGGATTGACTAGAGCAATAGCCAAACAGCTTATAGAAAGTAGAATCAAGACAAGTTTCAAAATCGATTTAAAGGTCGATTTGTTTGGGCTTAACTTATTTAAAGTTTCCGCGTCGGCAAAGCGTTTTTGGGCTTGTTTTTGCCATATCCTATAACCGATAAACAAAACCACCAAAAACGGGATTATTCCCAACACATAGAAATATATTTTTTCGTCTAATTGATACATAATTTAAACTAAACTTCTAAAAACTGTATAACGCAATATGCTTTCTAATACCAATAAACCAACCGCAAAAAGAGCAAAGAATCTAAACTCTTCCTCGTAGTTATAGTATTTGATTTCTTCTATATCTGTTTTCTCTAATTTATTAATCTCTTCATAAATTTCAGAGAGCTTTTCATTATCCGTAGCCCTAAAATACACCCCACCGGTTTGCTCAGCAATATCCTTGAGAAGCTGTTCATCAATTTCCACCTTGCTCATTCCATATCTATAGCTTCCATCAGGGTTATAACCCACAGGTGTGAGTGCCATTCCATTGGTTCCTATTCCAATAGTGTAAGTTTTAATTCCGTATTCAACGGCTAATCCTGCGGCTGTTTCCGGTTCTATAAACCCTGAATTATTCACCCCGTCGGTCAAAAGTATAAGTACCTTACTTTTGGCCTTGCTGTCCTTAATTCTATTTACTGCTGTGGCAAGTCCCATTCCGATAGCTGTACCATCTTGCAATTGGCCATAGGTGATTTCTTTTAAGGATTTAAGTACAATGCTTTTATCACTGGTAATTGGGGTTTTTGTGAAGCTTTCCCCGGAATAAACCACAAGTCCAATACGATCGTTTACACGTTCTTTAATAAAAGTTGCTGCAACTTCTTTAAGTGCTACCAACCTATTTGGCTTCAAATCACGTGCCAACATACTAGAAGACACATCTATAGCCATCACAATATCAATACCACGTGTGGTTTTGGTCCTTGTAGACACATCCTCTCTTTGTGGCCTTGCCATTGCGGTAATTAGTGCAGCTAAGGCTAATAAACGCATCACAAATAACATAGGCTTAAGCTTTGTCAATATAGATGTTGTTCCTTTAAAGCCTCGAATACTGGAGATTTTAAGGGAAGCTGTCTGTTTTTTTCGTTTGAAAAAATACCATACCCCTACTATTGGAAGTAATAATAACAGCCAAAAGAACTCAGGGTTTACAAAGTCTACATTCTCAAACATCATTCACTTTGGGTTTTAAAATCTATTGAACTGGTTATCCTATCAACTATGGTATCAGCATAAGTGTCATTCTTCGGATAGACCATGGTAAGTTGCTGAAAACCTCCGCCTTGAACAAAACTCAAAATCATATAAGAGACATTTCTTATGGTCCCCCTTTCAGGATCCTCCAAGTTCAATGTTCCGAATACTTTATTACCTTCCTTACCAGTCGGGCTTACATATTCTTCTTGTTTAACAATCATGTTTCTAGCCCCTGCCTTTTCTACTCTTGCAATGGCCGATTCAATAGCTTTTTTTGCATCAAAATCACCTTCCTTTTTATAGGTTGCCACATTGAGCTGTATAAAAAAGTTTCCATGTATTTCACCGTAGGTATACCTTTGATTACTATGAGTGCCGACTGCGCCATTTTTATCAAGATCCTTCACCCGTTCTAAAACTTCCGGTGTTTCCACATACATGGAAGGATACCCATAAGAACTACCCACCCACTGACTTTCGAGTAGGGATTTGTTAGGGTGGCCAAGTACGTTATCCTTTATAGTGTCAAACCCGAAAATATAGGTCAACGCTCCCAGAGCAATTACCAAGACTCCGACCGAGACCAATATGGCTTTTTTAATTTGTTGTTTTTTCTTCCTTCTAGTCAAGTCTTCTACATAAGCCTCTTGCTGCATGAGTTCCTCTTCTGTTGGTTCAGGTAGGGCCTGTTTGGTTTTGACTACAATAGTTTCCACTGTTTTACGATCGCCGGCGACCATTGAATCATCTGGTCTTGATTTAGCAAATTTCACCAAATCAGCCGTTTTTAAAACTTTTTTAAATTGATCAATCGTATCGTTATCCAAATTTAAATTTCCAGAATCCCTCAGTAGTTCAATTTTGGTAATCAACTCATCCGTGGTACTTTCCATGGCGGAAATATGAGCATCCTCCTCCAAATAGTAGCGTACGATATTGGTAAGCTCGGTATAGTACTCTTTGTATTCTGATTGGATTATATATTTGGAGTCATCTAGTTTCTTTAGTTCCGCCAATGCTCTATCATATGGCGGTAATAACGCGATTTTCTCTTCTTCTGTTAAGGGTTTCTTTCTTATAACAAACCAGTAGATAACCAGCCCTATTAACCCAACAACCACTAAACCAATCAATACCCAGATCCACCAGTTGCCCATTGGTTTATCAACCACGGCTAAGGATTTGATATCAAACATCTTCTGTTTGGTCGTATCGACCACCACAGTATTAACCTGTATGGTCAAAGAATCTGTAAAGAACGGTTTTCCATCAATCATCAATTGCTGTTTAGGCAAGGTATAATGACCGGAATCAAATTGGGTTAAGGCATATTCCTTAATTAACTTTAACTTGTCTTGAATGATTACGCTGTCGATTGGCAGTTGTTCCACCATTTCCAAGGGTATAAAGGTTTGTCCATCGGGGAAGAAAACCTCAGCCGTACTATCTGCTGCAACCTCTATCTTAAAGTGTATTTGCTCTCCAATTTTAATTACGGTTGTATCCACTGAAGATGTTACCACCGGAGAGGATTGCGAAAAAACCAACCCATTGCCAAGCAGCAACACAAGGATAAAAACCCTTAATTTCAATACGAAGAATATTTTATTTAACACTAATTCAAACATTTCGATGTTATAAATTCTAATATTTTTATTTGTTGAAAACCACCTGATAAAGTCCACCCGGGCCTAGTCTTGTCCCAATTATCCTCTCCTCTTAAAATAACCCAACAATTTTTTCACATAACTCTCATCCACACTACTACTGATTACCCCGGCACCACTTTTACTAAAAGTATTTTGAAAGTAATCTACACGTTCCAAGTAGGAAGCAGCATATTGATTTCTGACTTGTTTGGATTTAGTATTGATCAGTCGTACTTCTCCTGTTTCGGCATCTTCCATTTGAACAAATCCAATATTAGGCATTTCTGCTTCTTTTTGGTCGTAAATCCGGATTCCGGTGATATCATGTTTGTTTGCCGCAATTTTAAGAGCCTGGTCGTAATTTGCATCCATAAAATCAGAGAGCATAAAGGCAATCACGCGTTTTTTACTCACCCCTGACATAAAGCGAAGTGCTTCGTCAATATTGGTTTTCTTATTTTGAGGTGTGAACTCTAAAAGCTCACGTATGATTCTCAGCACATGAAACCGTCCTTTTTTGGGTGGTATGTAAAGTTCAATTTTATCAGAAAATAAAATTAAACCGATTTTATCATTGTTATGCATGGCAGAAAATGCCAGGGTTGCGGAGATTTCAGTAATAATATCCTTTTTGAATTGCTTGGAGGTACCAAAGTTCTCAGATGCACTAACATCTACAAGCAACATCATGGTCAGCTCTCTTTCTTCTTCAAAAACTTTAATATAAGGCTCATTATATCTCGCAGTTACATTCCAGTCAATATTCCGTACATCATCACCAAACTGATAATTTCGAACTTCACTAAAGGTCATACCTCTCCCTTTAAATGTGGAGTGGTACTCTCCGCCAAAAACATGATCGCTCAGTCGACGCGTCTTTATTTCAATTTTTCTGACCTTTTTTAATAGTTCCTTAGTGTCCATTTGAATTTGAAAGATAAACTTAAAGTTCGTGTATCAATATAATTGTAAACTATGATGATAAGTTACTTTCTAAGGTACGTCTATCTCATTTACAATCTTATTGATAATATCTTCAGAAGTGATATTTTCAGCCTCAGCTTCATAGGTAATACCCACTCTGTGGCGTAAAACATCAAGAACTACAGCTCGAACATCCTCAGGAATCACATATCCTCTGCGTTTGATAAATGCGTAACACTTGGCAGCGGCAGCTAAATTAATACTACCCCTTGGTGAAGCTCCAAAGCTAATTAGTGGTTTTAATTCTTGAAGTTCATACTTTTCCGGGTATCGTGTTGCGAAAATGATATCTAAGATATACTTCTCTATCTTCTCATCCATATAAACTTCACGTACTGCGGATTGTGCTCTTAAAATCTGATCGATACTAACGACCTGATTCACTTCAGCAAATGAACCTTTAAGATTGGCTCTTATGATAAGTTGTTCTTCGTTGAATTTTGGGTAATCAATTACCGTCTTAAGCATAAAACGGTCAACCTGTGCCTCAGGTAGAGGATAAGTTCCTTCCTGCTCCACCGGGTTTTGAGTAGCCATAACCAAAAAAGGTTTGTCCAAGATAAAAGTTTCATCTCCAATGGTCACTTGTTTCTCCTGCATGGCCTCTAATAAGGCAGATTGTACCTTTGCAGGCGCCCTGTTAATCTCATCAGCCAAAACAAAATTGGCGAATATTGGCCCTTTCTTAATGGAAAAATCATTTTCCTTAATATTATATATCATAGTACCAACAACATCAGCCGGTAACAAATCCGGTGTAAACTGAATTCTACTAAAACTTCCGTGTACAGCCTTGGACAGTGTATTAATTGCTAAAGTTTTTGCCAGTCCCGGCACACCTTCCAAAAGTATGTGTCCTTGTCCAAGTAATCCGATTAACAATCTCTCAACCATGTGCTTTTGCCCAACTATGACTTTATTCATCTCCGTTGTCAATAAATCAATAAAAGCACTTTCTCTTTCTATTTTTTCATTAATTGCAGTAATATCTAAAGTAGTATTTTGCTCCATTTATGTTAATTTTTGTGGCATCAATATAACACCAACTATAATAGGATGCAAATTGAAAATTTATTTAGATTGACGCTGTTAACAATAGGTTAAAATATAAAGAGCAGCCCAAAGATTAGGCTGCTCTTAATAATATTTTGCAGTTTATTAACTATTCCAAGGTAATATCGCCAATAGCAGTAACTTCGTTATCTACTACAACGACTTCTGGAATTGTGTTAACTCCAAAGGCAGATCCTTCTGCAGAAGTTAATGTAAGTGTATAAGTTCCCGCAGGTATACCTTCTAAAGTAAAGGTGCCATCTTCAGCAACAGTAGTGCTTACTACTTCTTCTCCAACAGTTACAGAAGCGGTTACTTCAGCGTCTGCATTAAGAACAGTTCCGCTAATACTTCCACCTTCTACTGCAGCTTCTAATTCAGTTAAAGGAACCTCAGTGATTTCTCCATTTACAACAACTACGTCAGCAACTGTAGTAACTGCATATCCAGATTCAGCTTCAGGAGTTAAAGTAACTTCATAAGTTCCAGCAGGTACACCATATAGTGTATAAATACCTTCTGCACTTGTATAACTGCTAATAGTGTCATTGTCTGCAGTAATTACGGAGGCAACAGTTTGGAAATCCTGTGGATTAACTGATCCTGTGATTTGTCCGGAGTTTACTTCCCAACTTGCATTGATTACAGGTTTTAAGTTATAAGAACCAGACTCACCGGCCTTTACTACTGATTTATCAGCATCAAAATCTAAAACAATTGAATAGGTGAATCCGGCTTCCAATTCGGTATCATCTAAATGGATTTTCAATCCAGATTGTTGAGCACTCGGAGTAGCTAATGGAACTTCTTGTCCATCAATAACTACGTAGTTATTATCTCCTAAAACAAGTCTAATTTGATCTAACTCACCAGTAGGAAGTTCGTTATCAGCTAAAATAGCATGGTTACCACCTGTTAGTTTTAACAAGTCATATACACCCGTTTCAACATCAGTTAAACTTTCCCAACCATTTTCAGCTTCGTCTGTACGATTAATCATAACATCCTGAATGTCTACATTTACTTCCTCGTAGTCCCCAGGGGCATCTACAAGCAGTACTTGAACCTTAGCCGTTCCGTCTCCAGGTATGTTTGTATCGTTGTCATCGTCACTACAACTGCTCGCAATAAACAAAAGAGAAAATAGAATTAGTAGGCTACTTGATAATCCTTTTACAATTTTCATAAAATAGAATTTTTAGATATAAATTAATATACGTTTAATAAAAATGATTCTGTATATATACGCACATAATACGATTATTGGATTTTTAAGATCCCTAATCAAGTGATTCAATAGACGTATTCCACTTATTTATAGATCATTATAAAACCACCAAATTTTCTTTTTTCAAAGCTTAGATCCTTTTATTTTTACCTAAACCAGAACACAGAACCAAGGGTTAATGCCTTCGACAACTTTGAGTTAATTTGTACCTTTGTAATTCAAAACTCAAAGATGGCCAAACTTAAAACGACTTTTTATTGTCAGAATTGTGGTGCACAATCTGCCAAATGGCAAGGACAATGTTCTTCCTGTAAACAGTGGAACACACTAGTGGAAGAAATCATCCAAAAGGAGGGTGCTAAAACGGGTTGGAAACCTACAGATAGCTCTTCAAAACGACTTGCAAAACCACTTAGAGTGCATGAAATTGACGGTAGTAAAGAGATGCGAATGGTCACCGGAAGCGTAGAACTCGATCGTGTATTAGGTGGTGGAGTGGTTCCCGGTTCAGTGAGCTTACTAGGTGGAGAGCCTGGAATTGGAAAGAGTACCTTACTACTCCAAATTGCCCTAAAGCTTCCATTTAAAACCTTATATGTTTCCGGGGAAGAAAGCCAAAAACAAATTAAGATGCGCGCACAGCGTATTCACCCACAGAGTGAACACTGTTATATTCTAACAGAAACAAAAACTCAAAATATATTTAGACAGATAGAAGAAATGGATCCGGATATCCTTATTATAGATTCCATCCAAACGCTTCAAACAGATCATATAGAGTCTTCAGCAGGTAGTGTTAGTCAAATTAGAGAATGTACCTCCGAGCTTATCACTTTTGCTAAACAATCCAACACTCCGGTAATTCTTATTGGTCACATCACCAAAGACGGTCATATAGCAGGCCCAAAGATCCTAGAGCATATGGTGGACACGGTTTTACAATTTGAAGGAGACCGCAATCATGTTTACAGAATTTTACGAGCGCTTAAAAATCGATTTGGGTCGACCTCAGAATTAGGGATATACGAAATGTTGGGCAGCGGCTTAAGAGAGGTCACCAATCCTTCGGAACTACTAATATCCAAAACAGATGAGGAATTATCAGGCACAGCCATCGCAGCAACTTTAGAAGGAATGCGTCCTTTAATGGTAGAGATCCAAGCCTTGGTAAGTTCCGCTGTCTACGGGACACCTCAGCGAAGCACAACAGGCTATAATGCAAAACGACTCAATATGCTCCTAGCGGTTTTGGAAAAACGAGCAGGCTTCAGACTTGGTGCAAAGGATGTCTTTTTAAACATCACCGGAGGAATCTCTATCGATGATCCTGCCTTAGATCTTGCGGTAATTGCAGCGATACTTTCCAGCAATGAGGATATTGCATTGGAAAAAGACACTTGCTTTGCCGCTGAAGTAGGGTTGGCAGGTGAAATTAGGCCGGTGCAACGCGTGGAACAACGCATATTAGAAGCTGAAAAATTAGGTTTCACCCGTATTTTTGTATCTAAACAAAGTAAGATCACCCTTAAAAATACAGCGATTCAAATTCAGAAAGTGAGTAAAATTGAAGATGTAGTCGGCTTTTTATTTGGTTAAAAAAAGCCTCTGAATAAACAGAGGCCTTACTACTAACTATTTGGCAAGCTCGGGAGACACTTAACTCCCTTTATTTTGACTTATGCTGGACCACCACTGATGATACTGTGATCAGCATAAGCTTTGTATTTTTCAAAATTCTTATTAAACGCTTTAGCAAGCTCTTTGGCTTTGATCTCGTAGGTATCTTTATCTTCCCAAGTATTTTTAGGACATAAAACTTCACTTGGCACATTAGGACAATGCTTTGGATAGGCAATTAAAAATGTAGGGTGTATTGTATAGGTGTCACTTGAGTAATCTCCTAGACGCCCAGCCATAGCTTCCTGAATCATTGCCCTGGTATGCTTCAACTTCATACGTGTTCCTATACCATAAGGACCACCGGTCCACCCGGTATTGACTAACCAAACATTTACATTGGCGTCTTTTATTTTTTTACTTAACATCTCAGCATACACTGTAGGATGTAATGGCATAAAAGGAGCTCCAAAACAGGCTGAAAATGATGGGATCGGCTCGGTTACTCCGTCCTCAGTTCCAGCGATTTTAGCGGTATACCCAGAAATAAAATGGTAAGCCGCCTGCCCCGGGGTTAATTTAGAGATCGGCGGTAAAACTCCAAAAGCATCGGCTGTAAGAAAAAATATGTTTTTAGGATTGCTTCCTATAGAAGGAACCTGTATGTTTTTGATATGATCAATCGGATAGCTCACCCTTGTGTTTTGGGTAATACTTGTATCCGTATAATCAACCTCTCCATTTTTATCGACCAGGACATTTTCTAATAGAGCGCCTTTTGTAATTGCTCCAAAAATATCCGGTTCAATTTCCTCGGACAGATTAATAACCTTGGCGTAGCAACCACCTTCGAAATTAAATATGTGGTTATCTAAGGTCCATCCATGTTCATCGTCTCCTATGAGTTTTCGAGCAGGGTCAGCAGATAAAGTAGTTTTACCGGTCCCAGAGAGCCCGAAGAATATCGAGGTATCTCCATCCTTACCAACATTAGCACTACAGTGCATAGGAAGGGTATTTTTAAAAACAGGAAGTATAAAGTTAAGAGCGGAGAATATACCTTTCTTAATTTCTCCTGTATATCCTGTTCCTCCAATAAGTATCGTTTTCTTGGTGAAATTTATGATGGTAAAGTTTCCCTGACGTGTTCCATCTCTCTCAGCATCAGCTTCAAAACCTGGAGCGTTAACGATTAACCAATCTTCTTGAAAGTTCTCCAGTTCATCATCTGTAGGGCGCAGGAACATATTATAGACAAATAGGTTACACCAAGAATACTGGTTGATCACTCTTATGTTTATTTGGTGGTTTTTGTCAGCACATGCATAACAATCCCTAGCGTAAATTTCCTGATCCGATAGATAGGTTACCATTTTATCGTACAACGCATCAAATTTCTCGGGTAAAAAAGGTTGATTCACTTCTCCCCACCATACCTTATCATCGGTAATTTGATCCTTCACAATAAATCGATCCCTGGGAGCACGCCCTGTAAAAGTTCCAGTATTGACCGCCAAGGCACCTGAAGTGGTCTCCACGCCCATCTTCAAATCGATAGTGATTTCGTGTAAATCTTCAGGAATTAATTGATAATTTACCAAGGGGCTGTCGATTCCGTATTTTTTTAACGAAATCGTTTTCGTAACTAAAGTTTTTTCCTCAGTCATTGTGTTGTGTTTGTTGTTAGATTGCGCAACAAATGTATAAAAATAATCCAACTACAACGTTTGAGACTCTGTTTTTTTACACATTTCTTAGTTGAAAGAACTTATAGATAAGTACACCCCAAGCAGCAATCAGCAAAGCACCTCCTATAGGAGTAATAAATCCGATTTT
Organism: Galbibacter sp.; assembly: GCF_048266365.1. Lineage (NCBI taxonomy): Bacteria > Pseudomonadati > Bacteroidota > Flavobacteriia > Flavobacteriales > Flavobacteriaceae > Galbibacter > Galbibacter sp. Next base: position 53,958 of record NZ_JBLWZP010000007.1, on the reverse strand, counting down.
CCTGAAATCGAAGCCTGATAGGTTATTTGTGGACAACCCATAGATGGATCCGGAAAAAAGAATAACTCCAGCAATTACCAAATACATTATCGTAGTTTTGGTCGAATTACTTAATAATGTGTTACCACCGACAAAAAGTAAAAGCAAAGCGTGATACATTTGATATCTCACACCCGTTTCAAATGTCTTTACAGCTTCGGAATCAACTAAATTTTTCAAACCATGAGCACCAAAAGCCCCTAAAACCACCGCCAGTGCACCCAAAATAGCGCCTGTAATTAAAATTCCTTTATTCATTTTATGTTTTTTTTGTTATAAATCTAACGTTTTAATACATTAGTGTGAAATTTAAACCAAAACTATGAGGACCATTCTTCTAATCGGTGCAGGAAAATCTACTTCCTATTTATTGCAGTATCTACTGCAGAATGCTGAAAAAGAAAAGTTACATATTCTCGTCGGGGACAAAGACCCGAACAATGCTATCAAGCTATTAAATAATCACCCATCCAGTACGGCCATAAAATTAGATATTTTTAATGAGGATCAGCGGGTGAATGCCATAAAAAAAGCTGATCTGGTGATTTCTATGTTACCTGCTCGATTTCATATTGAGGTAGCCAAAGATTGTCTTGCGCAGGGCAAGAATTTAGTCACGGCTTCCTATGTGAGTCCAGAGATGGAACAACTCGATCAACAGGTCAAAAACAAAGGCCTCATCTTTCTAAATGAGATAGGTGTGGATCCCGGCATTGATCATATGAGCGCCATGAAGGTGATCCATGATATTCGCGAAAAAGGTGGCAAAATGGTATTGTTTGAGTCTTTTACCGGTGGGCTTATTGCTCCGCAAAGCGATACTAATTTATGGAATTACAAATTTACTTGGAATCCGAGGAATGTTGTGGTCGCAGGACAAGGTGGTGCTGCGAAGTTTATTCAGGAAGGAAATTTCAAATACATTCCTTACAACAAACTCTTTAGAAGAACAGAGTTTCTGGACATTGAAGGCTATGGTAAATTTGAGGTGTATGCCAATAGGGATTCTTTAAAGTACCGAAACGCCTATGGCCTAGAAGATGTACTGACTTTATATAGAGGTACCATAAGAAGGGTTGGATTTTCAAAAGCGTGGAATATGTTTGTCCAGCTTGGTCTGACTGACGACAGCTACGTCTTAGACAATTCCGAGCACATGACATACAGAGCCTTTATCAATACGTTCTTACCGTACTCTCCAACGGATTCGGTGGAACTCAAACTACGGCATTATCTCAAAATAGATCAAGATGATATCATGTGGGGGAAACTAATCGAGTTGGATTTGTTTAATGATCAAAAGACACTGGGCATCGCAAACGCAACTCCTGCACAGGCCTTGCAAAGTATACTCGAGCAAAAATGGACACTAGATCAAGACGATAAGGACATGATCGTGATGTACCATAAATTTGGCTATCTACTCGAGGGCAAAAAGCATCAAATAGATTCAAGTATGGTAACCATTGGGCAGGACACCCGATATACTGCCATGGCAAAAACAGTAGGTTTACCACTGGGTATCGCTGCACTGAAGATTCTCAACAAGCAAATTACCACCGCAGGGGTGATCATACCGATTTTAAAAGATGTGTACGAGCCTATTCTCAAAGAATTGGAGGATCACGATATTGTATTTACCGAGAAGTCTGTTCCTTATTTAGGCTATAACCCTCAAAAGGAAGAAAGCACTATTTAAAATCTGTGCTCGAATAGTTATATTTTTCTCTAATACTTAACTTGCAATCACAAAACAATTAAATTTAAAACACGGATGCGTAAAACGGCTTTAATTACAGGTGCGAGTAGTGGTATTGGAAGAGCTACTGCCAGGCTATTTGCTTCTCAGGGTATTGATATAATCATTTGTGGTCGCCGTAAGGAACGCCTGCAAGAATTGCAACAAGAGCTGAGCACTCAGGTAGATGTACACATTCTCGCCTTTGATGTTCGTGATAAAGCTATGGTTTTCAAGGGTATTGCATCACTGCCAGAGCAATTTTCGAACATCGATATTCTGATTAACAATGCTGGAAATGCACATGGCCTTTCCCCTATAGATCAGGGTGATGTTGAGGATTGGGAAGCCATGATAGATATTAATGTAAAGGGATTATTGTACGTAAGTAAAGCCATTATCCCATCTATGATTGCTAACAAAGCAGGCCATATCATTAATATTGGCTCTACAGCTGCAAAAGAAGTATATCCTAATGGTAATGTATATTGCGCCAGTAAACATGCAGTAGATGCCTTAAACCAAGCCATGCGTATCGATTTACATCATCATGGTATTCGAGTTGGCGCCATACATCCAGGGCTGGTAGAAACTGAATTCAGTGAGGTTCGCTTTAAAGGTGATACTGAAAAAGCCGAAAAAGTGTACCAAGGCTACACCCCCCTAACCCCTGAGGATATTGCAGATATAATTTATTTTGCCGTGAGTCGACCGGCACATGTAAATATCGCGGATTTAATAGTGATGCCCAGGGATCAGGCCAGCAGTACGATCGTCAATAAAAAATTATCTTAAATTGAAGTTCCACTTCCTAAAAAATATTTAAATCGCTTTGTGCGTAAATCGTAACGTCCTATATTTAAGGGCAAAAGGAAACTCTTGCCACCACCATGATTAATAAACGACTTTTAATTAAAAATTTACTGGCTCACAATGATGAGAATAGTTTTTATGACAAGAAGAGGTTTATCAATATTGGGGACAAACAGGGCAAGGCAAAGTTTATCAAGCATATCTGCGCATTAGCGAACTCCAATCCTAAAAACAACTCCTATATAGTTATAGGTGTTGAGGATGAAGATAACAGCATTGTAGGTGTAGATTTTTTTGACGATAGTAAAATCCAAAACCTGGTTAACGCCTACATTCAAAACGCACCGCTGGTTGCTTATGAAAACATTCGTTTTCCGGATCTCCCAGAAGATAAGGTAGTAGGCCTTGTTACAATTCGTTCCTCCGGAAAGTTAGCCGCACTTCGAAAGAATATTTGGAAATACTGGGGAGGGACTGTCTTCTTTAGAGATGGTAGTATCAGCATGCCGAAGGTGTTTGATATAGAGATCAAAGACACCAATTCATACATAGTCGGTGAAATTGAGCAACACGCGAAAAACAATATAGAACTCACCTTAGATGGGGTAATTGATTTTGTGGTCAATCGCCATGCAGAGCTTAATCCAAAATACAAGGTTTTTAAAGAGCAGTTTATCGTCTGTTGGGCAGGGATTGAAAAGAAGATAGGAGCTAAAATCTTTTATTCCAGAGTAGATATTGAACTCATCAACGAACAGGTGAAGCTTTTTTATTCGGCTCTGGATGATGTGCAAATTGAGATTGATGAACACCGTTTTGCAATCACCGAATATGTACAGCTGGGTCTCAATAACAACAAAAAGCTTTATCCCTTAGAAAAGGTGGAAATTCAATTTAACGACAATGGTTCCTACAAAATAGATAGCATCTTGATATTTGATCCACCACAGTACGATCGAAAGATGTTATATCATATTTTCAACACCAATAACACCATATTGGAAAAACTCAAGAAGAACCTCCCTCTGAGTACTCAGGACAAAAAAGATCTTAAAAACATGCCCGCAACGCATCTGATTTGTTACTTAAACGGCTTTAGTGGTGCAAAGCAAATGTTAGAAGACTACCGCGAATTCGTTAAAGTCTATGACCGCGACACCTATATCTCTTTAAAAGAGGCCTTACGAGTTCTTCGTAAAGTTCAGTATGCATAGGGAAGGTTGATTTGTTTTCTGTATTTTTTATAAATTCTTAAGGCGGTTTCTCGTCTAAACCGTAAATTCCCCTGAAATTAAAAATTAGATTTGATTATAATGTCTAAACAAAAAAGAACCTTTGTTATAGGTGATATACATGGTGCAAACAAAGCCCTCACACAAGTATTAAAGCGCGCTGAGGTAAAACCCGAAGATACCCTAATTTTTTTGGGAGATTACGTAGATGGATGGAGTGAGTCACCACAGGTTATCAATACACTAATTCAATTAAACCAATCCAACAATTGTGTCTTTATAAAAGGGAATCACGATGCCCTGTTTTTAGAATGGCAACGCTCTAGAAAACACAACGAAAATTGGTTGATACACGGAGGGCAAGCAACCTTAGATGCGTATGATAAAATTGACAGAACTACCTTAAAGATACACCTTCGCTTTTTTGAAAATCTAAATCATTACTACCTAGATGATCAAAAGCGATTGTTCGTACATGCCGGGTTTTCAAATGTAAACGGTGTTTCCAATGAGTATTTCCCGGAGATGGTCTATTGGGATCGCTCGCTATGGGAAATGGTGCTCGCTATGGATAAATCCTTAAGCGAAGAGGATGCATTTTACCCACAACGACTCAAACACTATTCTGAAATCTACATCGGTCATACCCCCACAATCCGAATTGGAGAAACCACTCCTGTTCAAATGGATAGAGTGTGGAACATGGATACAGGGGCGGCCTATAAAAGCCCACTTACCATTATGAATGTAGACACTAAAGAATATTGGCAGAGTGATAATGCAAACACCCTTTATCCTGATGAAATAGGTAGAAACTGAACGACTTCTCCCTCTATATCATAGATTATAGAGGGAGAACTTCGCAATTTTTAGTTAAAAAGGACATCATTTACAAAATAATGCCCTTTTCAAAATTGGTTGGTTAGTCTATCTTAAAATCTTATTTTCCTCCGTCAAGTGTGTTTTGCCAGTTCTTTAACTCTTCCCATAGGCCATTATTAGCCATCTCAGCTTGTTTAGGCCAGGTATCTGGCTTGTGTATTTCAAAGGCTTTTCCTCCTGATCTTAGTATTTCCTGGCAGCGCAATACTGTGGTTGTGGAGAGATCCTTCCAAGTATTAATACCATTGTTGTGAAATAGTTCTGCTATTTTTGGACCTATACCTTCTACAATTTTAAGGTCATCTTGTTTGACTTTTTTTCCAAATACAGCCTTAACCTTGGCAGCGTCGAATGGTAATACACTTCCCGATGCTCCTTTCTCCTTCTGTACTCTCAATGATTTTCGACACTCAGCCAATTGCCCTTCCAAATCAGCATACTTTTCCCTCCACTTAACAGCTTCTGAGTTATCAACTTTTGTAACCTTTTTCGTCGCTGCGGACTGTCTCCCCAATAAATACCCCAATATGGCGCAAATGATACCGACAATTAAAGGGATTATAAAACACCAGTTCATATTATAAATTTTTTAATTGATTAATTCACGGTTATAACAATTCTTCTATTTTGAGATCTTCCTTGCTCGGTTTCATTTTCTGCAATTGGTTCATCCTGACCTTTGGATACAGTCTGTATCCGAATTGGAGTAACACCATTAGTAACAAGGTAGTCTTTAATAAAACTTGCACGTTTTTTACCCAGTACAAGGTTTCCTTCGGGAGTACCGGTGTTATCCGTATGTCCTTCCACCAATATTGAAACATGATCAACCTTGTCCAATGCCCTAACAATGTCGAGGTACTTCTCTCTTTGTTCTTGGGTTAATTGGATTGTGCTTTTTCCAGAATCAAAATGCAAAACTATGGGATTCTGTTTGATTGCATCCACAACAGCCTGGGCGTCTTTAATGTTGGCGTTTTCCGTTATAGCAACAGATACTGGCCCTTCTATTATACTATCTTTCGTTGATAACAATCCTCCTTTTACAGCTCCGTGTATATTTAATTTTTTGGAAGATACCCCTAAAGAAAGTAGGTAATTCTTCACCGCATTCGCTCTTGCTAAACCGAGATTAGGGAAGGCAGATTTGTTTTCTTCTGCAGGATCATAATAACCCGTGATATCTACAAATTTATTGTTCTGATTTCCGATATACGATTTAAGCGAAGTGACTCCTTGATCAATTTCAGGTGATACGGGTCTTTTTATAATAAAATTTGAAATATCGAAATTGAAATTATTGTCTGATTGATACTCAAAATCCCCGGTATTATCACTGATTATAAATGGATTATTCCCAGTGGCAACCTTTTCGGTTAAAGTTCCATTATCTTCTTCAACCCCAGTGGTATCGGATATTTCACAGCAAAGGATCCAGTTGAAAAAGCTCCCCAATAGTATCGAAAGTACTATCCCTACAAGATAAGCATATTTCATATGTATATGGTTGGTTTGTAAAACATTACATTCAAAATTAGTTAAATTATCCTAAATTCCTATTTAATGTTCAAAAAACTTTAACACTTTGAACTCTTAAGGCTGTTGTATAAAGAGTTTTAGGGATTATTTTTGTACCTTTAATATTATCACAAATAGCTTTTATAGTTCTATACAGAATTCTATCTTAGCCAAAATTACTGGTACTTACGGCTATGTTGCCTGTGGTTAACTATTTAAGGCAGGATTTTTGAGGAAAGTACGGTACTATAAATCGCTCTTTATTATAAGAGCAGGTTTACGAAGAATTAAAATAAAATATTATGTCACTACATAACATTAGATTAGAAGTAATGAAAACCATGGAAAAGAGGATTGACTCTTTTCTAGAGGAATATTTAATACCTGTGGAAAAAATATGGCAACCCACTGATTTCTTGCCGAATTCTCAAGGAGATAATTTCTTTGAGGAAGTTCGCCAGTTAAGAGGGGAAGCTAAAGAATTGGGATATGATTTTTGGGTGGTTCTTGTTGGAGACACTATTACAGAGGAAGCTCTCCCTACTTATGAGTCTTGGCTTATGGATGTAGAAGGAGTTGACCAACACGCTAACAACGGTTGGGCAAAATGGGTAAAACAATGGTCATCTGAAGAGAACAGACACGGTGATGTACTTAACAAATATCTCTATTTGGCAGGTCGTGTGAATATGAAAGAAATTGAAAAGACCACACAGCACCTTATAGCAGATGGATTTGATGCGGGAACTGACCGCGATCCTTATAAGAACTTTGTTTACACATCTTTCCAGGAGCTGGCCACCAATATCTCTCATAAAAGAGTAGGCCAATTGGCTAAGAAAAGTGGGAGTAAAATGCTATCCAAAATGTGTAATGTGATTGCAGGTGATGAAATGAGACACCATTTGGCGTATCGTGAGTTTGTGAAAATAATTCTAGAATATGATCCAAATGAAATGCTCATTGCCTTTGCGCAAATGATGAAGCAGAAAATTGTTATGCCTGCTCAATTTGTTCGTGAAGCAGGTGAACCTATCGGGAGTGCTTTCGAGAATTTCTCTAACGCAGCTCAACGACTTGGCGTTTATACCGCCTTAGATTATGTAGATATTCTTGAGCGTTTAAACCAGTATTGGGAGATTGACAAACTTAGAGAACTAAATGATCAGGGTGAAAAATCAAGAGATTATCTGATGAAACTTCCTGAGCGATTAAGAAGAATCTCAACTAGAATAGCCACACCGGTAGATCAACATATTTTTAAATGGGTTGAACCAAACGGGGTCCTTTGATAAAGCAATAGTATCAATTCAATTATATAAACAAACTGCTGTGAAAAATCTAATTCACAGCAGTTTGTTGTTTAATCCCCCTTACAAATCAAATTTTATTCCTTGGGCAAGCGGTATTGTAGTTGTATAATTAATGGTGTTGGTTTGCCTTCTCATATATACCTTCCAAGCATCAGATCCGCTTTCACGTCCGCCACCGGTTTCCTTTTCTCCACCGAAAGCTCCTCCAATCTCAGCTCCGCTGGTACCTATATTAACATTGGCAATACCACAATCAGACCCCTGATGTGATAAAAACAATTCAGCTTCTCGAAGATTATTAGTCATAATAGCTGAAGATAGACCCTGCACAACCCCATTTTGTATGGCAATAGCATTTTCTAGATCACCATCGTATTTTATCAAATACAGAATTGGCGCAAAGGTTTCTTGTTGTACAATTTCAAAATCATTGGAGGCCTCCACCAATGCAGGCTTAACATAGCATCCACTTTCATATGCAGGTCCTTCCAACCTTCCGCTATCTGTAAGTACTACTCCGCCTTGTTCCTTCGCTTTTTCCAAAGCATTCAGATACATCTTCACTGCATCAGTATCAATTAACGGTCCCACGTGATTTGATTCATCGAGAGGATCCCCAATCTTCAATTGTACATAGGCTTCAATTAAAGCATCCTTCACCTGTTGGTAAACCTTTTGATGGACAATCAATCTTCTTGTTGAAGTACAACGCTGACCACAGGTTCCAACTGCACCAAACACAGCTCCAACAACGGTCATTTTAATATCAGCATCAGGAGTGACGATTATAGCATTATTTCCGCCAAGTTCCAATAGGGATTTACCCAATCTACTCGCAACGGTTTGTGCAACAATCTTGCCCATACGGGTAGAACCCGTTGCTGATATTAAAGGAATGCGGGTATCTTTAGTGAGTAACTCACCTACCCGAGCATCACCGGTTATTAAACATGATATTCCTTCAGGAAGCTCGTTATCACTCAAAACTTGAGTTAGTAATTTTTGACAAGCTATTGCAGTTAAAGGTGTCTTTTCTGAAGGTTTCCATACACACACATCTCCGCAAACAAGTGCCAATGCCGTATTCCATGACCAAACGGCAACCGGGAAATTAAAAGCAGAAATAATACCTACAACTCCAAGTGGATGCCATTGTTCATACATACGATGCCCCGGGCGTTCGGAGTGCATGGTCAAACCGTGTAACTGTCTAGAGAGTCCTACAGCAAAGTCACAAATGTCAATCATCTCTTGTACCTCACCCAGACCTTCTTGGAACGATTTACCCATTTCATAGGATACCAATTCTCCCAATGCTGTTTTATATGCTCTGAGTTGATCTGCAAACTGACGGACTATTTCTCCACGTTGTGGTGCGGGTACTTTTTTCCACTCCTGATAAGCAGAAACAGCGGTATTAATCACCTTGTTGTAATCACCCTCGTTTGTGGTCTGAATTCTAGCCATCAATTTCCCGTCAACCGGAGATAAAACATCAATCCAATCTCCATTGGAAAACCACTGTTTACCAGTAGAACTCCCTTTGTTTTCTCCTGCTACGCCGAGCTTTTCAAGAACTTTATGATGTGAGGACTCTTTTGTTTGAATTGTCATTTTTATAACTTTTTTGATTCAATTTGTTTGATTTGACACCAATATAGGGATTCTTTCAGAAAATCGATAAAAGTAAGTGTCTAAATTTATGAATGGCCGACTCTAAAAGAAAAAAATGGGTAAAAAAACTAGTGTCTAATACCCATTATCTTTTTTAAGCAGCACCTATTACTGTTGATCTGTAACGAAACGTGCATCTACCGGCATTACAGACCCACATTGGTCACAATTGCGAGCAGATTCGTCATTATAAAATTCATTAAAGTGCTTTAGAAAATCCTTTTCAATATCGTTCAATGGAAAATACACCTCATGCAGTTTGTGATTGCAATTGTCACAATACCAAATCAAGCCATCTTCGATATCCAGATCTATTCGCTTGCGTTCAATGACTAAACCTATGGATCCTTCTTCTCGTTCAGGGCAATGCGGGACCTTTGCAGGGTTGAGATACATATCTCCGGGGCCGAGTTCCATCGTTCTCTTTTTACCATCTTCTTGTATGTGCACCCTTATGTGACCTTCCAACTGATAAAACAATTCTTCGGTTTCATTATAGTGGTAATCCTTACGAGCATTTGGACCCGCTACTACCATTACTATATAATCACCAGCATCCTGATACAAATTTTTATTCCCCACCGGGGGTTTTAACAAGTCTCTATTTTCTTCTAGCCATCGCTGTAAGTTAAAAGGAGGTCTAATCGCCATAGTTTATATTTTTTAACATCTAAAGTTAAACATCTTCACTCAAGAAATAAAAAAAGTTGAACATTTTAATCAATTGTAGATTCAATTACCAAATACGACACGTTTATAAAAAGGATCTTTAGCCGTGTCATAGCATAGACTGTTCTTTGGTCTTCTATTAATTTTATACTGTGCTTTTAAAGATTATAGGCAATAGAAAGCATGATAATTCTTGGCAAGATAAAGGTTTTAGTATCTGAAATGATATAAGAATTGAAGCTGTGCTTATTTTTAAATTCCACATCAAATACGTTTTGAACCTCTATTTCAAAGCTCCAAGCACTGCTATCCTTTTTATAAAACAAAGAAGCATTGGCTAATTTATAATTGTTCTTTTGATTGAAGGATTTGTTAATATAGGTATAGGAGCTGTAATCAAATGAAAAAATGAATCCCTTTAAAAATTCATAGTCAATATTAAAATAGGGTTCACTCGTTATAAATTCAGTCTTATCTTCGCTGAGGGTATAATTACCGGTGTTTTGTTTAAAGCCCACCTCTATAGTGGGAAAATTATCGATCAAGGTTTTGGCATTTACAGTATAGGAAAAGGTATTGTTTTTATTGGTTTGGTTTACAGTATTGAGTTGTTGGAGGTATTTTAAATTATTATAACTCAATAACACTCCAAAGTTAATATCATGAATTTTCTTTTTAACACTTCCAAGAACTGTCCAACGACTCTCAGGATCATCTACTAGAATTGGGGATAATTGTTGATTGACCCCGGAATACTCAACATTTTCAACAATCCCTTCCGTTTTTTTAATATAACGCGCTGTTAAATAAAGCCTTATACCTTTGTAACAGCTATATTTAGAATAGCGCAAACTGATATTGTGAAACAATTCATTTTTTAAATTTTCGTTACCTCGGTAAACTGTGTTATAGGACTGTAAATAGTACTTATTTGTATATGTAGAAGTCTTGGAGAAGGAGGTGGATTTTTCATAGCCAAATGTTATTTTATTCAATCGATCAAGCTCCGCTTCTATAGAGAGGTTGGGTAACAAAACCAGATGATCTTTCTCGAGGGTGTTTTTGTAAACATATACTATTTAAAAGTAGGAAGAATACGCTTGTTTTATAGGAGTCAAAACAGTTTATCCTCCATATTCCTTTTTTCTTGCCTCTGTTACTTCTTTAATCCTATTGTTAGCTTCTTCATTCGTAATCAGTTTTTTACCTTCCCCTATTCTTTTTATTTTAATATGCTTATCGTCAGGATTTAAATTAATCTTTGTTGCGGTTAATGTAAATTTATCACGCTCAATTTGCATAATTAACCCTGGTAGCCCATTGTAATATTTAGGCCCAAAACTTACCGGAATTTCTGGGGTAAACCATGCCACAACTCTCCTATTGTAATAAAACCCCTGCCTGCTAAATAGATTTTCAATAGCAGTTGCTTAATAACATGTATATTTACCAAGCTTTTTAGTTTCTTGGGATATTTCCCAATTTATAGGTTTATGGAGTATGTACCCAATAGTACTTTCCGTAATAATACTGTCTTTCTTTGTGTAAAATGAATTTCCACCTGCTTTACTTCCCACATCATATGGATTTTCAGATAATTTAGGCTCCATATAATAATATGATTCTTCTCCTTTAATGTTCAATGTATATTCATCAGGAGTAGCATTTAAATGTCCATCTGCTACAATCTGCTTGATATGCATTGAAACCTCTTTTTTGGATTCTATAGCTGTAATAAAACTATCTACATATTTCCGATTCAACATTCCTTTATACCTTACTATCCCAGAAATATCTTGAGTGTACACATTAGAAATAACAACCATAGCACAGGCAAACAATACCGTTTTTAATAGTTTTTTCATTCTTATCAATTTAATGTTGAAAATAGTTCCTGCCAGACTTTACAATTCAAAAATCTATCTTTCACAGGAACTATTTTAAATTAATTAGCAACCCGATCTAGTCATACACTCGTCAAAACCATTGTGGTCATCGGGGTATAAACCATCACATTCAGTAAAAATCAACTGACATGCTTGCTGTTCCTTAACAACTATTTTCTCAGATGTTGATTTTAAGTTTTCTTCATTGGAAGACATGGCAGTCAATCCAAAAAGAAATATAGTTCCAAGGATAAATGTTTTTAGAATTTTCATAATTTAAATGTATTGGGGCGGTATTATATAACCGACTGGTTAAACAATTAATTCAGTCTATTTCTCAGTCTTCAGTTGGGCATTCAGTCTTTTAATAAAAAAATCGGCGCCGATTTCGTTGCAACTAAAAAACCAAATAGAGTATGCTTGGACTGAATAAAAAAGCACAACTATATGATTTATGTTCGCTAAATGTGAAATAAAAATTTTAAAATATAAAATTAAACATCAATTATATACGATTTATGAATGATAAAAAACAGAATTACCACTACTTATACCGGTTTTTCTTCTATTTTTAACCTTTGCAACTAAAAATCGGAGACTTTGAGTTCAAGTAACATGTACCTGAGTTTGATTTTACAGATTTTATTGCAGAGATCGCTCTAAAAACGTTAAATTTAGTATCTTAAACTGCTAAACCATTTCTTTTCCGTGATGAAAAAAAATATCTTTTTCCTATGCATCAGCCTATTATTGTGCGCCTGCAACAAAGGAAACAATCCATCCAACTCTGCGGATCAAGTTCAAATCCAAATTGAAAAAGAAACATTAGCCATCGTGATTCACGCAGGTGCAGGCACAATTCTAAAGGAGAACATTTCTGACTCCATGGAATTGGCCTATAAAACGGTATTGGAAAAATCAGTTCGCAGTGGTTATGAAATATTGGAAAATGGCGGGACAAGCTTGGATGCGGTGGAAACTTCTATTAGAATTCTGGAAGATTCCCCATTGTTTAATGCCGGGAAAGGTGCTGTTTTCACCAATGCTGGCACAAACGAACTCGACGCTTCCATTATGGAAGGAAAAACTAAAAATGCGGGTGCCGTTGCCGGGGTAACCACCGTTAAAAACCCAATTACTTTAGCACGAGCCGTTATGGAGCAGTCTGAACATGTAATGATGGCTAGAAAAGGTGCTGAAACCTTTGCTAAAGAAGTCGGGCTGACCTTAGTGGATCCAGAATACTTCTATACCGAAAGTCGGATGAAAGCTTTAAAGCGTGCACAGCATAGGGATAGTGCTTCAAAAACTAGTTATTATGACCCCTTTGCAAAGGATGAAAAATTCGGAACCGTAGGCTGTGTTGCTCTGGATAAAAGTGGTAACATCGCAGCAGGAACCTCAACAGGAGGAATGACCAATAAGCGATGGGGACGCATAGGCGATTCTCCTATTATTGGAGCAGGCACCTATGCCAACAATTCAACCTGTGGAATCTCAGCTACAGGTTGGGGTGAATTCTTTATTCGCGGGGTGATTGCCTACGACATTTCTGCAATGATGGAGTATGCTGGTCTCAGTCTACAAGAAGCAGCAAATAAAGTCATTCATGAAAAGCTGCCTGAAATGGGAGGTGATGGCGGAATTATAGGAATCGATCAAAAGGGGAATATTGCAACAGTATTTAATACCTCCGGAATGTTCAGAGCAAGCATCGATAAAACAGGTACATTATCCATTGAATTATACAGTGAAGATCAGTAGATCAACATCATAACACCGAATTTAAAATTTTAAAACCAACAAAATGCCGATCAAAAATATACTGTTTATTACGCTTACGATCCTACTTGTAGGGTGTAACAACAAAAAGGATGACGCCACCAAAAGCCTAGAAAATTTGTATAAGTTTCGGGAGTACATTTCCAATGTTACCACTGGTGTAATCTCAACCCAATCCGAGGTTCGTGTAGTACTGAGAAATCCTTCTTCCAAACTTCTGGAGGATCAAATATTAGAAGATGGTGTTTTTCAGGTGAGTCCGAGAACAGAAGGCAAGGTTGTAGCACTAAACAATCAAAGTATTGCATTTATCCCCGAGCACGGTTTTAAACAGGATACAGAATATAGCTTTTCTCTGGATTTAAAGGCAATTATTGACAGTGTTGATCCTGAATTAAAAACCTTTACATTCAAGTTAAAAACTATAAAACAACAATTTAATATTATCACCGAACACCTTCAATCCTACAATAAAAACTGGCAATACCTCAAAGGAATGCTCAGAAGTAGCGATGTTATGGACTTAAACACTGCTAAATCCCTGGTTAGTGCTACACAAAACGGAGAGCCCTTGACTGTAAGATTTGATCAATCCATAAAAAAAGGTACGCAAATCCCATTTACTATAGATAGTATTCAACGATTCGAAGAGGATTCCGAAATTTTGATAAGCTGGGATGGCAGTAGTGCCAAAATCCAAGACAAGGGTGAGGCAATCGTTATGATCCCGGGAAAAGCAAATTTCACAGTTGTTGATGTGATCACTTTTGGCGGAGAAAATCAATATCTGGAAATCAACTTCTCAGATCCACTTAAAAAGGATCAAAACCTAGATGGATTAGTAAGCCTAGAGGGTGCTGATAAGCTTTCATTCATAGTGGAAGGCAATGTATTAAAGGTATATCCTGATCAAACAATAAAAGGAGTTTCCAACCTAACTCTTTTTGAGGGTATCGTCAATGTACATGGGGATCCTCTAAAAACAGTCCTACAAGAACGGGTCGCCTTTGAACAATTAAAACCACAGGTTAGACTACTCAGTAGCGGGAATATACTTCCGAGTTCCAACAACTTAAAAATAAACTTTGAAGCCGTTAATCTCAAAGCTGTGGATGTAACGGTAATTAAGGTTTACCAAGACAATATTTTACAATTCCTCCAAAATTCGGATTTAGATCAGTCCAATAGCTTAAGAAATGTCGGAAGACCTATTGCTAAAAAAGCAATTCAGCTTCAAAGTAATTTAACCGAGAATACTGGGGATTGGAAAGCATACGCTCTAGATCTTCGCGAGATTATCAGTCCTGATCCCGGTGCTATTTATCGTGTTGAATTCACTTTTGATAAAAAATACAGTGCCTATACTTGTGAAGATAATCAAGCTCAATTTGAACTCAACAACTTCGATGATTACGAGCAGGCTATGTTAGACACAAAGCAATGGGATCCGACAGATGATTCGTACTACTACAACAATTACGGAGACGACTACAATTGGAATGACAGAGAGGATCCCTGTAGCAATTCTTATTATTACAATAAAGTGACCTCTACAAATATCATTGCAAGTGATCTTGCATTGACCGTTAAAAAAGGAAAGAATGAGTCCTATTTTGTCGCGGTGAACCATATAGTTTCCACCCTACCTTTGGGGGATACCAAAGTCACATTTTACAATTACCAACAACAAGCTATTGGATCTGTAGTAACAGGAGCTGAAGGGACAGCTATATTTGATGCCCCAACTCCTGCCTATTTTGCAATTGCCCAAAGAAACAATGAAAAAACTTATATCAAACTCAATGACGGAAATACGCTTTCCATCAGTAAATTTGATGTATCCGGTGTAGAATTACAAAAAGGAATCAAAGGATTTATTTACGGTGAAAGAGGGGTGTGGCGCCCAGGAGACACCATCCACCTCAACTTCATTCTTAACGACAAAAAGAACCCCATCCCTGAGCAACACCCTGTTGTGTTTGAACTCTCCGACCCTTATGGGAAAGTGATCGACAAGAAAACTGAAGTTAACGGTATTGGAGGATTCTTTAACTTTTCTACCACCACAGACCCCGAGGCTCCCACTGGTAATTATCTAGCAAAAGTTAAGGTTGGTGGAGCTACCTTTACTAAGCGAATTAAGATAGAGACGATCAAACCAAATCGTCTTAAAATCAAAACCAGTTTGGACAAAGAAATCCTAAGTTCAGAACAACCCATAAAAGGAGAGCTCGAAGTGCGTTGGCTACACGGTGCTATTGCAAAGAATTTAAAGAGTGACATTAACGTAAAGTTTTCAAAAACCCACACCAGCTTTGAAGGGTTTCCTAATTACGTCTTTGACGACCCCACTTCCTCTTTTTCTCCACAGGATCAAACAGTCTATAACGGAAGCGTAAATTCACAGGGCAAGGCAACATTTAGCCTGAACCCTCAATTAAAAGGTAAAGCTCCAGGGCAATTACAAGCGACTTTTATTACAAAAGTTTATGAAAACGGCGGTGACTTTAGTACCGATGTGTTTTCCACCACCTATTCGCCTTACCAGACTTTTGTTGGACTAAAAGTTCCCGAAGGTGATGAGCGAAATATGCTGGTAACAGATCAAGATCACAATTTTGAAGTGGTTACAATAAACGCCTCCGGAAAGCCTTTGGCTGTAGAGGATTTAGAAGTCACCGTATACAAAATCAATTGGAGATGGTGGTGGGATACCTCCGAAGAAAACCTTTCCACCTTCAATAGCAGCAACTACCAAGAAAAGGTTTACAGCACTACTTTAGATACCAAAGCCGATGGAAAAGCTTCCTTTAAATTTAATATCAAATACCCGCAGTGGGGACGTTACTTAGTACGGGTAGAAGATAAAAAAGGCATGCACTCCACAGCTGAGACTGTCTACTTTGATTGGCCGGGTTGGGCCGGAAAATCTAAAAATCAGGATTCTGAAATAGCCACAATGCTGGTTTTCTCTACAGATAAAGAGTCTTATACTGTGGGGCAACAAGCACAGGTTACATTTCCCTCAGCCGAAGGAGGGCGTGCTTTAGTAACAGTTGAAAACGGCAATGAAGTATTAAAATCCATGTGGGTTTTAACCCAAAAAGGAGAGACTAAATTTAAGGTACCTATGCTCTCCCAATACGCACCAAATGTCTATATCCATATCTCTTTAATCCAGCCTCATGCGACAACTGCAAACGATGCACCAATACGGATGTATGGCGTTATACCCGTTAAAGTCACTAATCCAGAAACAGTGTTAGAACCGGTTATCGCCATGCCGGATAAATTGACTCCAGAGCAGAATTTCACCATTGAAGTTTCTGAAAAGAACTCAAAAGCCATGACGTATACCGTGGCCGTAGTTGATGACGGCTTATTGGACCTCACTAGTTTTAAAACTCCCAACCCTTGGAATGATTTTTTTGCCAGAGAAGCATTAGGCGTAAAAACCTGGGATGTGTACGACCAGATTGTTGGTGCTTTCGGCGGACGAATAGATCAGGTGTTCAGTATCGGGGGCGACGGCATGGCCTCAGCCGCCAGTACGAAAAAAGCAAATCGATTTAAGCCCATGGTAGTATTTTTAGGACCATTTCAACTCGAGGCGGGTCATCGTCATAAGCACCAAATTCATGTTCCAAAATATATCGGTTCAGTACGAACTATGATCATCGCAGGGAATGTCGATCACAATGCCTATGGCATTGCAGAAAAAACCACACCGGTTAAAAAACCGCTTATGGTATTGGCATCTGCTCCTAGAAAAATAACCCCTAAAGAAAGGGTAACACTACCGGTAACCGTGTTTGC
This sequence comes from Galbibacter sp., assembly GCF_048266365.1. Taxonomy (NCBI): domain Bacteria; kingdom Pseudomonadati; phylum Bacteroidota; class Flavobacteriia; order Flavobacteriales; family Flavobacteriaceae; genus Galbibacter; species Galbibacter sp. The sequence continues at coordinate 36,596 of NZ_JBLWZP010000007.1, read as the reverse complement.
TATGGAACCATCGGTTAAAAACGTCACGGTAGAATTAATGGAAAATCCACATTTTGAAATTATTGGTTCCGCAAAGAAAACTGTTGCCTTTGATCAACCTGATGAGAAAATGGTGTTTTTTGACCTACAGATAAATCAAATTACGGGTATTGGCGAAATTGAAGTACTTGCGACAGCATTAAATCAAAAGGCGAGTTACAAAATTGAACTAGATGTCATTAATCCCAACCCTATCACCACGGAGGTTACGCCATTGACATTAGAGGCAAATCAGGATCGTGACATTGACTTCAAAGCCTTTGGTGTCCCAGGTAGCAATAGCGCTCAAATAGAGTTTTCTACCTTGCCGCCAATGGACTTTAGCAATCGTTTGCAATACTTAATTCAGTATCCATACGGTTGTATAGAACAACTCACCTCTACAGCATTCCCGCAACTCTATTTATCCAGCATTTTCGATCTCACATTTGACAAGAAAAAAGACATACAGCAAAATGTGGAGAAAGCTATTGATCGATTGGGTAGAGTCCAACTGGTGGGCGGCGGTTTTTCATACTGGCCGGGGCAAACTTCTGCCAATGATTGGAGCAGTTCTTATGCCGGTCATTTTTTATTGGAAGCGGAAAAATTAGGTTATGTGATGCCTATAGCATTTAAATCAAAATGGATTCAACATCAGCAACAAAGAGCCAAGGCGTGGAGAGCATCAGAAGCCAGTTCTTCTCTTGCGCAGGCCTATCGCTTGTATACCTTAGCATTAGCGGGCAAAGCCGATGTGTCCTCTATGAATAGACTTAGAGAAACACCCGGGATCTCAAATTATGCTAAATTAAGACTTGCATCAGCCTATGCGCTCATAGGTCAAGCTCAGGTGGCCTCTCATATTTATGAAAATGCCAACATCACCTTCGAGCCCATACGTTTTGACTTTCACACCTATGGATCTACACAAAGAAACATGGCTATGGGGCTAGAAACACTAGTGCTTCTCGACAAAAAAGAAAAGGCTCTTGAGCTCGCCCAGTCTATCGCCAAGGCTTTGGAATCCGACACCTGGATGAGTACTCAAACCACGGCTTATAGTTTATTATCCATGTCAAAGTTCGCCAATTATATCGGTGGAAAATCCATGAAAGTATCCTATACTCTAAATGGCAACAGCGAGACCATAGCTACGGAAAAATCCTTAGCGAATCGGGCCTTAGCTATCACAAACGGAGAACAAAACATCAATATCAGTAACAAGGGCGATAATACGGTTTTTGTTCGTTTGATCACCAGTGGAAAATTAGAGGTTGGCTCAGAAAAACCATTAGAACAAAACTTAAAAGCTTCGGTAGTTTATAAAGGTCGCAATGGTAAACCAATGGACATCAGTAGTCTTAGTCAGGGCACAAACTTTATTTCTGAGATTACCATTACCAATACCAAAGCAGATGATATCCACAATCTCGCACTCACTCAATTCATTCCTAGTGGTTGGGAAATCGTTAATACTCGTTTTACAGACTTTGGTGATTTTAAAGCTAACGATGTCAACTTTACCGATATCCGAGATGATCGATGTAATTTCTTTTTTGATTTAAAGAAAAATGAAAGTAAAACCTTTAGATTATTACTCAATGCCTCGTATTTGGGAAGGTATTATTTACCGGCAACGCAGTGTGAAGCCATGTATGATAATAATTACCTCGCCAGAACTAGGGGACAATGGGTAGAGGTTAAACAGTAAGCAAGAATTCGTACAGAGTGAGTTACAAAGGTATTCGTGGTAGCACAACAATAAATGGCATCATAATCGTATTGGTTCTCTTGGCTATTGCCTATTATTTTTGTTTGCCAAATACATTGTTCTCAGCACCTAGTGCAACGGTAATCCAAAGTAGAGATGGTCACCTGCTTAGCGCTAGAATAGCTGAAGATCAACAATGGCGCTTTCCTGAGATTGACAGTGTCCCTTATAAGTTCAAAACATGTATATTGGAATTTGAAGATGCCTATTTCTATTATCATCCAGGCTATAATCCCGCTTCAATGGTCAAGGCCATGTTGAGCAATATCAAAGCAGGTAAAATTGTTCGAGGAGGGAGCACCCTAACCCAACAAGTCATTCGACTCTCCAGAGAAGGGAAGAGGCGCACCTATTTTGAAAAATTCATCGAATTGATTTTGGCCACACGTGCGGAACTAAGGTACAGCAAGGATGAGTTGTTAAACTTATACGCCTCCCATGCCCCTTTCGGTGGAAATGTCGTAGGATTGGAAATGGCTTCATGGCGCTACTTCGGTCTATCGTCCGACCAACTTTCATGGGCAGAAAGTGCTACCTTAGCCGTGCTTCCCAATGCTCCGGCACTCATCTATCCCGGAAAAAATAAATCGGCACTTCGAAAAAAAAGAGACCTCCTGCTCACCAAGTTATACGAAAACCAAAAAATAGACTCCCTTACCTATCAATTGGCGCTCACAGAGCCCCTGCCGGATAAACCCTTTGCACTACCCCATATCGCCCCTCATCTCTTACAAGAAGTGGCGCTAAAAAACAGTGGCCATAAGGTAAGCTCTACCATAGATTACCAGCTCCAACTGCAGGTAAATAATTTAGTGAAAGGACATTACGAGCAGTTAAAACAAAACGGTGTATTCAATGCCGCGGTAATGGTCATGGATATTGAGAGTAGAGAAGTATTGGCCTATGTTGGAAATAGCCCGACTAGTAGGGCTCATCAAAAGGATGTCGACATCATTAAGGCACCTAGAAGCACAGGGAGCTTATTAAAGCCATTTCTATATGCAGCAATGCTAAACAATGGAACCTTATTACCTGAGTCCTTGGTGGCTGATGTCCCTACACAGATCTCTGGTTATAGACCTGAGAATTACAGCCAACAATACGCTGGAGCGGTGCCAGCCAGACAAGCCTTAATACAATCCTTAAATGTTCCGGCGGTACGCCTACTCCAGTCCTATGGATTGGAAAAATTTCATGCCGAGCTTAGGGGACTGCGACAAGGATTTATTGATAAGCCAGCTAATTACTACGGATTATCCTTGATCCTTGGTGGAGCAGAAAGCAGTCTTTGGGATCTTTGTAAAGCCTATGCGGGTATGGCTTCTACAGTTAACCACTACACCCAAACCTCAAGTGAGTATTACGACAATGAGTTTATTGATCCGATAATTATCTTAGGCAAAGAAGCCAATTTTGGAACTCTATCCCAACAACCTCCACTGTTTGATGCTGGAAGTCTTTTCCAGACCTTGGAGGCGCTTAAACAAGTCAACCGACCAGATGGAGAACAGGCGTGGATGTATTATAAAGATGCCAGACCGGTAGCCTGGAAAACAGGAACAAGCTTTGGAAACCGAGACGCATGGGCTATCGGGGTGACCTCAAAGTACCTCGTTGGCGTTTGGGTTGGTAATGCCGATGGTGAAGGTAGACCGATGACCACAGGGGTAGGAAGTGCAGCCCCACTAATGTTCGACGTATTCAACACCCTCCCGCAACATCCATGGTTTGACACCCCCTACGATGCCCTTACCGAAATTTCAGTCTGTGCCAATAGCGGTTATTTGGCTTCACCGATTTGTCCGGTGGAAGTTAGGCAAGCCCCTTTGGCCGGAATCCGTTTTAAAGTTTGCCCATATCACCGATTGATACACTTAGATGAAAACAAACAGTTCCAAGTGAATTCTTCCTGTTATCCCATGGAAAAAATGATTACTAGCCCATGGTTTGTACTCCCCTCGCTCATGGCCTATTATTATAAAGCCACCAATCCTTATTATGAAAGTCTCCCTCCTCTAAAATCGGATTGTCAAGGGAATCTAGCCATAGAACCATTCGAATTTATATACCCAAAGGATCAGAGCAAAATCGTACTTACAAAAAGTCTGAGCGGTCGCACCAATGAACTCGTTTGTAAAATTGCACATTCTGATTCCAATGCTACACTATATTGGTACCTAGATGATGCATTTATAGGTGAAACCAAATATTTTCATGAAATGGCCATACTGCCTAGTGAAGGGGAACACCGAATTACCCTAGTTGATTCCTATGGAAATGAAGCAAGTATTCAGATCGAGATTCAAAAAACGGATGAGATTCACTAGGTTTAAATATCCATAATAATTCGTATATTCATAAATAGTAAAGAATCATATTCCCAATGAACATCAACTCTTTTTCAAACCTCCACAGAACAGAAAATGTCAATACAATTCGTACCACCAGTTACGATCTAATCGTAATCGGCGGTGGTATCACAGGTGCCGGAATACTCTTGGACGCCGCATCTCGAGGATTAAAAACACTGTTAATTGAGAAGGGAGATTTCGCCTCGGGCACCAGTAGCAAATCCACTAAACTGGTCCATGGAGGTCTGCGGTATTTAAAGCAATTTGATTTTTGGTTAGTTAAAGAAGTTGGTACCGAACGGGCTATTGTTCACAAATTGGCTCCTCATTTGGTGCAGCCGGAAAAAATGCTGCTCCCTCTTGTTGAAAAAGGCTCCTATGGAAAATGGTTGACTTCTATAGGCCTTAAAATATATGATATATTAGCTGATGTTGAAGGCGAGGATCAACGACAAATGCTCGACAAGAAACAGGCCTTGGAAAAGGAACCCTTACTGCCCAAAAAAATTCTAAAAGGCGCTGGGTATTATGCCGAATACAGGACTGATGATGCCAGGCTAACGCTAGAGGTTATCAAGACCGCATTACGCTATGATGCCACTGCCATCAATTACTCCGAAGTCCAAGAGTTTATATACAAGGACAAACTCGTAAAAGGTGTAAAGGTTTATGACCACATACTAAATCAACAGTACGAAGTACAAGCCGCTAACATTATCAATGCAACCGGTCCCTGGGTTGATGAGATTAGACATCTTAACAAAAGCGTGCAGGGAGACACCCTACAACTCACCAAAGGGGTACATTTAGTATTTCCACATGAAAAGCTTCCCATAACTCAATCCATATACTTCGACGTTCCCGACGGGAGAATGATCTTCGCCATCCCCAGAGGTAAGGTAACTTATGTGGGAACAACGGATACAATTTATCAGCAAAACAAAGAAGAAGTGCGTACCGAAGTTGTGGATGCAATTTATCTCATTGAAGCGGTAAATCATATGTTTCCCAAAATTAATCTCACTCTTGAAGACGTGATCTCTTCTTGGGCAGGCCTAAGACCATTAATCCAACAAGAGGGGAAATCACCTTCGGAACTATCCAGAAAGGACGAGATTTTTATCTCACCTTCCCAGCTCATTAGCATCGCAGGCGGAAAACTTACAGGCTATAGGAAAATGGCGGAGCGAGCAGTAGATAAAGTGATCCATCATATCGAAAAGCAAAAGCGTGATGCACTTAAAGACTGTTATACTGATACTATTAAAATTAGCGGCGGCCCTTGGGAAAATTATGAGGATGTGAAACAATACATCCAACAAATTTCTGAGCGCATAGTGCCATTAGGATTTACGCAATACGACGCCTGGTTTTTGGTTACCACTTATGGCAAACAAATCGAGGAGATTTTAAAAATATATGCGACTTTAAGTGACATAGACATCCACAAAAAACTGATACAAGCAGAGTTCCGGTTTTGCCTTGCATATGAAATGATAGCCACCCCATCGGATTTCTTTATCCGAAGAACAGGTCGTCTGTTTTTTGACATTCAAAGCCTGAAGGACCAACTAGACACCATTTTACTTGAATACAAACAGCAGTTTAAGGCAAGTGAATCCCAAGTGGAAGAAGAAAGATCTAAACTCCTAAAGGCCATTAAGGACAGTGAACTTCACTGAGCACTACAATGTCAAAAGCTAGCTCGAACTCAATTTAACTTATACACCAATTCCTGATTTTTTAACTCTACTAAAAGCTCGTTGGATATCTGAACCTTTTGTTTTCTAGATGGCATGGTTAATTTGATTTTGTTTTCTTCTTCATGCACTACAAAATTCAGTGTCCGATCACCACTATGAAGAGAAATCAGTTCCTTTAAGTTCCTGATTCGTTCTTCCTCTAATTCTTCTAGCTTAAGGTGAATGGTCAATTTCCTTGCGTACTTTTCCAGTACATCTTGGAGCTGTTCCATAATATTAAACTGTAACCTGGGATCTCCTTTTTTACCTGTGTCTCTGTTGGTCCATCCTTCTCGGACGAAAGCCTTGATATAGATAAAAGAATTCAGCATTAAGAAGTGACGGAATTTCAGGTATTCTTCACCGAAGATCCTAAACTCAAAGGATTCATTATAGTCTTCAACAGTGAAGGCTGCCCAGCCCTTACCGTTCTTTGAGGTTCTGTGTTGCACATCAGAAATAACTCCTGCAAAAGAAATTTCTTTATTAACCATTTCTTCCAAGTGATTGAACAATCCTATATTACCGTTACAAAACACTGAGATTTCGGTTTTAAAATCGTCCAAGGGATGCCCGGAGATATAAATTCCAACAACCTCTTTTTCCCGTCGTAGTTTTTCCATAGTCCCCCAAGTTTCACAAGGCGGCACCTCCGGTTCCGGAATTTGCACATCACTGGATTCTCCAAACAAACTCACCTGAGCTGAATTTTTATTATCCTGATATTTAGATCCGTATTTTACAGCCTTTTCCAAAAATGAAACCCCATCTCCTTCGTGGTGAAAATACTGTGCTCTATGTGTAGTAGAAAATGAATCAAAACCACCTGCTAAAGCTAGGTTTTCAAATGCCTTTTTATTGGCTGAACGCAGGTCTATACGTTTGGCTAAATCAAAAACAGACCTGTATTTTCCGTCTTTTCTACAATCTACAATGGTTTCCACAGCTGCTCTACCTACACCTTTTACAGCACCCATTCCAAAACGAATAGCACCCATATCATTTACGGTAAACTTATAGAAGGATTCGTTCACATCTGGACCCAAAACCTGGATTCCCATACGCTTACACTCCTCTAAAAAGAAGGTTACCTGTTTAATGTCATTCATGTTGTTCGAAAGTACGGCAGCCATGTACTCTGCCGGATAATTTGCTTTTAGGTAAGCAGTTTGATATCCAATCCAAGCATAACAAGTGGAGTGCGATTTATTAAATGCATAACTGGCAAAGGCCTCCCAATCCTTCCATACTTTTTCTAAAACATTCCGCTGATGCCCTTTTTGTTCACCACCATCGAGGAACTTTGGTTTTAACTGCTCCAAGAGGGCAAATATTTTCTTACCCATGGCTTTTCGAAGCATATCTGCTTCACCCTTTGTAAAGCCTGCAAGTTTTTGGGAAAGTAACATCACCTGTTCCTGATAAACAGTAATACCGTAAGTTTCCTTGAGATATTCCTCCATGGCATCCAAATCATAGACAATGGGTTCATCACCATGCTTCCTTCTAATAAAGCTCGGGATGTATTCTAAGGGACCCGGACGATATAATGCGTTCATCGCAATCAAGTCAGCAAAAACAGTAGGCTTTAAATCTTTCATGTGCTTTTGCATCCCGGCAGATTCATATTGGAATATCCCAACGGTTTCTCCGGCCTGAAAGAGTTCATAAGTTTTCAGATCATCTAAAGGAAATTCATCTGGATTTAAATCAATTCCGTGTTTGAATTTCACCAGTTTGACGGTATCTTTGATTAGGGTCAATGTTTTTAGCCCCAAGAAATCCATTTTCAACAGTCCGGCACTCTCTACCACAGAGTTGTCAAACTGAGTAACATATAAATCAGAGTCTTTCGCAGTTGATACAGGCACGAACTTGGTAATGTCATCAGGAGTAATGATCACCCCGCAAGCGTGGATACCTGTGTTTCTGAGCGACCCTTCTAATACTCTTGCCTGATTGACGGTAAGAGCCTCGAGATCATCACCTTCAGAAATGTTTTTGAGCTCAAATACTTTTTCAAGTTCTTCAGCACGAAGGCTTTCCTTTAATTTACTATCCTCCAATCCAAATATTTTGGCCAATTTCATATTGGGGATAAGCTTGGCGATCCGATCTGCGTCGTGAAGCGGTAAATCCAATACCCTGGCAGTATCCCTAATGGAAGACTTTGCAGCCATGGTACCATAAGTGATAATTTGAGCCACTTGATTAGCACCATATTTTTCGATCACATAATCCATAACCCTACTACGACCTTCATCGTCAAAGTCAATATCAATATCGGGTAAGGACACCCTATCAGGATTCAAGAAACGCTCAAATAGCAGGTCGTATGCAATGGGATCCAAATTGGTAATTCCCAAGCAGTAAGCTACAGCTGACCCGGCCGCAGAGCCACGGCCTGGTCCTACGGACACATCCATTTCTCGTGCTGCGGCTATGAAGTCTTGAACAATAAGGAAATATCCGGGATAACCGGTATTTTCAATAACGCTAAGTTCAAAATCAAGTCGCTCCTTTATTTCATCAGTGATCTCAGGGTATCGCCTCTTGGCACCCTCATAGGTGAGGTGTTTTAAATACTTGTTCTCACCTCTTTTTCCATTATCATTTTGATCCTCTTCTACCTGGAATTGCTCTGGGATATCAAAGGCAGGCAATAATACATCTCTCGCCAATTCATAGGGCTCTACCTTATCTATAATCTCCTGTATGGAAAATATCGCCTCCGGAATATCTTTAAATAGTGACTTCATTTCTTTGTCACTCTTATAGTAATATTCTTGATTTGGCAATCCATACCTATATCCACGTCCACGTCCGATAGGGGTGTTTTTTTTCTCCCCGTCCTTTACACAAAGTAAAATATCGTGTGCGTTAGCATCATCCTTATTGATGTAATAGGTGTTGTTGGTTGCGACTAGTTTAAGATCGTGTTTCTGAGCTAATTTGATTAAATCTCCATTAACACGATTTTCATCTTCTTGATTGTGACGGATGACCTCCACATAGAGATCTTCCTCAAATTGTTCCTTCCACCATAAAAGTGCTTCCTCTGCCTGAACCTCTCCAACATTTAAAAGTTTAGAAGGCACCTCACCATAAAGGTTTCCAGTGAAGACAATGATATCTTTCTTATACTGCTCTACCACTTTCCTATCAATACGAGGAACGTAATAGAAGCCCTTGGTATAAGCAATGGAAGACATTTTGGCGAGATTGTGATAGCCTTCTTTACTCTTAGCCAACATCACAATTTGATATCCATTATCCTTTACAGATTTATCCAAATGATTTTCACATACATTCAGCGTACATCCAACGATAGGCTTAATCAATACCTGTGATGGTGGGTTTCCGGCCTCCTGATCTTCTTTATTTTTGGCCTGTGCTGCTTTGTTGTGATTACCAACTTCCTTAACAAAGTGAAAAGCTCCCATCATATTACTCATATCGGTAATAGAGACGGCAGGCATATTTTGCTGAGAAGTTGCTCTTACTAAATCAGAAATACTAGTCGTAGCCTGTAGAATGGAGAACTGTGTATAATTATGAAGGTGCGCAAAGGTCGCACCTTCAAGATCTTTAATATTTTTATGAAGTTCCTCTTTGGATAATTCTTCATCAGGAGCCTGTTTAGCAAGCTCTTTACGGATCTTGTCAGAAGCTTCTTTTAGGTTGATATGTTTTAACCCTATAAGTTGTATAGGTGAAGGATTTTTTTCAGAAAAGTTTCTGTAATAATCCTCAGTAACATCCAATTCTTCTTTGGTAAATACTTCCCTGCGAATCAATTCTAAAAAACATCGAGTAGTGGCTTCTACATCCGCAGTAGCATTATGTGCCTCCGCAAAAGGTTGCTGAAACAAAAATTCGTGTAGTTCCGTCAAAGTTGGCAGCTTAAATTTACCACCCCTGCCTCCGGGAATTTGACACAAACTAGCGGTGACCTCAGTACAGGTATCGAGAACAGGAAGATTCTCCATGGCATTAGCCACACCTAAGCGGTAGAACTCCGCCCCCATAATATTGATATCAAAACCAACATTTTGACCAACTATAAATTTGGTTTGCTCAAGTGCCTTAGAAAACTTCTCTAGAACATCTTGTAGAGCAATACCTTGTTCTTGGGCAAGTTCGGTCGAAATCCCGTGGATTTTTTCAGCATCAAAAGGAATGTTAAATCCTTCAGGATTAATTAAATAATCCTGATGGTCGATCACAACTCCCATCTCATCATGCAGCTGCCAAGCGATCTGGACGGCTCTTGGCCAATTATCCACATCACTTATAGGAGCGTCCCATCGTTTCGGTAATCCGGTAGTTTCTGTATCAAAAATCAGGTACATATTACACTATCTATTTAGAATTGAAGATATTAGTCGCATTGACTTTAAAAGCTTAAAAATACGGAATCTAAAGGGAGTTTAAAACAGAAACTATAAAGAGTTATTAAAGATCAATTAGGAGTCTTTCAAATTTACAATTCTCCTAAAATAAACAACCTTAAAAGACTCCGTTTTAATTCTAAATCAAACTAAAGTATTTGCGTTAATAGCTAGTGATTACACCGTGCAATCACACGATTTTAACTAAATTCAAAATCACAAAAAATATAATCAATTAATCTGTTGGTTTACTTATCTTTGTCGATCACAAAAATCTTTTATCAATGTCAATTTCAGATCTATATTCACCAGGGTTCCGCGACAGAAACCGTGATCATTTTGCGGCAATAGTAAGAGTTGCCATTTCCGATGGTGGAATTAATGCTGAGGAAAAGGCCTTTTTGGATCGCCTCGCCGACAACTTGGACATCTCCAATGAGCTATACTTGAAAGTATTGGAAAATCCTACTGCTTTTCCAGTTAACCCACCAGTATCTTACGAATCCAGATTAGAACGCCTTTACGATATAGTTCGTATGATATATTCTGATCATATAGAAGATGAAGACGAAATACGAGTACTTAAAAGACTCGCAATCGGCCTTGGTTTCCGATCAGATGCCATAGATATAGTTACTACAAAAGCACTGGAATTAATTCATGACGGTGCTGATTTTGATGCCTTTTCAGATGGCATCAGAAATTTAGTTCCGGCCTAGACTAAGAAACAAAACTCACAGTAACCGCATGAAGACGCCTTTAGACAAGGTTTCTTCATGCGGTTAGTTGTACTTAGCTATAAACTCCTCTGCCTTGGCAACCATGTTTTCACTTCCACAGAAAAATGGAATTCGTTGATGTAATGAAGCTGGTACAACATCTAGTATAGGTTGACTTCCGTCGCTTGCACTTCCACCCGCTTGTTCTGCAATAAATGCCATAGGATTACATTCATATAATAAACGTAATTTTCCATTGTTGGACAAACTGCTTTTCGGATAGATAAATATCCCACCTTTTATCATGTTTCTATGAAAGTCAGATACAAGTGATCCGATGTACCTCGAGGTATAAGGCCTATCATCTTTCTCTTCTTGACAATATTTGATATACTTTTTAACTCCCTCAGGAAAATGCACATAGTTCCCTTCATTCACGGAATAAATCCTTCCATCCTTTGGATACTGCATATTGGGATGCGATAAATAAAAAGTTCCTATGGCGGGGTTTAAGGTAAATCCATTAACACCATGCCCTGTGGTATAAACCAACATGGTAGAAGTTCCGTAAATGACATAACCGGCAGCTACTTGTTGTCTTCCCGGTTGTAAGAAATCCTCCATACTCACAGGGGTTCCTATAGGGGTAATTCGTCGATAAACGGAAAAAATGGAACCGACAGAAACATTAACATCAATATTACTTGAACCGTCTAAGGGATCGAAAAGCACCACATATTTATTTTGATGATTGTTATCATGGCTATTTATCACCACAAAATCATCTTCTTCCTCAGAGGCAATACCACAAACAATCTCTCTATTGGTCAAAGATTGAATAAATTTCTCATTAGCCAACACATCCAGCTTTTGCTGATCCTCTCCCTGTGTATTTATCTCTCCACTGGAACCGAGTATATCCACTAAGCCCGCTTTATTCACTTCATAGTTAACCACCTTAGCAGCAAGGCGTATGGCATTGATTAATTTTGACAACTCCCCTGTGGAATAGGGAAAAGCTTTTTGATTTTCAATAATAAACTCTCCAAGAGTTTGATTTTTTTTTGTCATGACGTATTTTAAGTTTTTAAGCACACAAATATCGGTATTTTTGTGAAACTACAACGTTTTCGTTAAAAATCATTTTTATGTAATTATAACTTTAAGTTATATTTGTAACAGATATGAAACACACTATTCGCATAGCCATAAAAAGTGATATGAGTCAAGTTCTTGAACTTATTCAGGAGTTGGCCATATTTGAAAAGGAAGCAGATGCCGTGGAGATCAGCGTAGAGGATCTCGAAAGGGATGGCTTCTCAGAACATCCATTATTCAAATGCTTTGTTGCGGAATTGGATGGGAACATCGATGGGATTGCCTTGTTCTACCCCCGTTATTCGACCTGGAAAGGAAGAACCCTTCACCTGGAGGACTTGGTTGTACGCCAAAGCAAACGAGGATTAGGATTGGGAAGTGCTTTATTTAAAGAAGTAATTGCTTATGGAGCTGAGCAAGGCGTGAGACGTATTGAATGGGTGGTTCTTAATTGGAACGAAACAGCGGTTGAATTTTATAAAAAAAATGGCGCATTAGTTCTAAGCGATTGGGATACCGTTCAAATGGACGAAAACGGAATAAAAAATTTTATTACTAAGAATTCATGAGAATTTTCAAATTTGGAGGTGCTTCGGTTCAAGACGCATCCGGAATACAAAATGTAGTCAAGGTCTTAGAAACTGTCGGTCATCAAAATACACTTTTGGTAGTCTCGGCAATGGGAAAAACAACTAACGCCATGGAATTGGTGGTTAAGAATTACTTTGAAGATAAGACCAAGCTTCAAGAAAGTTTCGATACCATATATGATTATCACTACAATGTAGCCTTAGAGCTTTTTGAAACTAAGCAGCATCCTATTTTTTCCAGGATAAATGATTTATTCGAACAAGTAAAGGGATTTTTGGCTTGGAATAAATCCCCTAAATACAGCTTTGTGTATGACCAGGTAGTGGGCTATGGTGAACTTATTTCAACCAGCATCATCAGTGCATATCTGGATAAATGCGGAATGAAAAATACCTGGCTTGATGTCAGAGATTGTATAAAGACCAATGACAACTATCGTGAAGGTACTGTAAACTGGGAACATACTCAGAGGTGCATCACCGAAAATGTGGATCAAAAGCAGCTCAATGTAACCCAAGGATTTTTAGGTAGTGATGACAATAATTTCACAACAACACTAGGTCGAGAAGGCTCCGATTACACGGCTGCTATTTTCGCCTACTGCCTCAATGCGGATTCTGTAACCATTTGGAAAGACGTTCCGGGGGTGCTTAATGCTGATCCCAGGTATTTTGAAAATGCTGAATTGTTAAATAAGATCTCCTATAGAGAGGCTATCGAACTTGCCTTTTACGGAGCTTCAGTTATACATCCAAAAACATTACAGCCACTACAACGTAAAGAAATACCCTTATACGTGAAATCCTTTGCCAATCCAACTGCGGACGGAACAGCAGTAATGAAAGGCGAAAGTATTTCTCCTAAAATACCATGCTTTATCGTTAAGAAAGGACTGGTACTTATGAAATTATCTTCATTAGATTTTTCATTTATTGTAGAAGAGAATATTAGTGAAATATTCAAATTATTCCATGACAATAGAATGAAAGTAGATTTAATTCAGAATTCTGCCATTAGTTTTTCTGTTTGTGTTGACAACAAATTCAATCAATTGGATGACCTTTTAAATACACTTAAATCCAAGTTTAAAGTCACCCATTACGAAGATGTTTCTTTATATACCATCAGACACTTTGACGATCAAGCGATTAATTCACTTCAAAACGGAAAAGAAGTGCTGGTAGAACAAAGAACCCAACAAACTGTTCAACTAGTAGTAAAATAAAAAGCATTAAACGTTCAAAGAAAGAAAAAGCCTAAATCTCATAAGATATCTTATAAGATTTAGGCTTTTATGGTTTGCTATTTTTATAACTAATGCATTTATTAAGCCTTTTTACGATCAATAATCGTACTAGTTACAGCAGTAAGAATATTACTATCTACAATAATATTTAACCCATCTTCTGCACAGATCATAAATCGATGAACCTCATTTGGCATCACAGAAACTGATGATCTGTACGTCCAATTGTTAATACCCAGATCTCCGATGATTGCCCCGCCTTCACCATTTCTCATATAGATGTTATAGTAAGTTCCCAAATCAGCTAAAGTAATCGAACCAAATATCGGAGCTGAAGTAATGGCTTTGTTTTTCACAACCATGATACTCGCATAATCATTGGTAACCTCTACATCCACATTTTCGATTGTCGTAAAATCAACTGTATTTTCACCAAAAAGAAGTAATACATCCGAAGATTGAGGCAACTGATAACGATGCTGAACTTCGCTATTTGTCACGACCACTCTATACTTCATGGCCGGAAGTTCAAAAACTCTCTTTCCCGCTTCAACATTTGTGTATGTAATAGTTGCCGAAACAATATCAGTTGGGATAAAATAAACATTGAAAGTACTTGGAACAGTGTGCTCATACAAGGCTGGAAAATCACACGTTGCTTTACGCTGCATGATTGGATTGGTTTCACTTGCCATTATTACCTCAGTATTCAATGTAACCTTTTTTACTGTAGGACCAACATCTTCAATAAAATTATCTCCATCTGAACTACAAGCTGCCATCGCGATGGCTAAAACTAAAACTAATTTTTTCATTTTTAATTATAAATTGTTAAACATTTTTAATAAAACAACACGTAAGTCAACAGACCCATTAATCGATTTTTATCTACACATTAACGATTAGAATAAAATCGAAACATGACCTAATTTTTAAGTCGGTATAACAATGGAGCACCAAGATTATAGTAGGCGATAAGAGGTGAAAACGGGTTGTTTGACGATTTATTTAACCTGTGGTCGATAAAGACCTTTAGTAAGCTAAACACCTTATTTCATAGGGCGTGCAAAGATAATTCTAATTTTAGAATTAGCAAAGTTGGTTACATTCTTCTCTCATATTTTTTATAAATGAACCATCATTAAATTCTATTAAGATCACTTTGTTATTTTATCCGGTCAGCTGAGCAAAAACCTATGAATATATTCTAACTATAGTTTACATTTTTGAATAATATTTGCATGATCAGAAAAATTCAATTTCCAACATAGTTGATAAATAATTTACTCTTTCAAAGAATGAACTTATCTACAACCATTCTTTTTCTATATTTGTATGCATATGTTAATACAATACTAAATGGGGTTGGTAAGTGCAAAAGAGGTCGCTCAGGTTATAAAGGCAGACAAGTTTGGAGCCTTGGGAACCTTAAGTGGATGGATATTGATGAAGGTGTTAAATCTATCGACACTGAATTCCGTCTACGATAAACACAAGGATAAAAAAGACATGCATTTTTTAAATTCCATACTTGAGGAATTTGAAATTAACTTTGAAATTCCCGAGGAGGACTTTAAACGACTTCCGAAGGATGGTGCATACATCACAGTTTCCAACCACCCTTTGGGTGGGATCGACGGGATCCTATTATTGAAATTACTTTTGGAACATCGTTCTGATTATAAAATCATCGCCAATTTTTTATTGCACCGTATTGTTCCTTTAAAACCTTATATCATGCCGGTCAATCCTTTTGAATCTCATAAGGATGCCAAGAGTAGCATTAGTGGTTTTAAGCAAGCTTTGGCGCACCTGCAACAAGGACATCCATTAGGGATATTCCCAGCTGGTGAGGTATCGACATACCGAGATGGTAACATGGTAGTAGACAAGCCGTGGGAACCGGCGGCGATGAAGCTGATGAAAAAAGCAGAAGTACCCATTGTTCCGATTTATTTCCACGCCAAGAACAGCAAACTTTTTTACCGTTTATCCAATATAAGTGACAACCTAAGAACAGCTAAATTACCTTCTGAGTTACTCACCCAAAGAAATAGAGTTATTCGAGTACGTATAGGAAGGCCAATTAATGTAGAATCACAACAGGAATTTGATAACCTTCCAGAATTCACAGAATTCATAAGGAAGAAGACCTATATGCTTTCTAACTCCTACGATGAACAGGATCGATTGTTTGACAAGGTAACCACCAGTCTTAAATTCCCGAGGTCGCCTAAAGAAATCATCACCCCGATAGACAAGGCTCTAATGGCGCAAGATGTAGATAAACTCCGAGAGGAGGATCTTCGCTTGTTCCAAAGTAAAAATTACGAGGTCTTTCTAGCTACAGCACAAAAGATGCCTCATATCATCAGGGAGATAGGTCGATTGAGAGAAATCACATTTAGAGCCGTAGGAGAAGGTACCAATCGCGCCATTGATTTGGATGAATTTGATCTGTATTACCACCATCTATTCTTGTGGGATAATCAGGAAAATGCAATTGTAGGTGCTTATCGTATGGGATTGGGCTCTCAAATTTTTGAATCCCGCGGTATCGATGGTTTTTACCTCCAAGATCTGTTTAAATTTGAGCCGGAACTCTATCGCATGATGAGTGAGTCCATCGAAATGGGAAGGGCTTTTATTGTAAGTGATTACCAACAAAAACCAATGCCTTTATTCCTATTGTGGAAAGGTATTGTACACACCACACTTCGACACCCGGAGCACAAATATCTCATTGGAGGAGTAAGCATTAGTAATCAATTTACAAACTTCTCTAAATCCCTAATGATTGAGTTTATGAAATCCCACTACTGGGATCCATATGTAGCGCAATATGTTCGTCCTAAAAAGGAATTTAAAGTGAAATTAAAAGATGCTGATAAGGAGTTTGTCTTTGACGAAACCGCATCGGATCTTAATAAGTTTGATCGTTTAATTGATGAAGTAGAGCCAGGGAGTCTTCGCCTACCTGTACTTATCAAAAAATACATTAAACAAAACGCAAAGGTAGTAGCCTTTAATGTGGATCCTTTGTTTAACAATTCAGTGGATGGTTTGATGTATATCAAAATTGCGGATCTTCCGGAAAGTACCGTAAAACCTGTAATGGAGGAATTCCAGGCAGAACTGGAACGCAAGCATATGGAGGAACTAAAGAACCAAAACCATAATTCCTAACGGTTATTACAAAGCACCTTTAGCCAGGCTCCTGAAAAAAAGTACCCATGAGTTGTTTAACCTCGTAGAGTTTATCAATATTAATGGTATAACAAGTCCTTTTTCCCTGTTGGGAACTTATAATCAAAGCTGCCTTTCTTAGTTCCACAAGGTGCTGAGAAATTGTAGCTTGAGCTAGATCTATTTCCTTCACCATATCATTACAGATGCAACCCGGATTCGAACTAATAAAATGTAGAATTGCAATCCGGGCAGGGTGTCCTAAGGCCTTAAACGTTTTTGATAGTTCGTTTTGCTCCATAGAATGAGCTGCTATTTTCGTAAACCCCATAAAATATTCATCTGATACCAAATTGGTCGTTTGGGGGATTAATTAGCTGTCTGTGCAATCAACTCCCAGTGGTAAAGCAGAGCGTGATTGATTTAATTTAGAACCATGGTTTTCTACCAACTTGATAGGTGGCATAAAACTCTTCGTCTGATTTGGTAAGGTAAATGATACCCTCGATCAATCCAACTATCATAGGTAAACCCACTCCAAAACCACAGGTAATACCTCCTAAAATTAGCGTAACGGCTAACATTATGATCCCTTCTTTGTTATATCCAAGAATAAATTTATGAATCCCGAATGCTCCAAAAACAATGGCTAGAATTCCTGCCAATACTTTTTTATTATCACTTCCACCAAAAGTATCTTTCATACCTTCGGTAAATTCATTTGCTGATTGTTTCGCGCTTTCGCTGGTCTTGTTTGCAAAATCTTTTGCTTTTTCGTCAAAGTCCTTATCGTTCTCGCTCATAATACAATGTTTAGATTGGTTAATTCAGACTAATTTACTAAAAAAGTAGCTACTTTAACAAAAAAAAGAAGATTAACCATAATAAGGGCTCTACACCTGATAGACATCGCGCTATCTAGCTTTGTAATACAAGCTGGTTTTCTGATTTTAAGGCTTACAAAAGAGCGGAATTCAGCCTTGATCCTGCAATAAATTAGGTCCTAATTCAATGAGAACTCTTGGGTGATTTTATCCAAAATAGTTTGAGATAGTTTAATCTTACTCTCTATGGTCCAACCAGCAATATGTGGACTCAACAGCACATTGTCAGCCTGAATTAAATATTGAAATGCTTCTGGCATATCATCACCAAATAAATTTTCAAATGATGCTTTTTCATATTCCAAAACGTCCAAACCTGCACCTAAAATTTTTCCTGATTTTAAAGCATCCACTAAATCTTGTGTAACGACACTCTTTCCTCTAGCGGTGTTGATCAACCAAAAAGGCTTATGAAATCCATCCACAAATTCAGCATTGATCATATTGACGGTCTTGGGAGTTTGTGGGGTGTGTAAACTAAGTATATCTACACGCTTTTTAAATTCCATAATTCCAACTTGTCGTGCATTCTCATCACCGACACCTCCTTGGATATCATAACAGATAACTTCACAGTCAAAACCTTTAAGTTTCTTTGCAAAGGCTTTACCCATATTCCCGTACCCAATAATACCAACGGTCTTTCCTTCGATTTCGATTCCTCGATTTTCTTCTCTTTTCCAAACACCTTCTCTAACCTCCTTATCGACGCGATTAAGGTGATTAAGCAAGGATAACAACATTCCCAGAGCTTGCTCTCCGACGGCGTTTCTATTGCCTTCCGGAGCATTAAAAAGTCGGATGTTTAATTCTTGTGCTTTTTCAACATCAATATTCTCTAAACCTGCACCAACACGACCTATAAACTTAAGTTTTGTCGCCATGGTTAAAAACTGAGCATCAACGGGTATACGACTGCGAATGATCAATCCCTCGTAATCTCCTATTTTGGAAAGGATGTCTTCTTTTGAGGATTTGAAATCGGTATGATTTTCATAACCTAGAGCTTCAAGTCCTTTTATAAGTAACGGATGGTTCTCATCCAAATGCAATATTTTCACAATAATGTAATTTAAAATCTGACTACAAAAGTATTAACTTTTACGGCTAAAAACGGTAATGCGATTTAATAATATGTGTTGATCATTTTTCTTAGAGCATTGAGATGCGCAGGCTGTTGCTCGGAATGGCTTTTGATGAATTCTTCTATACTGGCTCCGCCCTTACCTTGATCCAGTTTGTTAATTCGCTTTAGAATTTCAGCACTCTTTTCCTCAAGTTGCAATGCCTTATTCAATAAGTACTCTATTTCTTTTGATTTAAAAATCAAGCAAAAAGTAATGAAGGTAATATAATAGATGCTTTTAACTTTAGGCAAGAAAAGATCGAGAGGGTTATTGGCTTTGATATGGTCATGAAGTTGGTCACAGAATTTTGATTTCGTGAAGAAACTAGTCTCATAGAAGGTTTTCAAATCTTTGAATGACATATAATACTGACATTCATTATAGGTCTCTTTTAGCTTAATACTAATTGTATATAACTCTAGGGTATTCTGCCTAACCTGAATTTCACTACGTTCATTCTTACTAATACCACCCATTCTAGAAGTATAAAATCACAAATATACGCCAATTAAGGAATATAGTTCTGTACAAAAAAACTTAATATAAGGGAGATACCGAAAATTATCATCTAAAATGCGTGAAAATTCGGTAAAGGTTAACTTCCTCAGAAACCGAGGATTAATTTCGCAATGGAAAAGTAGATCAAAATTCCAAAAACATCATTACTTGTGGTTATAAAAGGACCTGTCGCTACTGCCGGGTCTATACCTCTTTTATCCAAAAATATTGGGACGAAGGTCCCTACCAATGCTGCAATAATAATCACCGCGATCAATGCTACTCCTATGGTAGCTGACACTAAATATGATGTCTGAAATAAGAAGTGACTGATAATCAAAACCACCAAGGCTATAGCACAGCCATTAATTAATCCAAGAACAAATTCTTTCCCTAGTCGCTTGATGAGCTCTCCTCGTATAGTATCGTTAGCCAAACCCTGTACAACGATAGCAGAGGATTGAACACCCATATTACCTGCCGTTGCTTGTATCAAAGGCACAAAACTGAGTAAAATAGGATTTGCCATTGCACCTTCAAAGCTACCGATAATACTTGCTGCTCCCAAACCGCCAAACATTCCAATTAACAACCATGGTAGACGGGCCTTAGTGTGAACCCAAACGTCGTCATCCGCCTCTACATCTTGCGTAATACCCGCTGCTAATTGATAATCCTTTTCAGCTTCTTCTTTGATAACATCTACGATATCATCAATGGTAATTCTTCCCACTAATCGACCTAATTCATCAATTACCGGTATAGCCTCTAAATCGTACTTAGACATCAATCGAGCAACATCTTCTGCCTTGTCATGTACCGTGACATAATCTACCTTGGGGATATAAACACTATTGATCTGAGCCTTTGTAGAGGTGGTCAATAAATCCTTTAAAGATAATCGTCCTTTTAATTTTTCATCGTTGTCTACCACATAAATAGAATGTACTCTGGTAACGTTTTCCGCCTGTCTTCGCATTTCTTTGACACAGGTTAGGACATTCCAATTTTCATTCACCTTTACTAATTCCTTGGCCATGAGTCCCCCTGCCGTATCTTCATCATAACGCAGAAGTTCCACAATGTCACGGGCGTGTTCCTTATCATCGATTTGGGCGATAATTTCATTCACCCGATCCTCAGGAAGTTCAGCTATGATATCCGCCGCATCATCGGTGTCCAATTCGCTGATCTCATCAGCGATTTCCTTAGCCGATAGATTTCCAAGAATTTGCTCCCTGATATTCTCATCTAATTCAGTAAGAACCTCAGAGGTTTTCTCACTATCGAGTAACTTGATGATGTATGTAGCCTCGTCAAAATTGAGCTCATTTATAATCTCCGCAATATCAGCATAGTGAAAATCCTCCATCTTTGATCGCAAGGCCGAATCGGACTTACTTTCAATCAAGAGTTCTATTTCTTCAATTAATTTATCACTAAGCTTAAATGGAACCATAGGCCAATTTATTATTTGAATCTCGCCTTCGCTTTATGAAAGCGTATTCAGTGTATTTAACTTAAATCTTGTTCTACCCGGATGCAGAGTTTTATAAAATCCTCCACACTTAATTGTTCTGGTCGTAAATTGAATAGTTCTGTTTCCCGTAACTCTTCGGAGAGGTTAAAGGGTTTCAAACTATTGCGTATCGTTTTCCTACGTTGTCCAAACGCGGTCTTAACTAACCTAAAATACAACTTTTCATCACAGCCTAACACAAAACCTTCCTTTCTTTTTAGTCGAAGTACACCTGATTCTACCTTTGGTGGAGGGCTGAATACCGTGGGTGGAACTGTAAACAAGTACTCGGCTTCATAGAACGTTTGTGCTAATACTGATAGGATCCCATATGCTTTGCTTCCCTCTTTCTCGCAAATACGCTGTGCTACTTCTTTTTGAAACATCCCAGTAAATTCAGGAATTTGATCTCGCCATTCCAAGGCCTTAAACACTATTTGAGTAGAGATATTATAAGGAAAGTTCCCGGTAATGGCGAATGGCTCATCACCAAAAATCTTGGATAAATCGTATTTCAAAAAATCAGCCTCTACAATTTCAAAAACATTTAGAGGCGATTTTAAGGAAGGATGCTCTAACAAAAAGGAGTTTCTCAAATAATCTATGGATTCAGTATCCAAATCCATAGCGTATAAATCGAGTTCCTTTGCCAATAGGTATTTTGTCAAAACTCCTGTTCCAGGACCAATCTCCAATACTTTGGTGTAATTTTCCAAACTCAAGGTATCTGCAATTTTCTGAGCTATTTGCTCATCCTTTAAAAAATGCTGCCCTAGGTGTTTTTTGGCTCTAACCGGATCTTTACTATAGTAGGACTGACCTGCGTCTTTATAAAATTTCTTCTTTTTCATTGCCTTCTGGTTTACGGAGTTCGATACCGAGAAAGGAAAGCCCGGCAACAGATCTTTCCGAGGTCAAAAATACAGTTTCCTAGGCCAATCACCATAAAAAAATGCATACAGTTTAATTTAGTGCTCGCTCAAGACTTCGAGTTCAGTGCTAAAGCTTACCAATTGATCTGAAAAATGTTGTCTTTCCTTTAAACTGAAGGCGTCCAAATATTCCGAATAATAGCGTTCAAGGGATTTCTTATCTTTAGCATAGTACTGAACAGAAAAGGTTATTCCTCCCATTTGTTCGTCCACCATCACTCGCAATATCCTGGCATTGGTAAACAGATTCGTTTGCAACATTTCTGGAATATAAATTTCTCTCATCCACTTTAGCCACTGTTGGTGCACTGCTTCCTCTACGTTAACGGTTACATTGTATATTAACATGTTTAAATAGTTCTGTTATTAATTCATTTGGACCTTAATCTATACGGCTCATAACATATGCAAAAAATTCTAAACGCCCTACCGTCTATTCCAATTGATCCCCTCGGATAGAGCGGTACAGTTCCCGTGCTTGGACAAAATAGATACTATCTTGATGCTCAAAAATAATGCGTTCAAACAGTTTTTTTGCGTGTTCCGGCATCATCCTTTTTTTGAGATTTAATACCCCCAAATGGAAAAGTGCATCATCCATCAATATTCCATCTGAGTAAAATGCAATGATTTTCTCAAAATTTAAGGCTGCTTTGTCGTACTGCTTTAATTGCTCAAAAAGCTCTCCTTGTTTTAGCAAGGCTTGATCTTCGATGTTATCTCCCTTGTGATTATCCAAGATTTCTTGTAAAATCCTTATACTTTCAGCTGTGTTGTTTTGATAGGCCAGTAAGTCTGCTTTGGCATATAGCTTAAGCGCTGTATGTATTGAATCTTGCTGAATGTTATCTGAGATTAACAGCTTTAATTCCAAAGCATCATTGGCAATCAATTGAGACGTAGAAGATTTTAAAATATTTAATTGAGTTTCCGCCCACTGGAAATCACCCTTATAAAAACTAGTTTGGGCAACTTTAAATCGAGCGTATTGACCCCAGACATCATTTTTAAGGTTTTTTTGAACTTGAGCGTAATAAATAAGCGCCTGATTGAACTTCTCATCATACACCAGAACATCAGCAAGTGTTATTTTCAATTGCGCTTGCAAAAATCGATCTTTAGAAAGTGTCAAGGCTTGTTTTAAAAGTTGCTCCGCGTGAGATGATTCCCCCATTTGGAAGGCCAAGAATTTGGCGTATTTAATTTGAACCATAAGGGTATTTACTGAGTTCCCATACTCAGCTAGAAGTTTTTCAAAATCGGATTTAATAGCATTGGTATTACCTTGCTCACTATCTGTGATTTTAAGTGTGATCAAATTCAACTTCGCCTGAATCACCTGCTGAACATCATTGGTTTCAGCAATTATAAACTCATATATAGCCTTGGCAGTATCGACATCTTCATTTTCCAGTGCTACTACTCCCAAATCTACAATTTGAAGTAAACTCTTTGCTTCGGATCGTTTGTATATTGCTCTTTGTTGTACAAATGCATTTTTGTAATCTCTTTGCTGAACAAACATCCAACTCAACATTTCATTCCACAATACGTCAGGCTCAGATTGTGTTTTTCTCAGCACAGCCTTCTTGAAAGAAATATTGTTTTCGGAACCCGCATCATCTGTGACAAATCGCCCGAGGTTTCTTTTAATGGTTGGGGCTAAATTCGGGCTCTTCTTTATGAGTTCAAGATACATGGAATACATAAGCTCCACCTCTCCAAGTTCCCCATAGATCGTCGCGAGGTCATACACGAAATTCAACTGACCATTGAGCTCCATTGCTTTTTTATAGGTACTGATAGCCTGCTCCAAAAGTGATTTTGTCCTAAAGGTCTTTCCAAGAATGTACGCATAGTTGGGGTTGATACTTAAAGAAGCAATCGCCTTGTTATAATACTCCTCAGCCTTTTGCTGTTCGCTCATAAGACTGTAATTATAACCAATCTCAATATAGAGGACCGGATTAACCTTAGGGCCCTTGGCAGCCTCTAAAAGCAAGGCTTCGGCCTTCTGGTATTTCTCTAATTGCTGGTAGGTTTCTACCAACGGAACAATGACGCCACTATGTTGTGGGTTATTTCTATGAAACCTTTCGTAATATACCGCTGCTTTCTCGAAATTACCTTCATCGAAGTATTGACGCGCAATGATCTGATCCTGAGCATAGAACCCATGACTAGTCAGTGCGAAAAAGATGAAAATAAATAAATTACGTATCACGATAGCAATTATTAGAACGGTAACAAATTACAACTCAAAATTAGGTTACAAAAAGGATTTCTCAAGTTATTTCCGGGTCGGGTATTTTAGAAGAAAGTCCGGAAAGATCCGGACTTTACAATACGGTGACTTGCTATTAACCAACTTAATAATAGATTTTAAAAAAATCTTCTACATCACCGTTTTAAAAATAAAGAAAATAATTGTACTGACCTAATTAGTTTCTAAAATATGCTGTGCTACTTGTACTGCCACGAAGCTCATACTAGTTAATCTTATCAAATCCTGTGTATGGAATTAGCACCTCCGGGATCTGAATTCCATCCTCAGTTTGGTAGTTCTCCAAAATACCTGCCAGTATTCTTGGCAAGGCTAATGAACTTCCGTTTAAGGTGTGTGCCAATACATTTTTTCCTAATTCATTTTTATATCTCAGCTTTAAGCGGTTTGCTTGGAAGGATTCAAAATTGGAAACAGAACTCACTTCTAACCAACGTTCTTGTGCTGTAGAATACACCTCAAAATCAAAAGTAAGTGCCGCTGTAAACCCTAAATCTCCACCACATAGTCTTAAAATTCGATACGGTAATTTAAGTTCACGTAGCAAGCCTTGAACATGAGCAACCATACCGTCTAAAGCCTTATATGAATTATCAGGATGTTCCACACGAACAAGTTCTACTTTATCAAATTGATGCAAGCGATTCAAACCCCTTACATGCGCGCCATAACTACCTGCTTCTCTTCGAAAACATGGTGTATAGGCGGTGCAGCAAATTGGAAAGTCTTTCTCTGCCAACAATTGATCCCTGAAAAAATTAGTTATAGGAACCTCAGCGGTTGGAATTAAATACAAATTATCCTCACCTATGTGATACATTTGACCTTCCTTGTCCGGCAATTGACCAGTTCCATAACCTGAAGCTTCATTAACCAAATGCGGAACTTGATATTCTGTATATCCAGCCTGGGTATTCTTGTCTAAGAAATAAGCGATAAGTGCGCGCTGTAATCGAGCACCCTTTCCTTTGTATACCGGAAAACCTGCACCGGTTATTTTTGCCCCTAAATCGAGATCTATTATGTCATATTTCTTGGCAAGTTCCCAATGTGGCAACGCACCTTGTACCAAAGTTGGAATTTCACCTTCTTTAAAAACCTCCTCATTGTCCTGATCCGAATTCCCGGCAGGCACAGAGGGGTGTGGTAAATTTGGAATCGTATAGAGTAAACCTTGAAGCTTTTCAGCGGTTTTGTTCAGATCGTCAGTGAGTGATTTTGACTCCTCTTTTAGAACCGATGATTGTTCTTTTAACTCATTCGCCTTATCCGCCTGCCCTTTTTTGAACAAGTCACCTATTTCATTTGACAATTTTTTGGATTGTGCAAGGGTGTTGTCTAAATTGGACTGCAAAGCTCTACGCTTTTCATCCAAGGTAATAACCTCTTCCACAACGGATGTCATGTCAATGTTTCTGACTTTCAATCGCGTTATGACCTCCTCCTTATTGTCTCTGATAAATTGTAACTGAAGCATGGATATACTCTATTAAATTAATATTTAAAAATACATTTTCCCTGATCAAAACGATAATCGCCTTAATCAAAGCAACAAATTTAAAGCTTTGCCCTCTATTAACCTGCTTATTTGGATGCTTTTTTATAGGGAGTGATCCAAGGCTCATGTGAGAAATAATGCCAGGGTTGCGCAGCTAAATCAACATCAGGATCCACAAATTCTTGCCAAGGGCCGCCATTTATACTGATTCGACTGTCCGTAGCGAACACGCTAACATCAAATCCTTTAGCATTGTACTGTTTTTTAAGCCTTTGCGCGAACTGCCATATCATATCGGGCTTACCACCAATAACTCTACGTTGCTTTGGTGATAAATACGCGCTAAGATCTACACGCTGCAGTTGCTTAGTGTCGTGATTTAGCACCTTGAATTCAATGATACTACCCTTACTTCTGAGCATCATTCGCCAGCTCATTCGATGCCCTTCTTCAGTCCATAAAACGGGTTGTTCAATAAACCAATGTCTTATAGGTAATGTAATTTGAATAATTACATAGGCAGCACATAGAACCAACAGTACTCTATGGTATGACGGTATTTCTACTTGTGTTGCAGTGTAAAGGGGTTTTTGCTTTAAGAACAGCTTTCTTATGGTCTCGGGTTCGAAAAAAAATAAACATAACGCCAAGGACATATACGGGAATATTCCAATTTGGAATATCACCGAATTAAACAAGTGAAATACGACTGCTGCCATAAATGCCCATTTGCGAGTCTTCTTTATCAATAGCAGGGGTATAATTAAAAGGTCAAACACTATGCCGCTGACCATTAAAAACCAATGCAGGGATTCTTTTTGCAATAAGTCACCCACAAGTGGATACTCTGATTTTGTACCCATGAGAACTTTGAAAAAAGATAGGTCCAACCATCCAGGATACAATTTTGCAATTGCCGCATAGGTATAAACCAGTAGAAGTTGAAAAATAATCAGCCATTTACACCAACTATACATCCAAATTTTCTGTTGTTCCGGATGTCTCTTCACATCCACTGATAAATAAGAATTAGCCGGTAGGACCATCATGATCAAACACAGCAACAACAAGAGATAATAGTGATTGTTATAGGAGGCTTTTTGCATAAAATAAACCCCGGCCCACATCAGGGTAAATACACTAATGCTCCACCGATACCGATATCCGATCATCACAAAGAATCCGAACAAGCCCATGATGGCAAAATAATAGTACATACCATTTCCGGGGAGCGGTTGTAGAAAATCTAAACCGATAAAATTGAAAGTGAATTGTGGACCAACCAATGTTTCACGCACCCATCCTGTAAAAATAGCACCAATGCTTTCAAAGAAGATGAGTAAACCAAAGATTACCCGAAATACGATCAGCGAACTATTATCAATTTTTGTATATAGAAATTTAGTCAGCATGAAGCCTATCTATATGAGCCAACGAAACCTTCTTATCCTTTTCCAGTTGAAGCTTTAATTTTTCTATGGAATCAAATTTTTGCTCATCCCTAAGACGCTCTAGAAGTTCCACCCTTATTGCTTCTCCGTACAAATTCTCATTGAAGTCAAATAAATGAACCTCTATGGTCCGTTCTCTTCCTTGGACAGTAGGGTTAAAACCTATGTTCATCATTCCGTATACGAGTTTTCCTCGATAAAAGGTTCTAACCACATAAACTCCTTCTTTAGGGATTAATTTATACTGTTCTTCAATGTGAATATTCGCGGTGGCGAAACCTAAGTCTCTTCCTATACCTCTTCCGCGAGCGACCACCCCACTCAGCATATAAGAATATCCTAAAAATGCATTGGCAGTTTCGATATCTCCTTCCTTTAATGCTTTTCTAATTTTGGTGGAACTCACAGACACTTCATCAACCTCCTCAGCAGTGATTTGTTCAACTTCAAAATCATACTTTTCACCAAAGTTCACCAGGTCGTCAATAGTGGCTGTACGGTTTCTACCAAAGCGATGATCGTAACCGATGATCACCTTCTTTGCATTAATATGTTCTACAAGCACCTCTTTGACGAACTGTTCCGCACTCATACGTGAAAACTCCTTTGTAAAAGGATGAATTATCAATTGATCTAATCCGGATTTTTCAAGTATTGCTATTTTCTCATCTAAGGTATTGAGCAGTTTTAAATCAGTTGCCTGTTGCAATACCATCCGTGGATGAGGAAAAAAAGTAAGTATAGTAGACCGAAGCTTATTAGCCTTGCCATTGGTGACCAGCTTATCGATGATTTTTCGGTGTCCGACATGAACTCCATCAAAGGTTCCAATGGTGACAACCGTGTGATAGTCTTCGTCTTTGTCAAAAAGATTTCTTTTGATAATCACTTATGCGTTCTTTAATATTAAACTCATACCACAAAATAACGAATTAAAAAGAGAATAATTAAGGCTAGGAGGGCGGGTATTTGGCATTTTTTAAAATTAAGAGCGTAATTTTAACTATTTTTATTCCCTCACTGTAAGTAAAAATGGGCAAAGTTTCACGTTTATTACTGGGGTTTATCATCCTAATTTATTGTAGCTCAATGTATTCTCAAGAAAAGAATCTATGGAGTAAATCAGTAATTAGCGCGAAAAATAATCTCATCAAACCAACCCACACCCCCGCTTACTTTCAATTGGAGCTTTCCGAATTCAAAAAAAAACTTCCATTAAGCTCAAAATCTAACAGAAATCAAGCCTCTAGAATTTCAGGAACCCTTGTAAGTTTTCCGATTTCAGAAAACAATTTTGAACAGTTCCTCGTTCAAGAACACAGTGTATTATCAGAAAAATTGTCCAATAAATATCCATCTATTAAATCTTACAAAGGGACATCAGTCAGTAATCCCTTGGTACAAATTTATTTTTCAGTTGACCAACAAGGTTTTCACGGTTTAATAAAGGATCATGCTCATGGGAAGTCCACCTATATTAACCCAGCCAAAAATCAATCCAACACCTATTACCTGGTAGATAAGAAGGGATTTAATACTACGGAATTTAGCTGTAGAGTTCAGCAGGATCCTGTCAGCTATAGTACCAGTTCAACTGAGACAGACCTTATGTTACGTCCTGTGGACGACAGCACCTTAAGAACCTACAGGCTTGCATTGGCATGTTCCGCAGAATATTCTCAATTTCATATAGAACAAGCCAATCTCACCACAGCTACTGCTGAAGAGAAGAGAACGGCAGTATTAGCGGCTATGAATACCACAATTACACGCGTAAATAGTATTTATGAAAATGATTTGGCAATCCGCCTGCAAATTATCGACAACAATGATCTCTTAATATTTTTGGATCCGGAAACAGACGGACTTACCAACAATAATTCTGAGACCATAATTAATAAAGAAATTCAACCCCTTATTGACACTGCAATCGGCGTCTCGAATTACGACATAGGCCACGTTTTTACGAAAACCAACTCAGGTGGTGATGGTATTGCACAATTGCGCTCTGTTTGTACCACCAATAAGGCTAGAGGAGTTACAGGCTATTTCTCTCCTAAAGGGGACTCCTTCGATATTGATTTTGTCGCTCACGAAATGGGGCATCAATTCGGAGCGACACACACCTTTAACAACTCTTGTAATTCCAATAGAACAAACGCTACTGCAGTCGAACCGGGTAGTGGATCCACTGTAATGAGTTATGCCGGTATTTGCCCGGATAACGTACAAGGCAATAGTGATGCCTATTTCCATGCGGTAAGTATTTCTCAAATTTGGGATAACATCATCTATGGCAATAGTAGTTGTGCTACTGAGACTCCTATTGTAAATCAAGCTCCAGTGATTACAGCATTGTCGAATTATACTATTCCTGCCAGGACAGCCTTTGTACTCGACGCCACCACTAGTGATGCTGACGGGGATGTATTGACCTATTCTTGGGAGCAGCAAGACAATGAGATTGCCGCTCAGCCTCCTATGCCTGATTCAAAGGTTGGTCCCCTATTTCGTTCTCGCCCACCAAAACTGTCTTCGAAACGGTTTTTCCCTAATGCAGAGGCTCTACTGACGAACAACTTATCACCAACATGGGAAGTCATACCTGAGGTTTCAAGAGATTTAAATTTTTCTTTATTAGTAAGAGACAATAATCCTGTAGGCGGACAAGTTGCTCGATCGAATCTTGTTGTCACTACTTTAGACACTGGTGAAGCATTTGAGATCACCTCACAAAACACCACAGAAACACTAAGCGGAGGAGAAGTTTACACCATCAATTGGAATGTCGCACATACCAATGAACTTCCAATTCAAGCAGATTTTGTCAACATATATCTCGTCTTAGATTCGAATCTTGAGGCGCCTGTATTGCTTAGAGAAAATGCAGAAAATGATGGGAGCTCTAGGGTCGTTATCCCCGGGGATATCACTAGTACGAATGCTAGAATTATGATAAAGGCTGCAAACAATATTTTCTTTGCTATAAACAAAGCGGTTTTAGCAATCAATCCAGCCAACTTTGCACTCCTTTTTGATACCTTGGAGTATCAGGTTTGTCAACCACAAAATTTAGACATTCCATTTACATATAATACTTATTTAGGTTATAGTGATAACACAAATTTTTCTGCCACTGATGTTCCTCCAGGCCTAATAGTAAATTTTAGTCAAAACCAAGCGAGTGCAGATGACACAGAAATTACAATAAGCATAGGTGGAACTGGCACGCTTCCACCGGGACCCAGCACTTTCACCATAGTTGCGGAATCTCAAACTGGAGGTGTTAAGGAGTACCCGATTCAAATATCAGTGTATAGTACAGCCATGGATGCTGTTATGCTACAATCACCTTTGAACCAACAAACAGATGCTCCGATTCAAAGTATATTAACCTGGGAACCTTATTCAAATGCAAGTCAATTTGAGGTCCAGGTATCCACCGCTGCAGATTTTAGCAGTATCCATAGTACAGGGCACGTAAATTCAACAGAATATGGCGTTGAAAACTTAGAGCCTACCACTACGTATTACTGGAGAGTTAAGCCAATTAACACCTGTGGTGAAGGAAGTTTTTCTAACACATTTAGTTTTACGACCATAAATATATCCTGTAAAACCGAAAGCAACTCTACCATAGTCCCGATATCTGCCTCTGGAGCTTCCACGGTTTCCAGCACTATTGATTTCTTAGAAGCTGGAGAGATTAGTCAAGTAAGTGTTATTGTCAATATTTCACATTCCTGGTTAGAAGATTTAAGTATCTCATTAATATCTCCTTCAGGCACCAAGGTTTCCTTACTAACACAGCAATGTGGTAACCAAAGAGATATCAATGCTACTTTTACAGATCAAGGTAATACAATCATGTGCTTATTTGAAGTTCCATCGCTCAGCGGTCAAGTATCACCAGAACAACCCCTCTCAGTTCTAGAAGGTGAACCCAGTAAAGGCTTATGGCAGCTAGTCGTTGAAGACAGTAATAGCCATGACGGCGGCAGTATAAATAGTTTCGGACTTAATATATGCATAAGCGGGCAATACATCATGGATTCAGATCAAGATGGTGTACTAGATACGGACGACATGTGCCCGGACACCCCTATTGGAACAAAAGTTGATGTTAATGGTTGTGAAATTTTCAGCATTGCTGAGCAAAATTATCACCTTACCCTGACGGCGGAAAGTTGTATTGATCAAAATGATGGGTCTATCAAAATTGATATCGCAGATTCTAGTTATGACTATACTGCGAGGCTAACCGGAAATGGAACTGATCTTTCCTTAAATCTAAACCAAATCAGCAGTTTTACCTCACTGGCTTCCGGTACCTATTCGCTTTGTTTCACCGTAGCACAAAATGCCGATTATCAACAGTGTTTTAATGTGGTAATCAATCAACCAGAACAACTATCCGTATACGCCAAGCAATTGGATGGCGATAAACTAAATCTCGAACTCACAGGTTCAGATCTCTATACCATAAACCTCAACGGAAATGAATTCAAGACCAATAGGGGATCCATTGAACTTCGATTAGTAGAAGGTATCAATAAGCTTCTGGTCCGTACAGATAAAAGTTGCCAAGGTACATTTGAGAAAATTTTTGTTTCTGAGGATACATTTTTAGCCTATCCTAATCCTTTTCAAAACGAATTACAACTTCAGACTCCCTTTAAGGACACCTACTTCAATATTTCAGTCTATGATCTCAGTGGCCGAATGTTAATAAACTTCGACACTAACACCGATAGTCAAGGTAGCATACGGTTAGATGCTTCTGAATTTTCTTCTGGCACATATGTTCTTAGGGCAGAAAATAAAACCGTTTCACAAATGATTAAATTGGTTAAACGATAGTGAATCGCTGTAAAAATAATAACAAATGAAAAAGATATTCCTTATACTTGGTTTAGTTATCATTGGAATTGCATGCAATAGTAAAGATGACAATCCACGACCAACCAAACCAGAAATAGCTACTCTTTTATTTCCCGAGAAGGACCAGACGTGTACTCAGGGTGTTGTTATTGATCAGGACAGGAGTAACATCACTTTTGAGTGGGAACCTAATAAGGGCGCAGATAACTTCACACTGACAGTTCGAAACCTGCTATCCAATCGCATTGAGACATATACTACCACAGAGACCTTTAAAGAAATTACACTTTCTAGAAACACACCGTTCTCTTGGTTTGTCATATCTATAAACACAAAAAGTGGCGATAGCACCACCAGTAATCTTTGGAAATTTTACAATGCCGGAGAAGGGGTATTAAGTTATCCTCCGTTTCCAGCCGAGCTTCTAACTCCTAAATCGGGCAGTACAACCTACAGCACTACAAATATCGAGTTAAATTGGAATGGTACTGATGTCGATAATGACATTAGCGAGTACGAAGTGTATTTGGATTCCGCCAACCCGCCAACAACGAGATTGGTTAGTGGGTTAACTGATCAGACCTATACCTTAGCTCCCTTAACCCCAAATGTGTATTATTGGTACGTCAACACCTTGGATCAGGCCGGAAATAGGACGCCCTCTGCTGTTGGACAATTTAAAATCGAATGATTTACCCCCCTTGTTTTAAGTGTTGTTGAATGTATTCATCGTAATTTGAACACCGGCAGTTCCAAAGGACTTAATAAGCTCTCTAGCTCTTTCCAAACGTTCGGTTAATTTTGACTCCTCTTCTGAACTCCACTCACCTAACACATAATCAATTTGTTTTCCTTTTGAAAATTCAGCTCCAATACCAAAACGAAAACGAGCGTATTGTTGTGTCCCCAACTGCAATTGAATATCCTTCAGACCATTGTGTCCTCCATCGCTTCCTTTAGTTTTTAAACGTATGGTGCCGAAGCTTAGGTTAATATCATCAGTAATGATTAAAATGTTTTCTAAAGGTATTTTTTCCTTCGTTATCCAATAACGAACAGCTTTACCACTTAGATTCATGTAGGTACTTGGCTTTAACAATACAAAAGTTCTTCCTTTAAACTTATAATTGGTTACAGCCCCTAATTTATTAGGTTCAAAACTCAGCTCTTCTTTTTTAGCCAAATGATCCAACACTTTAAATCCTATATTATGTCTAGTGTTTTCATATTCAGAACCAATGTTTCCAAGGCCGACAATCAAATATTTTTTCATTATGGAATTATTTTTACTATCGCTTTTAGTTAAAAGGTTTTTTAGAAAGCTTATCATATTCTAATGCTATATAATTTAAAAAGGCATCCCAAAATGAGATGCCTAGTAATATAGTAAATACTATTAAATACTTTTGCTTACTATTTCGCAGCAGATTTTTCTTCTTTAGCAGCATCCTGGGCGGCCTTCATTGCAGCACGAGATACTCTAACTTGACATACTACTGTATTGTCCGGGTGTACGATTTTATAGTTATCATTCGCAAGTTTGGTAACATATAATTTGTTTCCGATTTCAAGTTCTGAAATATTAGCTTCAATAAAATCCGGAAGATTTGATGGTAAAGCTTTTACTCTTAGTTTACGGCTGTTAAGACGTAACACACCACCTGCTAAAACTCCTGGTGCAACACCTACAGTTTTTACCGGGATTTCAATAGTAACTTCTTTGTCATCTACCAATTGATAAAAATCAATGTGTAAAATTTCATCTGTTACTGGGTGAAATTGAATGTCTTGCAAGATAGCATTGTGAGTTGCTCCATCTTCCAATGAAATAACTACAGTGTGCGCATTTGGAGTGTACACCAAGTCTTTGAATGCTTTTTGGTCAGCTGAAAAGTGTAGTGCTTTATCCCCTCCGTATACTACGCAAGGAACCTTTCCAGCATTACGTAAGGCTTTGGTCGATACCTTGCCCACGCTTTCTCTTTGAGATCCTTTAATTGTAATTGACTTCATTATATATAAAAAATTAATTATTTACATTAAAAATTTCGAGCTAATTGAGGTGTTGTGATGCACTCTGTGCATTACATCTGCAAACAACTCTGCACAGCTAATAACCTTAACTTTTTCACTCTGCTGCATGAGTGGAATTGAATCCGTTACGATCAATTCTGATAATTTGGAGTTTTCAATTCGCTCATATGCGTTTCCGGATAGTAGCGCATGAGTTGCAATGGCTCTAACGCTTATCGCACCCCTTTCTATCATCAAGTCTGCCGCCTTTGTCAAAGTACCTGCAGTATCAACCATATCATCTACTAGAACTACATTCTTACCAGTAACATCACCGATAAGCTCCATATGTTCAATCACATTTGCTGCAGCTCTTTGTTTGTAACAAATCACTACATCTGAAGTTAAATACTTAGAATAGGCATAAGCCCTCTTAGAACCACCCATATCAGGGGATGCTATTGTCAAGTTCTCCAATTTCAAATCCTGCAAATACGGCAAGAAAACAGTGGAAGCAAACATATGGTCAACAGGCTTTTCAAAAAAGCCTTGAATTTGATCCGCATGTAAATCCATGGTAATTATTCTTGTCGCTCCGGCAGCCTCGAGTAACTTCGCCACCAGCTTAGCTCCAATTGGAACTCTAGGCTTGTCCTTTCTGTCCTGTCTGGCCCATCCGAAATAAGGTATAACAGCCGTAATGTGTCTTGCTGATGCTCTTTTCGCTGCATCTAACATTAGCAACATTTCCATTAAATTTTCAGAACTTGGATTTGTAGAACCTATAATAAAAACACGCGACCCTCTAACAGATTCCTCAAACGATGGTTGAAACTCACCATCGCTATACCGCGTAAAGGCGACATTCCCTAGTTCCGCTCCAAAGGCTTTTGCGATTTTTTCAGCTAAAACTTTACTTTGCGTACACGCAAATATCTTTGGTTCTGGTACCGAATAAGGCATTTCTATTACGTTGTTTAATAGTTAATTAAAGTGCATTATACAAATCGAGGTGCAAATTTAGACATTTATTTCAACTGAAGAAGGATAAATCTTAGTATTTTTAGTTTGCTTATTGAATTTTTTTTATAGATTTGCATCCCTAAAATAGCCCAATGCTACCATAGGCTTTTTAAATATGCTCGAGTGGCGGAATTGGTAGACGCGCTGGATTCAAAATCCAGTTCTTTCGGGAGTGTGGGTTCGATTCCCACCTCGAGTACGAAAAACCCCTGTGAAACATTGTTTTTACAGGGGTTTTTTATTTTTTTATTTGTTCGTTGTTCGCTAATGTGCATCATTCGGAGACACTTTTGGTGTACTTTTGGATATTCTGGTGATCCAACATCCGCCGGAATGGCAGTGCTGAAAATGACCTCCAGTAGGGGGGGGGCAACATGCCCCAGTGTATCCATCCTCTGGGCATTACAATGATGTGGCCGCTTACCCAAGCAAATATGCCTCTTATACGGTTCCTGTTAATCAGTACCGGGTTTTGTAGCCCCGCTTCCTACAGCCCTATCTTCGCAGATAGCAAACCTTTCGGCTTACTAATGGTTCAAGGCGTTACCCTTGCCCGTAAGGGACTTTCACCCTCTAGATTAATTATTTACCTTTCAGCAAATTAAAAAGCTGCCGATGCTGGGCACACACACGTATATAATTTTATTGCTAGCTCTAGCCTACTTACGAAAATCCTCGCGGATTATATACTCGGTTTTTATTTGCTAGATTAGGTGCTTAAACACGCAACAAATCATATACAATCACGTTGGCATTCATTTAAAATAAAATTGTACAATATGTATAATTTTTGTAAACACTCAAAAAGGAAAGACTTTGAGACTTACATTTTAACGACCGACAAAACACCTGATATAATTGAGGGATGCTTAATAATAGATACTAAAAGTCCTCATCAAGTTTATATGGCTTTCGTTGAGGTTGCACCGCATAACAGAGGTGATAAAAAAAGATACGAGCGAGTTGCAGGTTGTTTAATAGCTTTTGCTTGTAGACAAAGTTTCATTCAAGGCAAAGAAGGATATCTTGCTTTCGATGTACAAGAAGAAAAAAAAAGAAAATGAGATAAAACTAATGAATTTGTACAGTCAAAAATACGGTGCTGTAAGATTAGACAATTCTACAACAATAATTATTCTACCCGCAGGTAGTGAAAAACTCATCTATGAATTTTTAAATTAAAAGGTTATGAAATACCCATGATTTAGCGCACGCAAACACCCATGAGTTTTTTTCTTAACTTTAGTATAAAAAACAGATGTATCATGGGAGCAATTGATTTCGAGCAGGTTATCACCGTTGGATGCGGTATAGATGTTCACAAGGATGTTCTTGTTGCTACGATTCGCCGTAGTAATAGAGATTATGAG
>NZ_JBLWZP010000006.1:0-220979 GCF_048266365.1 Galbibacter sp. | reverse complement strand
TAACTTATTAGTTCCTTTAATGGAACACTGTACTATAAGTACAGTTAAAATTTAAGGTGGTTATAGCGACGGGGCTCACCTCTTCCCATCTCGAACAGAGAAGTTAAGCCCGCCAGCGCCGATGGTACTACGTAAGTGGGAGAGTAGGTCGCCGCCTTCTTTTAAAGATCCTGATGTTTTTAAAGCATCAGGATTTTTTTTTGCCCTTTTCTCAAGCATAAACCTGCAAAAGACAGCATGCCAACTTTCTATTTTATAAATTGCAGTTTAAACTGTTTTATCAAATGAAAGTATCTACCGCATTTAGCTTAATTTGTTTATTGTTTTGTTCATTTACTCTCTTAGGACAGCGTAGCGATTCTTCATCATGTGTCCTGCTAAATAATGATGCTGGGACGATTCCAATTGAAAATTTAGAAGATGCTCGTATTGCTTATATCAACTTAAGTGATCAAAACTTGGATGCCTTTCAAAATACCTTACAGAAGTATACGACGATTACCATTTTGAATAATGACAACTTTAATATTTCAAGGCTTAAAGCTTATAATTATATAATCTATGCCTTATCAGGTCACAATATCAATTGGGAGTTGCTCTATGAATTGACTAAGTTATCTGTGGATACCCATGTGATTGCAGTGAGTTTTGAAGCATTAGAACACTATAGTTTCAATGATTATTTGTTTGATTCAGATGTATTGTTTCAGTTAGAAAATAATACGCTAGCCAATCAATTACAGGCGGGTTCACTTATTTTTGGTGGAAGTAGCTGTTCTGGTACCTTAAAAAATCCTGTTTCATCTATTTTTGATAAAGGAAGTGGACTAAAAATTGTAGATCCTGTTCGCCTTGGATATGCACTGCCGGAAATGGAAGGACTTAATTCTGAGTACATTAATAAAAAAGTGGACTCCATTATGAACACGGCTATAGCAGAACAAGCCTTTCCTGGTGCTCAATTATTGGTCGCTAAAAATAATTCCATTATTTACCACAAGTCCTTCGGGTTTTATACCTATGACAGCCTTCATGCAGTGACTAATAACGACTTATACGATTTAGCATCAGTAACTAAAATTAGTGGACCTCTACCAATTCTAATGCAATTGGTTGATCAAGGGAAAATAGACCTGGATGAAAAGTTTAGTACCTATTGGAAGGATTGGCGCCATAGGGAGGACAAAAAAAAATTAACTGTTCGTGAGGTTCTTGCACATCAGGCTGGTTTGCAACCGTATTATGTCTTTGTCAATGAAGTTATGAAGGACGGCAAATTCAAGAGAAGGTTTGTACGCACTGAACCAAGTAGACGATTTCCGACCCAGATTTATGATGGACTATACATCAACAAAAACTTTCCTAAGAAGATGTATAGAATATTGAATCGCTCCAAAGTATCTCCGATTAAGAAATATAAATACTCAGGACTTAGCTTTATGTTGTACCCTAAAATGATTCAGGAAATGACTGGTATCTCGTATGAGGATTATCTATTAGATTCTATATATAAACCATTAGGTGCAACGAATTTAATGTTTAACCCCAAGGGAAAATACCCTGATTCACTAATTGTACCCACGGAAGTTGATACCATTTTTCGAAATACACTTGTAAAATCCTGGGTTCACGATGAGAATGCTGGTCTTTTAGGGGGGGTATCGGGTAATGCAGGCCTTTTTGGAACAGCTGAAGACCTGGCCAAGCTTATGTTTATGTACCAATCAATGGGTGTATATGCAGGAAAGCGTTTTATTTCAGAAAAGACTTTAAAGGAGTTTACCTCGGTTCAATATCCGGAGAATGATAATAAAAGGGGGTTAGGTTTTGATAAACCTTTGCTTGGAAATGCGGAACTGGATATCTCAAAAGCGTCCCCGGCACCAGAAGTTAGCCCAGAAAGTTTTGGACATGGTGGGTTTACGGGCACTTATATTTGGGCAGATCCCGTGCACAATATTCTTTTTATATTTCTATCCAATAGGGTGTATCCAAACCGTTCACACTCTAATATTTATAAATTAAATGTCAGGCCTTCATTACAACGTGTCTTTTATAAGGCAAAAAGCGTAAATTAAAAAAAGCAACTGATAGTGCAACTAACACAAGAAAATGAAAGTTATATCATGTTGTATTGTTACTATAAATCCTTATCTTGGTTGCGCAAATCGAATTATTAACATTATTATCTAAATTAATTTTATGAGAATAGCAATCACAATGATAGGATTATTACTTCTTGGAGTATCGACATCTTGTCAATCCACTTCATCACTTTTTAATGGTAAAAATCTTGATGGGTGGCAAGTTTACGGTACTGAGAAATGGTATGTCAATGATGAAGGATTATTAGTGTCTGAGAGTGGTCCAGATAAGCAGTACGGATATTTGGCAACTGATAAGACATTTAAAGATTTCGAAATCACTGCCGAGTTCAAGCAAGAGGATAACGGTAATAGTGGAATTTTCTTTAGATCAGATATTGAGGGAACGAAAATTTCAGGATGGCAAGCAGAAGTTGCACCACCGAATCACGATACAGGTGGGGTATACGAATCTTACGGACGTGGATGGTTGATCAAGCCTGCTAAAGAGAAAGATCAGTATTTGAAATTTGGTGAGTGGAATACAATGAAAGTTAGAGTTGTTGGCGATCACGTAACAACCTGGTTAAACGGAAAAGAAATGGTTGATTTCACAGATGAGAAAATTGGAGAAGCTTCAGGTAAAATAGCCTTACAAATCCATGACGGTGGTGGGATTAAAGTGTTTTGGAAAAATATAAAAATCAAGGAGTTATAGTCAATTAAATTTCTTGATTATTACACGAAAAGTGCTGAGTCTATATCCATTTAGATTCGGCACTTTTTGAATTTAGTCACTTTGGCCTTTAGAG
The DNA here is from genome assembly GCF_048266365.1 of Galbibacter sp. Classification (NCBI taxonomy): domain Bacteria; kingdom Pseudomonadati; phylum Bacteroidota; class Flavobacteriia; order Flavobacteriales; family Flavobacteriaceae; genus Galbibacter; species Galbibacter sp. The sequence continues at coordinate 218,083 of NZ_JBLWZP010000006.1, read as the reverse complement.
GATTTGAATAAAGAAAATTCTTTGTTATTTTTTGGGACCAAAGAATGATTTCATAATGACCTTCAAGCTGTAGAATCCCATTATAATAGCCGCTATTGCTAGGATTATACCAAATATAAGCACAGGCCAGTACCACGGATGCCCTTGATTTTTAAATGCCTGATAGATGACCACAGGTGCACTAAACATCAACATTACTGTATATGCAAAGTACTTTAAACTAGTTAGGAATAAGGCTCTATCTGTTTTATGCGTATTATTATTCATTTCGGTATGCATTTACAGCTTTACGTACACTACCATTGGATTCTAATAGCTGCTTTGCTAGCTGCTGAGATACTCCAATTTCATCTACAATCATTTGGATTCCACGATTTACTAATTTGTGGTTACTCAGCTGCATATCCACCATCTTATTCCCTTTTACACGTCCTAATTGAATCATTAAGGAAGTTGAAATCATGTTAAGCACTAGTTTTTGTGCTGTACCAGCCTTCATTCGGGAACTTCCTGTTACAAACTCCGGACCTACAATAACTTCAATCGGATACTGTGACACCAAAGACATGGGGCTATTCTGGTTACAGCTAATACAGCCTGTAATGATGTTTTGTTGATTACATTTTTCAAGCGCGCCTATGACATATGGAGTTGTTCCTGAAGCCGCAATCCCGATAACAGCATCATTTGATGAAATTTTATGTTTCAATAAATCTTCCCAACCTTGATCTTTACTATCTTCTGCATTTTCTACTGCCTTGCGAATGGCTTTATCTCCACCTGCAATTAGTGCAATAACCAAATCTTCAGAAACACCAAATGTAGGTGGACATTCCGATGCGTCAACCACACCTAATCGGCCACTTGTACCTGCACCAATATAGAACAATCTCCCGCCGTTTTTTAATTTTGGAACAATGGCCTCCACTAGTTTTTCAATCTGTGGTATAGACTGTTTTACTATCTGTGGAACAGTTTGATCCTCCTTATTTATATTCTGGAGCAATTCTAGAATCGACATTTTTTCCAAGTTGTTGTAATGTGATTCTTGTTCTGTAGTTCTTGTAAATTTCATAAATATCATGTGGAAACCCATTCTACCTAAGTGGATGGGAGGGAAGCAGCGTTCCCTTTGTTAATAACTTTCTTTTTTTGTTCTGTAATTATAAATCAATCTTGCAATATGAAATTAACATTTAAAATTTAGTTTTTGCCTACCGAACAGCAGGCCATATTGCGCCTTCAACCCATATGGGGAAGCTAATGCCTCTGGTAATACCATTTCTGAGATGGAATGGCAAGAAAAGATTTTCATTAAAGTCAGATTGCTTTATCATGTCCCTGTTGTAGTTGTTGACCCTCGATATACTAGTTAAACCTGTGTTGCGTCTAAACAAATCGGTAAACGAACTACTTAGTGCTTTAAGCGTTACAATTGTTGAAGCGATAATGATGCAGATCTTAATACATCTCTCATAGCTACCCTTGAACGCGCTGTAAACCGCGTCAGAAAATCTACTGCTATGTGTTGCACTATTATTCATATTTATTCAGGTTTAAAACCCATTCCATCCCTATGCGAGGTTGGGTAGTTTATCTGGCAAAAGTAAAGATTATTAGTTAATACTTTACAGATTGTGCCGAGTTTATCCCTGATGCGATTTATGGAATGAACGCGTGCAATATCCTAATTAAAATTCTAAATTAATTGATTCTGCACGTAATTTTATGGCCCAGAGTATATTAAAAGGAATCAGTAAGTAACTAGGTTCTATAAGGCGGACTCCTAATCCACCACATAGGTATAGGTGTCTTCTTGAGAGACCCTGAAAAAACCTAAGGCAAAATTTTCTGGATTACTGATATTCAAAATATTTCCTTTTACGGTGGCTGGCTGTGTTATAAAGGGCCCCATACTCTCACCGGATTGAGATATGAGTGTATACATATAATTGTAGTACTGTTTTGAAACACCATAGAGACTTACCTTTACTTGGTCTCCTTTTTTAATTTCTTCGCTTACAAATATGCCAAACATTTCATTTCCGTTGAGCAATCGATCTTCCGTTACATTGATGGTATGATCGTTTGGTGCTTCAAATTTATAGAAATAATAGTTTTCCTCTTCAACAGGATCCTTAAAATAAGCCTTAAGCTCGATATAGTCATTGGAAAATACGGAACCATCATTCTGGGTGATATAGGCGAGATCGGTTACGGTGACCATGCTTTCTGTAGCTTGGTATAATTCTTCTTGATATTGAATAGACAAGGTGTAAGACATGTCAAGTTGTGCAGTGAACTCATCACTGGTGTAAATCCCAGATGTTCCATCTTCAATAAAATCATAACGCTGACCTTCTGTGTTTTCTATATATACTGTTGCGCCAGTGGCAGGGGATGGTAAAGACTCAAAATATGGAGTCGTTTGGGTTAGGGTAATACGTTGCAGTCTTCCGTCAGTATCTGTGGTCCAATTAATAGAGGCCTCAGCAACAAGTCTGGGGGGTGCAGTATCTACATCAACCTCCACAACCTCTTCGCAGGACCAACACGCCAAGGAGAGAATTAAACCGATTATATAACAAAAGGATCTCATATTAAAATCTAAAATTATAAGTTATAGAAGGTATAATACCAAAGATAGAGAGTTTTACTGCCTCGTTTTGTTTGGTTTCTACGTCTTCCCTAAAAGTTAGAGAAGCCGCGTTTTTTCGATTGTAAATATTATAAACGCTAAAGACCCACTCACCTCGCCATCCTTTCTTCTTTTCGGGATGTGGAATATAGGTCGCAGCAAAATCTAGTCGATGATAATAGGGGAGACGATCCTCATTCCGCGATCCATAATTTGGAAAAGTTGTACCCTCATATTGGTATTGCCCAACCGGATAGGTCGTCGGTCTTCCTGTTTGAAAAATAAAAGTACTTCCTAAACTCCAATGGTCGGACAAACTATAATTGGCGGTAAGGGAAATGTCATGGGTTTTATCATAAGGAGTCTTATACCACTTCCCGTGGTTAATCCCTGGTTCATCCGGGGTTCTACCTGGTGTCTTCTGTTCGGATCTCGAAAGGGTATAGGACAACCATCCCTGCAGATTTCCTGAGCTTTTTTTAAACAATATCTCCATTCCATAGGCTCGTGATTTTCCATTTAAAATTACCTGTTCAATGGCTTGGTTAGCAATAAGATCGGCTCCGTCTATATAGTTTATTCTGTTTTTGATGTATTTGTAAAACAATTCAGCTTCTAAGGAATAACGCTGTTTGAAGTTTTTAAAATAGCCAATGGCGTATTGATCGAGTATTTGCGGTTTTATATAGGGACCACTTGGCGTCCAAACGTCCAAAGGAGTGGGGGAGCTTGTGTTTGAAATCAGGTGTAGGTATTGCGACATCCTGTTGTAGCTCGCCTTTACAGATTGAGAATCATCAATGAGATAGGATAATGCAAACCTAGGCTCAAAGTTATTAAAGGTTATAAGTGAAGTACTTTTGCTCGAGGAAACCGTATCTATAGGAGTTGCTTTTTCGTAGATACCCATGCTCTCATTAAATCGAACCGGCATGTCATCTTCATAGGTGTAATATTCACTTTGCCCAAGTCGGTTGAAATGACTAAAACGCAGCCCATAGGCCAAGGTTATTCTATCCGTTAACTGTTGATCCACCTGAATATAGGCAGCGGTTTCATTGGCATATTTATCGATTAACTTTAAATAGTTCACCTGGGAGAGCTCATTCTGGGGAATAACCTCTCCAGGGTTAAATTTGTAATAGATGTTTTGCAAACCATACTGCAACTCTAGACCGTTGGAGAGGTAATGTCTTAGGTCGTATTTCACATTGAAATTCTGAATACCGCTGTTCCATTTAAAACCGACAAAATCTAGGGTGAGGCCGTAGTAATAATCGCTATATATAAGGGAAAGATTTGAAAATAGTTTGTCTGAAAACAGATGATTCCAACGAAGATTTGCAAGAGTGTTTCCATACGAATTTTTAAAACTTTCATCAACATCGAAAACATCGCGGCCGAAATAACCAGAGAGGTAAATCGAATTCTTGTCATTTATTTTGAAATTAAGCTTTGTATTTAGATCGTAGAAAAATGCTGTATTATCATTGTCTCCAAATTTTAAAAATAAATGTGCATATGAGCTTCTTCCACCTATTAGAAACGAACTTTTATCTTTAACCATGGGGCCCTCAGCCAATAATCGAGTCGAAAGTACACCTATGCCTCCGGTGAGATGAAAGTTGTTGCTATTACCATCTTTTTGATAAATATCTAACACAGAGGAGACCCTTCCACCATAGCGAGCCGGAATTCCTCCTTTATAAAGTTTTACATTTTTGACGGCATCAGAATTAAAAACTGAAAAGAAGCCGAATAAATGGTCTGAGTTGAATATGGTGGCCTCATCTAAAAGGATTAAGTTCTGGTCTGTAGCACCACCTCTGACATTAAAGCCTGAGGATGCCTCGCCGGCATTACTCACCCCTGGTAATAACAATAAGGATTTAATGATATCGGTTTCTCCTAGCACCGCTGGTATTTTTTTAATAGTGGCAATACTTAGGTTATTTACACTCATTTGGGGGCTTTTTACATTGAGCTTTTCAACGTCTTTTTGCAACACCACCTCTTGTAGTAATTCAGTACTGGGATGTAATTTAAAATTCTGTTTCGTTGCTCTGGAAAAGGTGAATTCTTGAATGATGGACTGATAGCCTAGATAACTCACCATTATACTATGTGTTCCTTTGGGTAATGTTATAGAGTAGAATCCGTAATCATTAGTTGTAGTACCTATGTTGAGATCTGAAATTATTACAGTAACCCCAATGAGGGTTTCATTGCTGTTATGATCAGTGATCACTCCGCTTAGTGTAATTTTTTCTTGGCAGTAACCGATCGTACCAACGCAAAAAAGGATCAACACTATAAGTCTGTCTCTATAACACATATATGCATTGGATTACTATCCTTAAAAATAAGAAAACCTCCATAGATAATGGAGGTTTTGATATAATATTAGGAGTATCTTATGCTTTTGACGATTAAAGAGTATCTAAAATGTCGTTAAAGGTACTGCTAGGACGCATAGCCTTGGTAGTCTTGTCAACATCAAGTTGATAATACCCGCCAAGATCTATTGCTGCTCCTTGTGTTCGGTTTATTTCATCAACAATAACGGTTTGTTTCTCCGTTAAGGCTTTAGCAACAGGTTCAAAGGTTGCTTTTAACTCGGCATCCTGTGATTGTGAAGCTAGCGCTTGTGCCCAATACATTCCTAAAAAGAAATGGCTTCCTCTTGTGTCAAGCTCACCAACTTTTCTAGAAGGGGATCTATCTTCTTCAAGGAACTTCTCAGTTGCTTGATCCAAGGTATCTGCTAAAACCAGAGCTTTTGGATTGTTATTTACATTACCAAAATGTTCAAGGGAAACAGTTAATGCAAGAAATTCACCAAGTGAATCCCAACGCAGATGACCTTCTTCCAAGAACTGTTGAACGTGCTTAGGAGCAGAACCACCAGCACCGGTTTCAAATAATCCACCACCATTCATAAGAGGAACTATAGAAAGCATTTTGGCACTAGTTCCAACCTCTAGTATCGGGAAAAGATCTGTTAGGAAATCTCGTAGTACGTTACCTGTTACTGAAATAGTGTCTTTTCCTTCTTTAATTCTAGCTAGGGTATAAATTGTAGCTTTTGCAGGAGACAGGAGTTGAATATCTAGTCCTTGAGTGTCGTGATCTTTTAGATAAGTATTTACTTTTTTGATCAACTCCACATCATGAGCTCTATTTTCATCCAACCAGAATACTGCAGGCGTGTTCGATTCACGTGCTCTGTTTACCGCAAGTTTTACCCAATCTTGAATTGGTAAATCTTTCACCTGACACATTCTCCAGATATCGCCGGCTTCAACCTTATGTTCTAATATAACCTCACCCTTATTATTTAAGACCTCTACAACACCATCTACTGGAATCTCAAAGGTTTTATCATGTGAACCATATTCTTCAGCTTTTTGTGCCATAAGTCCAACATTAGGAACAGTTCCCATCGTTGTAGGATCAAATGCCCCATGTTTTTTACAGAAATCAATAGTTTCTTGATATATGGCTGCGTAGCTGCTATCAGGTATTACCGCTTTGGTATCCTGTGATTTTCCTTGAGTATTCCACATCTGTCCTGAATTACGAATCATCGCTGGCATAGAAGCATCAATGATGACATCACTAGGGACATGAAGGTTGGTAATACCTTTGTCAGAATTTACCATGGCCAGATCTGGCTGTTGTTCTAATATTTGATCAATAGTCTCTTGAACAGTAGCTCTATCACTATCTTCAAGTAGTTGAACTTTTTCTAAAAGCTCTGCTAAACCGTTGTTTGCGTTTACATCAACTTTATCGAGTAAACCACTGTGTTTTTCAAACAACTCTTTAAAAAATACTTTTACGGCATGTCCAAAAATAATAGGGTCAGAGACCTTCATCATGGTAGCTTTCAAGTGTACAGAGAATAGTACCCCTTTATCTTTAGCATCTTTCACTTGTTGTTCCAAAAAAGCAACTAATGCTTTTTTGCTCATTACAGTGGCATCTATAATTTCTCCTTGAAGAACTTCTAACTTTTGTTTTAGAACTGTGATGTTGCCGTTATCTTCTACCAACTGAATTTTGAGCGTATCAGCAGCTGGCATGGTGAGTGACTTTTCGTTAGAACGAAAATCTCCTTTAGTCATTGTAGCCACATGAGATTTTGATTCCGCACTCCAAGCACCCATGCTATGTGGATGTTTTTTGGCGTAATTTTTAACGGCCTTAGGAGCTCTTCTATCTGAATTCCCTTCACGAAGAATAGGGTTCACAGCACTTCCTTTAATACCGTCATACCTCGATTTAATTTCCTTCTCTTCTTCACTGCCAGGCTCGTGAGGATAACTAGGAATGTCAAATCCCTTGGCTTGTAGTTCTTCAATTGCAGTTTCCAATTGAGGAATAGAAGCACTGATGTTAGGTAATTTAATAATGTTAGCTTCAGGAGTTTTAGCAATTTTACCCAATTCCAATAAATCGTTAGGAACTTGTTGGTCCGCTTTTAATTTATCTGGGAATACTGCTAAAATTCTGGATGCTAGAGAAATATCCTTTGTTTGAATTTCTATATTTGAAGTTGCAGTAAAAGCCTTTACAACAGCTAACCATGAATAAGTAGCTAAAGCTGGTGCTTCATCTGTTTTTGTATAAAGAATTTTAGGTGATTGTGACATTTATTTGAAGTACTAAATTTTGATTAAACTTCACAAATATACGATTTAATCCACTTTTCTGACCATAGAAAACAAAGCATTTGTCTGTAAAAAGTAATATTTTATCTACAATGAGAAAAGCCTTAAAAAAAGAGATGAAAGCTAAGAAAATGGTAAATTATCAAGCAATTTTTGAAGATGTAATAACTTGATCTAAAGAGAAAAAGCCATATCAATACAATATATGCTTTGATATGGCTTTCCTAGAAATAGATTCGTAAATTTTGCTTCTTTCTTTCGACTTCAACAACAATACTACTACTACTACCTCTAATTGAAACATCTTGTTCTCTCAATAATGTAATCAAGATCTAACCTTGATGTTTCGATTCGTTGATTCTAAACTCCTACTTGCATCTTAACTCTACAGCCACTATGCTTTCGGCACTGATCTTTTTCTAATTTTTGACCTTAAAAAAAGATTCAAACTTTCACCAAACCTAATTAGAAATCATGCTGGCAACCTATTTAAGAACAACTCGTTTTAGAAGCATTGGTTTTCTGCTTTCTTAAACACTGTTGTAAATATACAACCAATAAGCTAAGAAATGCAAATTTTTAACTATTTATTAATCAACATCTTATAAACAAGAGTTATCAACAGTTGTTCATAAAAAAACCACGTGTAGCACGTGGTTTCTAAATTGTATTTTATTTGGATTATTTTCTAATCTCTTTGATTCTTGCTTTTTTACCAGTAAGACCTCTGAAGTAGAAAATACGTGCTCTACGAACTTTTCCTCTTTTATTGATTTCAATCTTTTGTAATGCTGGTAGATTTACAGGGAAAATTCTTTCCACTCCTACTGTACCGGACATTTTTCTAATAGTGAAGGTTTCTGAAGCTCCAGTACCTCTTCTTTGGATAACTACACCTCTAAAGAACTGGGTACGTTTTTTTTCACCCTCTTTAATTTCGTAGTATACAGTAATTGTATCCCCTGCTGCAAAATCAGGAAATTCCTTTCTTTCAACAAATTCGTCTTGTACAAATTTTACTAAAGGTTCCATTTCTTAACGTTTATATAGATTAATTCAAGTAAACATTCACGATTCTCGTCAGAGGTTTAGTTGAAATCGGTTGCAAAAATAATCATTATTCGTTAATATACAATTTTTTACAAATTATTTTTATCAAGTAAATCGGGTCTGCGTTCTTTGGTTCTCTGATACGCTTGATCTTCGCGCCATTGTTCAATTTTCGGAAAGTTCCCACTCAGTAAAATTTCCGGTACTTTATGTCCTTTATATTCGGCGGGTCTGGTATATACAGGTGGGGCTAATAGATCATCCTGAAAGGAATCCGTTAGGGCAGAGGTTTCGTCGCCCAAAACTCCTGGAATTAATCTTATTATGGTATCACAAAGTACGGCTGCACCCAGTTCACCACCTGATAATACGTAATCTCCAATGGATATTTCTTTGGTAACGAAGAGATCTCTGACGCGTTGATCCACTCCTTTATAATGTCCACATAGAATAATAAGGTTTTTGGAAAGAGAAAGTGTATTAGCCACTCCTTGGTTTAGGGTCACACCGTCTGGGGTCATGTAGATGACTTCATCATAGTCGTGTTGCGTTTTTAATTCACTGATGCACTTATCAATGGGTTCGATCATCATAACCATACCGGCACCACCTCCAAATTGATAATCATCAACCGTTTTATAATTGTTGGTGCTATAATCTCGCAAATTGTGAAAATGCACAGTAACCAGATCCTTGTCGATAGCTCGTTTTAAAATGGAGGCCTCAAAAGGACTTCTTAGAAGTTCTGGTAATACTGTTATGATATCAATTCTCATCTCCTTGTACTTTAAAGTACTGCAAAAGTACATCTAAGCTTGATAGAAAGAAAACCTATCAAATAAAAAAACTCCTTAATAACTATTAAGGAGTTTAATTGGGTATATCTTAAATCTTATTTACTTAGATTTTGTAAGCTTTTGTTTGTTGATTTCGTCTTGTAGTTGACGCCGCGCTTTCTGTTCTCTTTCTAAAGCTTTTCTACGATGTTCTTCATATTCTGCTTCTAGCTCAGATAAAGATTTTTTAGCCTCTTGTGTTATGATATTGGCATTTTTGAACCTATAAACGAATAAGCCTAAAATGAGCACTAATACAACGACGATTCCCCACATAATACCTTTATAGGCAGGCTTGTTGATCAAGGCACCGAAAAATGAAATGCTATCTTTTTCTTCAGTTACATTAGCGAGATTATTGTTGCTTTCAGCTAATTGTGCATTTAATTCATTTATCTTCTTTTCCTGTTCAGCAGATAAGTTTTTAGAAACCAGCAATTCGTTTTCGACACGTTTTACCGAATCTAGGGTGTTATTTCTCAGAATGTATAACCAATTCTTTTTGACCACTTTGTAGTCCTGATAATTATTTGATTTTTGAAAAATATACTCAAATTGATTTTCAATGCTACCAGTAGTTAGTGATAGTTTCTCATCAGCTTCTTCCTCTTGTGCCTGAAGATTAAATGTGGTTAAAAAAATAAGAATTGCTACTTTAAAGAATTTCGTCATCATCGTCAATGCGTTAATAATGTTTATTTGGGGTTACTATTCCGTGAATGTTTATGTGCAAACGAGCACAATATTAAGTTATTGTTCGTAAAAATAAAAAAGTTTATCAATGTTTTAGCCTCGATTTAGGAATCTTATTGATAATCAGTGAATTTTATTAGAATTAGCCTAATTACTTCTATGTAAAAATTCCTTTAAAATAGTGCTATTATTACCTTGTAAACAGATAGAAAGCTTTTAAATAGTACTTGTAATGCTCAGTTCAAAATGATTTATTGTAATTCGCACCTCCGCTTGGGTCGGAGTTTGGCAAATGCTTACTTTAAGTTGCTGATCACTTATGTAAATAAACAACACCTTAGCATGCGCCAAGGTGTGTTGTCTATTAATAGTAGGTATATCGCCTTACCTTTGCGATATGCTTGGCTAATCGCATCACTTGATGACTGTAGCCATATTCATTATCGTACCATATGTAAAGCGTTATATTTTTTCCGTCGCTTGACACTATGGTAGCGCTACTATCGTAAATAGCAGGCGCAGAAGCCCCAATGATATCGCTTGATACCAGTTCGTTGTTTAACGAATATTTGATTTGTTCTACCAAATCGCCCTCCAGGGCGTATTTCTTGAGAATGGTGTTTATAGTGTTTAGTGTGGTTTTCTTTTGCAATTCAAGATGTATGATGGCTAATGAACCATTAGGAACCGGCACCCTAATGGCATTAGAGGTTAGCCTGCCTTTTAATGCTGGGATTGCCTTAGATATTGCACTTCCAGCTCCAGTTTCCGTAATAACCATATTGATTGCGGCAGCTCTTCCACGTCTGTATTTATGATGCATATTGTCTACCAAGTTTTGATCATTGGTATAGGCGTGTATACTTTGTAGGTGACCTTTTTTAATGCCTAGACTCTCTTCAACAACCTTTAATATTGGTGCAATAGCATTGGTGGTACAGGAGGCGGCAGAGAAAATAGAGTGTTTATCCAAGGGGTATTGTTTTTGATTGACCCCATAAATGATATTGGGTATATCCTTTCCCGGTGCGGTCAATAATACTTTTTCTATGCCTTTTGCTTTGAGATGTTTATTCAGAGATTTCTTATCCCTATATGCCCCGGTATTATCGATAAGCAGCGCTTTTTCAATACCATAGGCGGTGTAATCCATTGCTTCTGGAGAAGTAGCGCTAATAAAAAACACGCTAGTACCATTGATTATGAGTGCTTTCTTTTGTTCATCGATGGCAACGGTACCATGAAACATGCCGTGAACAGAATCATGTTCTAGTAAGGATGCCCGTTTAAGTAGTGCTTCTTTATCGATTTCACCTCGAATAACTACGGCTCTTAAGCGCAATTGTGAACCCATGCCTGTGTTTTGCATAAGCTCCCTAGCCAGGACCCTTCCGATGCGACCAAATCCATATAATACAACGTCTTTAGGTTCAATGGCATTGGAGTTTTTAGCATGTCGAAGTTTGTCAATGACAAAAGAAGTGGTATCAAAAAGATGATTTTCATTCATATGATATTCATAAGTCAGCTTACCTATATCAATTTTTGCAGGAGGTAGATTCATATTCTTAATGGCTTGAGCAATATCTACAGATTCAAAAATGGACATGGGTTTGTTTACAAAGTCTCCAGCATATTTGTATAAGGTCATGACCTTGCTAACGCTTTGGTCGATGAGCTGATTTCTGAATAAGACTAATTCAATTGCATTTTCATACCATAAATCGCTTACGATTTTAATGAGTTCGATGCTGGCTTTCCGGCGGTCTGCCTGAAAAGCTAATTCTTTTTCATACGAATTTGTTGTGGTTACCATTGTTGTTTTTTAGCTTGTTTGAAATATCTTAACGTTGGCAAAAGTATATATTTCAAACGTTTTCGTAAAATATTATAGCTAAAAAAAAGAGCTTCTTCGATGAAGCTCTTTAAGAGATGTAAATCAAATGTTTTAATTGCGGTAGATTAGTCGCTCTCGTTCGCCGTTCTGATTGATAAACACTAGGGTCATTACACCGGATCGTTGTGCCTTTGCTACTGCACTTTTGACATCCTCAATATTTTTAACCTTTTCATCATTTATGCCAATAAGTAGTTTTCCTTTCAATCCTAGTTGACTATTATAAGCGTTGGTGTCAAAAATCAGCACACCATTTTGTCCTTTAAAAAGATCCTTGATAGATTCTGTTTGTTCTTGGACAGAAATTCCAATTTCTTCAATAGTATACACATAAGAGCTGTTGTCTAGTAATTCAACTGTCTTGTTTAATGGTTTGCCATCCCTTAGCAGGAGAAGATTCACTTTTTCATTAGGTCTTTTACTGCGTATATAACCAATCAAATCTGAGAATTTACTAATTTTTATATGGTCGATTTCTTTGATGATATCTCCTGCCTTAATACCGGCCCTAGCTGCACCGGATTTTTTAAAGACCTCACCAACGAGTACGCCTTCAGATTCTGTTATTCCATCAACAAGACCCTGTCCTGTACTTAAATCTTGTACACGGACACCTAAACTTCCCATTTGAACATCCCCAAATTCCATAATGTCATCCACCACTTTTTTTGCGATATTACTAGGGACGGCGAAGGAATAACCAATATAGGATCCTGTTTGTGAAGTGATTGCGGTATTGATTCCAATTAAATCACCACGGGTATTCACTAATGCGCCACCACTATTACCAGGGTTTACTGCAGCATCAGTTTGAATAAAAGATTGAATGTTATTATCTCGACTATTTAGATCCCGTGCTTTTGCACTGATAATTCCTGCTGTAACAGTGGAAGTCAAATTGAATGGATTTCCCACGGCCAATACCCACTCACCAAGTTGAATTTGGTCTGAGTCCCCAAAGGCCAGATAAGGTAAGTCATTATCTGCTTCAATTTTAAGTAGTGCTATATCCGTCTCAGGATCTGCTCCTATGAGCTCAGCAGCATAGGATTTGTTATTGTTCAAGGTTACTTGAAGTTTGGATGCATTTGCGATGACGTGATTGTTAGTAACAATATAACCGTCAGGGGATATAATTACTCCCGATCCTGTACCTACTTGGGCACGTGGTTGTCCGCTGTTGCCATAAAAGAAATCAAAAAGAGTGCTTGGCCCCTTACTTAGGGTCAAATTCTTAACGTGAACCACGGCGTGAACCGTTTTATTAGCCGCTTCGATAAAACTGACATCGTCAATATTATTCGAGGCAGAAGGGGTGTAGTTGGCAGTAATAAATTTAGCTTTGTTATTGGAACTTTCCAGTAGGGGAGTTTCACTCTCAAAAGCAACTTTATAGATACCTAAAGTAAGTGCTCCACCTAAAACAGATACGAATAAAAGGGTAAAAAAATTTTTCATTACGATTGATTCATGATTAAATTTAACATTTAAAATTACTTTATAAAAAATTAGGCTTTACAACTTTAACGCACTTTAACAATACTTATAACTGGCTTAAAAGCGTATATTTGTTTTTCCGTTAGAAGTATGTTAAATTTTAACAATTGTTTTAATGGTTTAAAGAGAAATTGAATATTTGCTTCACCAAAACGAACGAACTATATTGAGGATATGGAGGTTAATTTTTATAAATACCAGGGAACAGGAAATGACTTTATCATGATTGATAATCGCAAAGGTGATTTTCCAAAGGACAACGTGGATCTTGTTCGTTTTTTATGTGATCGTAAATTTGGAATAGGTGCAGACGGCCTTATCCTTTTGGAGGACGCTCAAGATCTCGATTTTGAAATGGTATACTATAATTCCGATGGGAATCCAAGTTCCATGTGTGGAAATGGAGGACGTTGTTTAGTGGCATTTGCTAATTTCTTAGGAATTGTCCAAGACAACTGTACTTTTAATGCTGTTGATGGTTTACACCAAGCAAAAATTAATGATGGTATGGTGAGTCTAGCCATGAAAGACGTGGAAAAAATTGATAGTTTTAGTACACATAGCTTTTTAAATACAGGTTCTCCGCATCATGTTCAGCTGGTTAAAGGATTGGAAGATCTCGATATCAAGGTCGAAGGTGCCAAACTTCGCTACGGAAAATACGGAAGCGCAGGGAGTAATATCAATTTTGTACAACCCTTAGGTGATAATACATTTCATGTTCGAACCTATGAAAGAGGTGTGGAAGATGAAACTTTATCTTGCGGTACAGGAGTCACTGCAGTGGCCTTGGCGATGCATGAAAAAGGAATGACAACTTCAGAGCAGGTACAATTAAAAACACCGGGAGGTGATTTAAATGTTTCTTTTGTAAAAAGTGCAACGGGTTATACTACTATATATTTAGTAGGACCGGCTATTCAAGTTTTTAAAGGTATAATTAAGGTGTAATGATTAGTTTATCAGGAAAAAATATTTATTTAAGAGCTCTGGAACCAGAGGATCTCGAATTTCTATTCACTTTGGAAAATGATGAAAATGTATGGGAGGTCAGTGAGACACTAGCACCATACTCTAAGTATATATTAAAACAATATTTGGCCAATAGTCATAAAGACATCTTCGAGGTTAAACAACTTCGACTGGCTATTTCAGATTACAACGACCATCTGTTAGGACTTATTGATTTATATGACTTCAATCCTCAACACCACAGAGCAGGAGTAGGTATCATTGTACTTGAAGAGGCCAATAGAAATAGAGGAATCGGAAAAGAAGCGCTCTCGCTTCTTATAGATTATGCCTTCAATCATTTGAATTTACACCAACTCTACGCTAATATTTCACAGGAGAATGAGCCGAGTATTTATCTGTTCTCTAATTTGGGCTTTGAACGTATAGGAATTAAAAAAGATTGGCACTATACTTCTGGGAAATATCAAAATGAAATTCTTTATCAAAAGATCAATCACTAATGTACATAAGAAAAATACTTTTAGCCGTTGTTATAATAGGAGCCATTGCAGGCATGGCCTTTGCTTATTTTGTTTATAATGCAGTTTTTGTTCCCAATACGGCTTTTGAGAATGATAAAGCTTTTATCTATATACGGTCGAATGATAACTTTAATGCTGTTCTGGATCAATTGGAACCATTACTTGAAAATAAAAACACCTTTCTGGCTGTAGCCAAACGCAAATCCTATGTCACTAATGTAAGGCCTGGGAAGTATGCTATCGAGAAAGGGATGAATAACAATGATATTATCAATAGTCTTAGAAGTAGAAATATTCCAATACAATTATCTTTTAACAACCAAGAGACACTAGAGCGACTTGCCGGAAGAATTTCAGCTCAGATCGAGGCTGATAGCTTATCATTATTAGCGGAATTTAAAGATGCTAAGTTTTTAAAAGCTAAAGGTTTTGAATTTGGTACAGCACTGGCTATGTACGTGCCCAATAGCTATGAGTTCTTTTGGAATACTTCTGCGCAAGAATTTAGAGATCGTATGTATAAGGAGTACAAGCGTTTTTGGAATGACCAGCGGGTTGCTAAAGCTAAAGAAATAGGATTAACGCCTTTAGAGGTGGTATCACTAGCTTCAATTGTGCATAAGGAGACGGCTAAGGTGGATGAACGTCCACGGGTGGCAGGAGTATACATGA
Source organism: Galbibacter sp. (assembly GCF_048266365.1). Classification (NCBI taxonomy): domain Bacteria; kingdom Pseudomonadati; phylum Bacteroidota; class Flavobacteriia; order Flavobacteriales; family Flavobacteriaceae; genus Galbibacter; species Galbibacter sp. The sequence goes on along the minus strand of NZ_JBLWZP010000006.1, from coordinate 202,631 downwards.
ATCGCCTGAATAAAAACATGCTGCTTCAAGCAGATCCAACAGTTATTTTTGCGATTAAAAAGGAATCAGGGGACTTTGATACCATCATAAAAAGAGTTTTATATAAAGATTTAGAATTGGACTCTCCGTATAATACCTATAAATATTCTGGAGTTCCACCAGGACCAATTGCTATGCCTGATATTTCAGCTGTGGATGCTGTATTAAATTACGAAAAAAATGATTATCTTTATTTTGTTGCGGATGTTGAGAAGTTCGGATATCACAAATTCGCGAAAACCTTATCCCAGCATAATCGTAACAAGCAAAGCTATGTGAAGTGGCTCAATTCCACTGATATTAGGCGATAGTTTTAAATTATGATAGTTTTAACGTATTGATTTTCTGTTTATTAAAAATTTCGTATATTTGCCCGCTCAATTTTAAGCAATCCTAAACGTTGATGTAAGTCTTAAAGAAATTAGTTATAATGAATAAAAAACAAGTATTAAAATTCAATGTTTTAGTAGCTGTTTTAGTTTTGACACTTATACTAAGTTTCGGCTTTTCTGCAATTCAAAAGCGAGAAGTTACGCTGCATGATGCGAATAAGGTAACTGGTTTATTGGCCTACACTGTGTCAATGGAAGAAGACCAAACCATTAAAGAATTCGAACAACCTCCATTTTTAGGAAAATCTTTTAACGGATTTAAAGAGGCTTTAGCCTTTAAAGAATCCAGAGGTGATTATTTTACCGTTAATCAATTTGGTTATATGGGGAAATATCAGTTCGGAACTTCTACATTACGCACCATCGGTATCCATTCCAATTCGGATTTTTTAAATGATCCTGAGCTTCAAGAGCGTGCATTTATAACTAATCTTGAACGAAATAAATGGGTATTGCGAAGAGGAATAAAATGGTACGTTGGACGGGTATTCAACGGTGTTAAAGTTACTGAATCAGGAATATTGGCAGCAGCTCACCTTGCAGGCCCTGGAAATGTGAAACGTTATTTGCGTACTCATGGTGCCAGTGGGTTTGAGGATGCTAATGGTGCCTCTATACGGTATTATATGAAGAAATTCGCTGGATATGATGTTACACATATTAAAGCTGAAAAAGCAGCCAAGATATAAAATAGCATATAGCGATTAGAACTGGAGCCTTGAGATATTAATTTCGAGGCTTTTTTTTTGTTCATTATTTGGCGAGATTGTATTTAGTTTGAATGAAGGACGAAAATTGTAGGACGTTTGTGCAAGTCCACTGTCGAGGATTTCCACTGTTGTATAGTTTTGGTTTTTATAAATTCATCTGCTAAGGTGATGTCAGCGGCTACAGTGAGCCGGGTCTGTGGTTGTAATATGGAAATCAAATCCTTTAGGAGTTTGTCATTTCTATAAGGAGTTTCCATAAATATTTGCGACTGATTTAAATCTGATGAGCGTTTCTCCAATTGTTTGAGCGCTTTCTTTTTTTCTGCCTTATCTATAGGAAGGTAACCGTTAAAGGCAAAGCTCTGTCCATTCATTCCGCTAGCCATAAGTGCCATTAGAATAGAGGAAGGGCCAACCATAGGAACCACCTGGATTCCTTTCTGATGTGCTAGGGACGCCATTTCAGCTCCAGGATCTGCTACTCCTGGACATCCCGCCTCAGAAATGACTCCGAGGTCAAAACCTTCAAAACAAGGCTTTAAATAGCTTAATAATGCCTCGGGGGCAGTATGTTTGTTTAGCGTTTCTAATTTGAGATTCTGTTGAGACTTCTCAGGACTTATTTTTTTAATAAACTTTCGTACCGTTTTTTCATTTTCAACGATAAAGTAATCCGTGCTGTCTATCAAGTGTTTTACCGAGATCGGTAATACTTCCATTGGGTCATTGTTACCTAATGTAGTAGGGATGAGATATAATCTTCCAAATAAGTTGGATGTTGACATGGCAATACGATTTATGTAGACTTAACGATTAATCTAATTGTGGTATCACTTTTTCGACTACTAAGTCGGTGGCCTTGTCTAAAAGTTGATAAACATGTTCGAAACCTTGGTCACCTCCGTAATACGGATCTGGTACCTCCTTGTTTCTAGGGGTGTTTAAAATATCTAGCATTAGTGATACTTTTTCTCTGTCAGATGTGTTCCTAGCCAAGGCTGTGATATTCTTGTAGTTCTCCTTGTCCATGGCAAAGATGTGGTCGAATTTATCAAAGTCATCCACTGTAAATTGTCTGGCACGTTGATCAGTAATATCGATATTGTATTTGGCAGCAGTTGCAATGGATCTTGGATCTGGACTCTTACCTATGTGGTAGCCTGCGGTACCCGCAGACTCTACGGTGACTTTATTGGAGTTTACCTTTGATTTTAAAATGCCTTCGGCTAATGGGGAACGACATATATTTCCCAAACAAACCATTAAAACACGTGTCATTGTTGGGCGAATTTTCGATTTAAATCGTCGATATATTTCCTGAATTGTTTATCAGTTTCTGCTAAGTTATCAACCGTTTTACAGGCGTGTAATACTGTGGCGTGATCGCGTTTGCCAATCTGTGACCCAATACTGGCAAGAGAAGCCTTGGTGTACTTCTTTGCAAAGAACATCGCTAATTGCCTTGCTTGTACAATATGGCGTTTTCTTGTCTTCGATTGTAGGGTTTCTACATCCATCTGGAAGTAATCTGAGATCACTTTTTGAATATAATCAATTGAAACTTCACGTTTGGTATTCTTTACAAACTTATCAACAACCTGGTTGGCCAATTCGAGTGTTACCTCCTTCTTATTGAATGAGGATTGTGCAATTAGAGAAATTATAGCACCCTCAAGTTCACGTACGTTTGATTTGATGTTTCTCGCTATGCAATCTACAATTTCTTCAGGCATTTCTACACCGTCTCGGTAAAGGCGATTCTTTAGAATGGAAACTCTTGTCTCATAATCTGGGTTTTGTAACTCAGCTGATAGTCCCCACTTAAAACGTGAAAGTAAACGCTGTTCGATGTCTTGCATATCCACAGGAGCCTTGTCAGAGGTTAGAATCACTTGCTTTCCATTTTGGTGTAAGTGATTAAAAACGTGGAAGAAGACATCTTGTGTTCCAGATTTTCCGGAGAAAAACTGAACGTCATCTATGATCAGTACGTCGATGAGTTGGTAGAAGTGAATGAAGTCATTCCTAGTATTCTTCTTTACCGACTCTATATATTGTTGTGTAAATTTCTCTGCAGAAATATACAAGACTGTTTTTTCTGGATATTTATCTTTAATCTCAACACCAATGGCGTGGGCAAGGTGCGTTTTTCCAAGTCCTACACCCCCAAAGATGAGTAATGGATTAAAGGAAGTTCCTCCGGGTTTATTTGCCACGGCCATACCTGCCGATCGTGCAAGACGATTGGAATCTCCTTCTAAAAAGTTATCAAAACTGTAATTTGGATTTAATTGAGACTCAATCTTGATGTTCCGTATTCCAGGAATCACAAAGGGGTTTTTTAGCTCTGGATTTTTGTGCTTTACTGGAACATCTAATTCCTGAGGTTGCATATTAGCCCTGTTGGAGCTAGGGATGCTCTCAGTGAATGGTTGTTTATTCCCGTAGGTGTTTTCCATTCGAATCACATAAACCAATTTGGCATTTTCCCCTAATTCACGAGTCAGAGCAACCTTTAACAATTTTACATAGTGCTCCTCTAGCCATTCATAAAAAAATTTGCTCGGAACCTGAATACTTAGCGCCTTATCAGTTAACTTTACAGATTTTATGGGCTCAAACCAAGTTTTAAAAGCTTGGGGTTGTATGTTGTCCTTTATGAAATGTAGACAATTTTCCCATACAGATTCTGCAGTTACGTTCATTATTCAGTTATATTTTTAATAGTTTATTAGGATTGATAGTTTTTAGAAACACTGAAATTAACTATCCTAAAAGATTAGACAAATATGTGAACAAATTATTGAAAAAAAAAATGAAAGTCTATTGATTTTGTGCTTTTTTTTTATAATGATTGTTAACTATTTTATCGCACTTTCTTAACAGTTGTAAAATACATTTTTTAATGGAGAAAACAAATAAAATTAACATTAGAGTTAGATATAGCGAAACCGACAAAATGGGAGTTGTGTATCACGGCAATTATGCGCAATATTTAGAAATTGCAAGGGTGGAATGGCTTCGTGCACTCGGTATTTCTTATAAAGAGCTTGAAGATAGTGGGGTTATGCTGCCTGTGGTCTCTTTGCAGATAAATTATAAAAAGTCAGCACGTTATGATGACTTATTAACAGTAGAGCTTCATCTACTCAAAACTCCAGGAGTGAAAATCGAGTTTGATTATCGAATATGGAATCAGGATCAAGAAATCATTGCAGAGGCAAATACAGTTCTCGCTTTTATCGACGGTGCAACTTTTAAACCGATTCGATGCCCTAAATACATATTGGAAAAATTATAGTAATCTTAGTTGTCAACATCTTTTAGTTTTACCTCATAAAGGGGGGCGAAGGCAGCCTTAAGATCCTCGGCTTTTGATTGCCGAATGCCGATGATGATTTCACAGGAGAGATGCATTTTTTGATCCAGTATGTTTAGATTTTTTTCTTTAATAACTCGCATGACCTCGTTCATGTGTTTGTACTCAAATAATAGTCTAAAATGCACATCAATGGTCTTCTCTATGATGCTAGCCTGTTCTAGAGCCATTTGTGCTGTAGTGCGGTAGGCATTTATAAGTCCTCCAACACCTAATTTTACACCTCCAAAGTAACGAACTACCACAATAAAAACATCAGTCAAGCCAAAAGACAATATTTGACCATGTATTGGGGCCCCGGCAGTATTGGAGGGCTCGCCATCATCATTTACGCGGTATTGAATCTTGTCCTTGTGATAACCTAGTTGCCATGCATAACAGTGGTGACGCGCACTGTTATGGAGTTTTTTTAATTCTTCGACATATATTTTTGCATCATCTTCCGATTGTATTGGAAACGCGTAACCATAGAATTTGCTGCCTTTATCTTTAAAAAGTACTTCCTCTGTTGGCTTTTCTATGGTTCTATATTGATCGTCCAAAATTGATTTTTTACAAACTTAAGGTAAAAGTTAGACACTTCTATTCTGATGCCTGCGAAAAAAAAATGAACATATAAATTTGATAAGATACATTTATTTTAGTGATGATCCAAAGGGTTTATGACGCTGTAATTATTAGGCATTAGAGGTTTGGTTCTAGATTTCAATGCGTTGAGAAGTATCAACTCATAAAGTGTCTTCCCTCGCCAAGGGCTCGTAGTAGTTCACAGTATCCTGATTGAGCTTGAATTGTAAGCTAGATTTGTAATTTTGTAGTACGGGTGCTTTTGTTCCTTTACCAAGATTTTCAATGCTGGTGAAAACTCTAGCTTCATCCCATAGCCCACTGTTAATAAATGTTTGCAAGGTTTTAGTTCCTCCTTCAATAAGGACACTTTGGATTTTATGTTTGTATAGAATTGTTATAATTTGCTCAGCGATATGTTTACTAAAGTCAATTGGTTCAAAGCTTGTTTGGGTGTATAGTTCTTTGGGCGATACTTGATTCGCCGAGGTGATAAAAATCGTAGGGATAGAGTCATCCCAGAGGTGTAGCTGTCTTGGTGTGCGGAGATTCGCATCCAATACAATTCGAATAGGGTGATTCCCTTTCCAATCTCGGGCACTTAGCTTTGGGTTATCACTGATCACCGTTTGGGTGCCTACTAAAATGGCTTGTTCTTCAGTTCGCCATTTATGGACAAGTTGACGAGAGTACACATTGGTGATCCAAAAAGGAGCGGGCTCTCCTTGAGTTTTGTCAGGACTAATATATAAATCAGATGTCTGTGCCCATTTTAAAATGATAAAAGGCCTTTTTTTCTCCTGAACGCTAAAAAATCTTTTGTTCAGGGCAACACACTGCTCTTCCAAAGTACCCAATATGACATCAATACCAGCAGCAGATAATTTTTGAACACCTCTTCCAGAGACTTCTACATTGGTGTCCATGGTTCCAATAACCACTGTTGGAATTTTACTGTTGACGATGAGATCTGCACATGGAGGGGTTTTTCCATAGTGAGAGCATGGTTCAAGGGTGACATAAAGTGTTGCTACTTTAAGTAGTGATTTGTCTTTTACGCTTTCAATGGCATTGACCTCGGCATGGTTCTGACCAGCGGGGCTGGTGAAACCTTCTCCGATAATTTTATTATTGGCCACAATAACACAACCAACCATGGGGTTAGGGTAGGTGTTTCCCAGTCCATTTTTAGCAAGTTGAATAGCTCTTTTTATATAGATTTCATGTATCTTCATGCCCCAATAGTATATGGCAAAAATACTATTAATTAACAGTTGAGACCTAATGATAATAAGAGAAATTCAACCAAAGGATGCGGCTGCAATGGCAGACATTGTTAGACAGGTGATTTTGGAGGTGGAAATACCCACCACAGGAACAGCCTACCAAGATAAAGCGCTTGAGGATCTTTACACAGCATACAGTAGCGATAGGGATGTATATCTTGTAATTGAGGATGATGGAGTTATAGTTGGAGGTGCCGGTATTTCGCATCTTCAGGGAGGTGAAAAAAATATTTGTGAATTACAAAAGATGTATTTCTTGCCGCAAATCAGAGGGAAGGGATTCGGTCTTAAACTCATTCAAGAATGTTTAACACACGCGAAATCCATGGAATATGCCTATTGTTATATTGAAACCATGGAAACCATGACAGCAGCCCAAAATTTATATAAAAAAGTAGGGTTTACTCCACTGGATCGTCCCATGGGTAATACAGGTCATTGTTCCTGTGAGGTTTGGTTGATCAAAGCATTGAATTAAAAATATAAAATCATGAATTTAGCAGAGCTCAGGGAGCGGTATGTGGAGGTTTTGGGAGATTTGTACTCTAAAGAAGAGATCCGAAATTTTTTTAATTGGATATGTGAGCAATATTTAGGGCTAAAACCCTTTGAAGTAATTTCTGGCGTAACCCAGGGGGTAGATCCTGAAAAATTACCGTTATTTGAAAAAGCACTTTCTGAACTTCAGCTAGAAAAACCGATTCAACAGATTTTAGGTAAAGGTTATTTTTATGGTATGGAGTTTATGGTTAATGAACATACCTTGATTCCTCGTCCGGAAACGGAAGAACTCGTTGCTATGATTATAGAAGACTACAAATCACACCCAACTCCACTACGAATACTGGATATTGGAACTGGCACAGGCTGTATTCCTATTAGTTTAGCCAAGTATCTCAAGCAAGCGGAACTATATGCGATAGATATCTCACAACAGGCACTGGCAGTGGCCAATGAAAATGCCATTAATAACCAAGTAGTCGTTAAATTTGGTGAGATTGATATTTTAAAAGCCTCTTTACTTTCCAATCTGTTCACCAAAGTGGATCAATTTGATGTCATTGTTTCTAATCCTCCATATGTACGAGAGAGCGAAAAAAAAGCAATGAAAAACAACGTCTTAAACTATGAACCTGATAGTGCTTTATATGTCTCAGATCAAAATCCTTTGATGTTTTATGAGCAAATCACCAAGCTTGCAGCTGGACATTTGAAAGAAAAAGGAAGGCTTTATTTTGAAATCAATCAGTACCTGGGACCACAGACCAGAGCTTTGGTGCTTGAAGCTGGATTTAAGGAAGTTGAAGTCTATAGAGATGTCTTTAAGAATGATCGAATGCTCAGAGCTGTTCTTTAAGATTAACGTATCTCATCACTATTTTCAAAAGATTTGATTCAGGAAATTGAATTAAATTTTAAAAAATAAACGGGCAACTCTTACCTTTGTTTAAAACCTCTAATTAACTGTTTTTATATATGGATATTCAAAAGGAAATTACTTCGCTTCGTGAGCAACTCAGCCAACATAATTACAAATATTATGTGCTGGATGCCCCTGAAATTACGGATTATGAGTTTGATATGAAGCTTAAAGCCCTACAGAAATTAGAAGCGGAACATCCTGAATATTACGACCCGAATTCACCCACAGTGCGAGTGGGGGGTATGGTGACCAAAAACTTCAATACTGTAAAACACAACTTTAGAATGTATTCTTTGGATAATTCTTATTCAAAAGAAGATCTAGAGGATTGGGAAGGACGAATTAAACGTATTATGGGAGATGAGGCCATAGCCTTTACCTGTGAATTAAAATACGACGGAGCTTCGATAAGTTTGACTTATGAAAATGGAATCTTGGTGCGTGCGGTTACTAGGGGTGATGGAGTTCAAGGGGATGAGGTTACTAATAATATCAGAACCATTCGATCTGTTCCCTTGAAATTAAAAGGAGACTACCCTGAACGATTTGATATTCGAGGTGAAATAGTACTCCCTTTTGAAGGGTTTGAAAAAATGAACCAAGAGCGTTTAGAGGCTGGTGAGGTACCTTATATGAATCCTAGAAATACTGCTAGTGGCAGCCTTAAATTACAAGATAGTAGTGAGGTTGCTAAGCGCCCATTAGAGTGTTTGTTATATAACATTGTAGGAACAAATCTTAGCGTACAGAGCCAGTATGAGAGTCTTCAAAAGGCTAAGGCGTGGGGTTTTAAAGTCCCCCCGCAGGCGCGTCTATGTAAGAACACCAATGAGGTTATGGATTTTGTAAATTATTGGGAGGTACATCGTCATGAATTACCTTATGAGATTGACGGTGTTGTCATAAAGGTCAATAACTTTGATCAACAAGAAGAATTAGGGTATACGGCCAAAGCGCCGAGGTGGGCGATGGCTTATAAGTTTAAAGCCGAACAGGTTTCGACAATATTAGCTAGTATAAGCTACCAAGTGGGACGTACCGGTGCGATTACCCCGGTAGCCAATTTAGAACCCGTATTACTCGCCGGAACGACCGTAAAAAGAGCCTCCTTACACAATGCCGATCAGATCGAGAAACTCGATGTTCGTATCGGGGATTACGTATATGTTGAAAAAGGGGGTGAAATTATTCCAAAAATTGTTGGTGTAGATCTCAACAGACGTCCAATAGGAGCGCAGCCAGTAGTTTATATTGATCGCTGCCCTGAGTGTGATACCCAACTGATCCGCCAGCAAGGAGAGGCGCAACACTACTGTCCAAATAGTTCAGGGTGTCAACCGCAAATCGCTGGACGTATTCAGCATTTTATCTCCAGAAATGCTATGGATATTGAAGGATTAGGAGCTGAAACTGTCGCACTTTTAGTAGCTGAAGGCTTGGTCTCAAATTACGCTGATTTATATACCTTGACCAAAGGACAAGTAATTCCCTTAGAACGAATGGCCGAAAAATCGGCTGATAATTTAATTCAAGGCATTGAAAGATCCAAGGAAATTCCGTTTGAACGTGTACTTTTTGCCTTGGGAATACGGTTTGTCGGTCAGACTGTTGCGAAAAAGTTAGCGAGAGAATTTAAATCCATTGACACCCTTGCGGAAGCATCAGTAGATACTTTAATACAAGTTGATGAAATCGGAATACGGATAGCAGAAAGTGTTGTGGAGTTTTTTGAAAATAGTCAGAATATCGAGATCATAAATCGCCTTAAGAGCTACGGATTGCAACTTGAAATTTCCGCAGCGCAATTGGAGGATAGTAGTGAAGCCTTAAAAGGGCTTACTTTTGTCGTCTCAGGTGTGTTTGAAAAAGTATCAAGAACTGAACTCAAAGAATTAATCGAGAAAAATGGAGGGAAGGTGTCTTCCTCGATATCTTCAAAAACATCCTATGTGGTTGCCGGTGATAAAATGGGGCCAAGTAAAAGGGACAAAGCTGATGCCCTCGGCGTTAAAATAATCACCGAGGACATGTTTTTAGAGATGGTATAAGGCTATTTAATTCCTGTTAGACACTGATACTTACACCCTCAGATTCATTTGAGCTATTCTCAAAGTAGAAATCGATTCTACCTAAGTAAAGTCCATAACAGCCTACTTGGTTGATCAGTACCTTGTGTCCTTGTCTGTTGGTTTCAATAACCGGTTTATCCAAAAAGGTATGGGTGTGTCCGCCGATGATAAGATCGATGTTTTCAGTGTTCTTTGCTAGTACAATATCGGATACTTTATTATCCTCGTATTGATAACCTAAATGTGAAAGGCATACAATGAGATCACAATTTTGATTTTTCAATTCACTGGAAATATCTTGTGCGCGCTCAATAGGATCTAAATATCTAGTTTCTTTATATAGAGGCTTGTTAACAAGACCTTCCAGTTCAATACCTAATCCAAACACTCCGATCTTAATTCCTGCCTTTTCATAAATGGAATACGGCTTTACATGCCCATCCATTATTGTATTTGTAAAATCGTAATTGGCATTAAGGATTTTAAAATTGGCATTGGGTAATTGGCCGTACAAGCCGTCAATACCATTGTCAAAATCGTGATTTCCTAATGTAGTGGCATCGTATTTCAGCATACTCATCAACTTAAACTCTATTTCACCCCCGTAAAAATTAAAATAGGGTGTACCCTGAAAAATATCCCCAGCATCAAAAAGCAAGGTGTTTGGATTTTCGATACGAACCTGTTCTATAAGATGAGCTCTTCTCGCAACACCACCTTGGTTTGGATTTCTGGAGTGAGTAGCAGGAAAGGGATCTATATGACTGTGCACATCATTGGTGTGAAGAATGGTAATGTGCTTTTTTTGATCTGTCGAGCAAGAGGATAGAGATAACCCAGCGGCACTAACAAAAATAGAGCTTGCAAGAGTTTGTTGAAGGAAGGATCTTCTTTTCATGGAGGAATTATTTAAGTTGAGTGAATCGTTGGTCTACAGCGGCCCGTATGGTGTCAATTTTCGTAAAATAATCAATGATTTCATTTCTTAGCAAATAGTCAATATCAGTAGTGCTAATGGGATTCTTAAAGAAGTTCATGTGGTCACCACCATTTGCTAAAAAATCTGAAGTTACCACAAAGTAATTTTTAGTTACATCAATAGCCTGGTTGTTTATAGTAGCCATGGCAATATCCCCGTTAGCCTTGAGTTGTAGTTGTAATTGTTTGCTAATTGGGTGAGCAGTTTTTGATTCGGCTAAATAAATTAAGAGCTCCATAAGTTTTTCACCACTGATTTCCAGAATTAAAACTCTATTCTCAAATGGCATCACCTGATAGGCCGTCCTTCGACTCACTACTCCTTGAGATATGATTGACCGTATACCACCGTGATTTAATAGAGCAAAATCAATTGTTTTTCCTGTTCGCTTTTCAAAAACAGGGTTGGAAACTTCATAGGTGAGATCAGCAATAAAATTGCCAATGGACGAATTCAGTGCTCCATCAGACTTTTGCATTGTCTTAGGTGCATACGATAAGGGCGTATCTAAAACTTCTTTAATGTGTGTTCTATAGGGTGTAATAAACTTTTTGATACTGTCAATTTCGGGGATGCTATCGACCATCGCGATCTCTCTTCCATGAATTTCTTGAATTTTAGGATCCTTTTGTTGACAAGAGATACAAAGCATGAAAGTTGTAAATATAACAAAATGTTGTGTTTTTATACGCATAAGATTCTTTAATTTTACCGCGTTAAGACTATAAAGTTTTACCTTTACAAAAATAAAGGAATTGTACATGATTTTTAAGGGTCTTAAAGAAAATTCTATAAAAAAAGCAATTAAAGCATCCAACTTAAAACCAGCTAATTATGGTGGAGACGCAGGAGCTGTACGTTCATTGGCTATTATTATTAATTACGACACCCTGGTGGATTACAAACCATTAATGGATATTGCCAAGGCTATTCGCATTAGTAATGATAATATTTTTATAGCGGGATATGTCGACAGAATTTATAAAAATGTCAATTATATGATTCCAGTGTTCTCCCAGAATTCCTTTGGAATTAATGGGAAGGTCAAACAGGAAGATATACAAGCGTTTTTAGATCGACCTTATGATATTGCCATAAACTATTACAGCACGCCTAATTTGTTTTTAAAATATGTATCCACCTTGTGTAAAAGTGAGCTTAAAGTTGGTATAACGGAAGGAAGTGAGAATGTTAACAACTTGGTATTGAAGGTTAATGAAAAGGATTATGACCAGTTTTCAAAAGAGTTGGTCAAATACCTTAACATATTAAAACGATTATGATTATGTCAAAATTTCTTGGGACAGGAGTAGCACTAGTCACACCTTTTAGGTCAGACTCGAGTGTAGATGTACAGGCGTTAAGCGCTATTGTAAATCATGTAATTGATGGCGGTGTCGAATATTTAGTAGTGCTGGGGACCACAGCAGAGTCCGCAACCCTAAGCAAGGAAGAAAAACAGCTTGTCAAGCAAACTATTGTCAGTGCAAATGCTGGGAGATTACCTATAGTTTTAGGTGTTGGCGGTAATAATACTGCAGAGGTTGTTCATGAGCTTCACTCAGAGGACTTAAGCGTCTTTGATGCAATATTGTCAGTTTCTCCTTATTATAATAAGCCAACTCAGGAGGGGATTTATAGACATTTTAAAGCGATAGCTGAGAGTTCACCGTTACCAGTTATACTTTATAATGTTCCAGGAAGGACGAGTTCAAATATGCTTCCTACTACAGTAATTCGTTTGGCAAATGAATTTGAGAATATCATCGGTATCAAGGAAGCTGCCGGAGATATTGTTCAAGCGATGAAACTTATAAAAAATAAACCTAAAGGTTTTTTGGTGATCTCTGGAGATGATATGCTCACCCTACCTATGGTTTTGGCTGGAGGTTCAGGGGTGATCTCTGTAATCGGACAGGGCTTACCAAAAGCGTTCTCAACTATGGTTAGACACGGACTGAGAGGAGATTTGGATCAAGCAAATCACTTGCATTTCCAATTAATGGATATCATCGAACTTATATTCGAGCAAGGAAACCCTGCAGGCATAAAGGCTGTTTTTGAATATTTAGGACTTTGTAGTGATGTCGTAAGGCTGCCGTTAGTTGAGGCCACCGCGGATTTAAAACAGCGAATTGCAAACTCTATTAATGTTTCGCAAACCGTATAATTTGAGGATATAAAAATAGAATAACCCGGCATTGCGATCGGGTTTTTTGCTGTATTGCGTTAAAAAATTGATAAAATATAAGACAGTCTTCTTTTAATCTATTTTACTGCCTTACATTGGGGATGTAAAAATGTTTTTAATATTTAAGATAATTAACTAATTTTGCCGAATGATTAAAAAGTGGAGATTTACTTATTTAGCGTTTTTTGCATTAGTTCTACTGAGTGGATGTAGTGAATACCAAAAGGTGCTAAAAGATAGTGATGTCAAAAAGAAATATGACATGGCTGAGAAGTTGTACAATGAAGGTGACTATAAACGGGCTATCAGAATCTATGAGCAGATCGTTCCGCAATATGTTGGAAAACCTCAGGGAGAGCGTTTGCAGTTTTTTTATGCCAACTCATATTATCAGTCTAAAGACTATTACCTAGCGGCTTATCAATTTGAGAGATTTACCAAATCGTATCCACGTAGTGATAAAGCTGAAGAGGCTGCGTTTATGGGGGCTAAGAGTCAGTATTTGACTTCTCCAAGATATAGTTTAGAACAAGGGGAAACTCAAAAGGCCATCGATAGGTTACAGATTTTTATCAATACCTATTCAGAGTCTGCTTTTTTAGACGAGGCAAATAAGATGATGGAGGCCCTTAGAGGGAAGTTGGAGAAAAAGTCATTTGAGATTGCAAAACAGTACAATAGAATTTCTGATTACAATGCTTCCATAAAGTCCTTCGAAACCTTTTTTGAGAACTTTCCAGGTTCTTTATACAAGGAAGACGCTATGTTTTACGATTACTTGGCTCGATATAATCTAGCTATCAATAGTGTTTATAATAAGAAAAAAGAGCGTATCGAAAATGCCAATGAAGCATACAATGCTTTTAAAAGTGAATATCCTGAATCGAAATATATCAGTAGATCTGATAAAATGAATAGCGATTTAGTTGAAGATGCTACTGAATTAGAAGAATTACTAGAAAAATACACAGTAAATAATTAAATAAAAATTATGAGCGAATTGAGAAACTCTGAAGCACCTATTTCTACCATTACATATGATAGAAATGAGTTGGATGTACCTACAGATAATATTTATGAGGCTATTTCAATAGTTGCTAAACGCGCCAACCAAATTAATGGTGATATCAAAAAGGAGTTGATAGAGAAGTTGGAGGAGTTTGCAACCTATACTGATAGCTTGGAGGAGATTTTTGAAAACAAGGAACAAATCGAAGTTTCTAAGTTTTATGAAAGACTTCCAAAACCACATGCTATTGCAATTGAAGAGTGGTTGAACGACAAAATTTATTATAGAAATACAGAAAAAGAGTAGGGCATGTCCATACTTAGCGGCAAAAAAGTTTTACTTGGAATATCAGGAGGAATAGCCGCATACAAATCGGCTTTTTTGGTGCGTTTACTCATCAAGGCCGGAGCAAGCGTTAAAGTGGTAATGACGGAAAATTCGAAAGAATTCGTTACTCCTTTAACGCTTTCTACGTTGTCTAAAAACAAGGTGTATTCTTCATTTACTGATCCTAAACAGGAGAATGCGATGTGGAACAATCACGTGGATTTGGGATTGTGGGCTGACCTTATGATCATTGCTCCGACTACAGCTAATACGATGTCAAAGATGGCCACGGGCAACTCTGATAACTTTTTATTAGCGACCTATTTATCTGCAACTTGTCCTGTGTTTATTGCACCTGCAATGGATTTAGACATGTATAGTCACCCAACTACCCAAGAAAATATAAGCACGCTAATCGCAAGAGGGAACTTTATCATTCCTGCCGAAAACGGTGAACTTGCTAGTGGATTAGTAGGTCAGGGAAGGATGGCGGAGCCAGAGTCTATTGTTTCTCTTGTTGAAAATCAATTGCAATCAACCCTGCCTCTTTATGGCAAAAGGGTTTTAATTACTGCAGGACCAACATATGAGGCCATCGATCCGGTGCGTTTCATTGGAAACCACTCTAGTGGCCGTATGGGATTTGCATTAGCTGAACATGCTGCAAAATTGGGTGCTGAGGTCTTTTTAGTGGCTGGGCCTACAGCATTGACTTTAAACCACTCCTTAGTTAAACTGGTACGCGTTCAAAGTGCAGAAGAGATGTACAACGCAGCACATCAGGTTTTTAACCAGGTGGATATCGCTATTTTGGCTGCCGCAGTAGCAGATTACAAACCTGCTGAGGTTGCAGATCAAAAAATAAAAAAGAAAACTGCTACATTACATATTGATCTAGTACCCACTAGCGATATATTGGCCTCTCTGGGGCTGATAAAAGAGCGACAATTTTTAGTAGGATTTGCATTAGAAACTGAGAATGAAATTGATAATGCAGTATCAAAACTTCAAAGAAAAAACTTGGATGCCATAGTTTTAAATTCTTTAAATGATACAGGTGCCGGTTTTGGTAAATCAACAAATAAGGTTACATTTATAGATAAGAAGTTAAATCGAATTGCTTTTCCATTAAAATCAAAAGCGGAAGTGGCAATCGATATTTTTAATGAGATACGATCCAGACTTGATGCTTAAACGAATCCTAACCTTACTACTATGTGCCTGCTTAAGCTTTACCTATAGCCAGGAATTGAACTGTACCGTCATTGTTAATTCCGATCAGGTCAATCAAACCAATAAGCAGATTTTTACAACACTCCAAAAGTCACTGAACGACTATGTAAATAAAACACAATGGACCAATGGTAATTTTAATGCAAATGAGCGCATTGAATGTAGTATGATGGTGACCATTACGCAATATGACAACAGTACTTTTAGCGGCACCATTCAAATTCAATCGAATCGACCTGTGTTTAATTCTACATATCAATCTCCTGTGTTTAATTATCAGGACAAGCAGTTTACCTTTAAGTATGTAGAGTTTGCTCCTCTTTATTTTAATCCAAATGTTTTTGAGAGCAATCTGACGGCTGTGGTCTCATACTATGTCTATATCATCCTAGGTATTGATGCTGATACGTTCTCTAAAGAAGGTGGAAGCCCATATTATGAACAGGCACAGGCAATCGTAAACTTAAGTCAAGGAAGTGGTTTTAGTGGATGGAAACAAACCGATGGGAATAGATCTCGATGGGAATTGGTGGACAACTTACTCTCAAACACTTTTAGGGAGTATCGTATGGCACTCTATGATTATCATCGTCTAGGTATGGATTTGTTGGTTTCAGAACCTCAAACGGCCAAGGATAATATTTTGAATTCTATGGCCTTGCTGGATAAACTCAACAATACCCGTCCGAACTCATTTGTTTTACAGGCGTTCTTTGATGCCAAATCAGAAGAAATAGCCAATGTTTTCTCGGGAGGTCCTAAAGTGAAAATTGCTGAATTAAAAGAAAACCTTAACAGCATGGCTCCATTGTACTCTAAAACCTGGAGTCGCATTAAGTATTAAATGTTTTAGTAGGAATCACTACTGTGGGTTTGATAACTTTTAGCTTTTCAGCTTTTAAATTCTTAGTTTGCTTCCAAAATAAAAATTACCTTTGGGATGCTAAAAATTAAATTGTATTGTTAACAAATCTGATCATAAAGAACTACGCCTTAATCGATCATCTTAATGTAGATTTTGACAAAGGACTAATTTCCATTACTGGAGAGACTGGTGCTGGAAAATCTATACTTTTAGGAGGATTGTCATTGGTGTTGGGCAAAAGAGCCGATCTCAGTAGTATTAAAAATGCAGAAGAAAAATGTGTAATTGAAGCCAGCTTTGCCATTGAAAATTACAATCTCGAAGAATTTTTTAAACAGCAAGATCTGGATTTTGAGAAGCAAACAATTATTCGAAGAGAAATTTTGCCGAGTGGAAAATCTAGAGCTTTTGTAAATGACACTCCTGTTACGCTAGATGTATTGTCTTCCCTGGGGGAGCGGCTTATCGATATTCACTCACAACATCAGACTTTAAAACTAACCGATAATGACTTTCAGTTTCAAGTTATTGATGCCATTGGTGATGTAAGCCAAGAACTAAGTCTGTACCGGGCTAAACTTGCGGATTATTTGGTGCTTAAAAAGGAATTAAAATCCTTGATTGAGTTTCAGCAGCAGGCTGATAAGGATTACGATTACAATTCATTTTTATTGGAAGAATTAAAGGCAGCGAAATTAAAGCCGGGGATGCTTACCGACTTAGAAGCTAGCTTCGAACAATTGAATAATGTTGAGGAAATCTCAACTAAAGTTGGTCAGGGGTTACAGTTATTAGGTGGAGAGCAAATGGGAATATTGCCGAGCCTTACAGAACTCAAGAATAATTTCAATCGCTTGGGCGACTTTGGCAAATCCTACAAAGATTTGTCAGACAGAATCGAATCTGTTTTAATAGAACTTGATGATGTCTATGGCGAAGTACAATCACTGGAGGAAAATCTAGAAGCCGATCCTGCGGAATTGGAAAAGGTGAATGAACGACTTCAATTGATCTATAATCTTCAGAAGAAACACAATGCTTTAGAGGTTACAGAACTCATTGATCTACAAGAGCAACTAGAGCTACAAGTTTCAAAAACTGAGAATCTTGAAAATGATATCAAAGCCCTGCAATTGAAGCTTATGACTATGGAAGAGGCCTTGGACAAGGTTGCTCTAGATTTGCATAAAAAACGAGCTCGTGGTATTCCACCGCTCAAAAAACACTTGGAAGACACCCTGGGTAGCTTGGGAATGCCCAATGCCCAATTCAATATTGAAGTAATTCCGACAGAGCACTATCTAGCTCATGGTAAGGATAGCTTGTCATTCTTATTTTCTGCCAATAAAGGAGGACAGTTCAATGAACTTAAAAAAGCAGCCTCAGGCGGGGAATTATCTCGTATCATGCTGGCTATTAAAGCACTCTTAGCACAATATATGCATCTGCCCACCATAATGTTTGATGAGATCGATACTGGTGTATCCGGCGAGGTGTCAAACAAAATGGCGGATATCATGTATCAAATGAGTAAGACCATGCAGGTTTTTACCATAACTCACCTTCCTCAGGTAGCCGCTAAAGGCGATCAGCACTACAAGGTTTATAAGGAGGAAATCCAAGGTATTACCACTTCACAGATGAAGAAATTAGACCAAGAGCAACGTGTAGTTGAAATTGCTGAAATGCTCGGAGGTAAAGATATTAGTTCATCGGCAAGAGCGCATGCCAACGAATTGCTGATCAAACGAAATTAGCATAACTTTGTAGGATGCAACAGCGCTTTAAAACTCATATTGAACGCAAGCTTCCTTTTTTATTCAATACACCTATTGCCCTTGCGGTAAGTGGGGGTATCGATAGCGTGGTGCTCTTAGATCTGTGTCGTAATATAAAACTCAATTGTAGTGTATTGCATTGTAATTTTCAATTAAGAGGTCAAGAGAGTTTGCAGGATCTACAATTTATAACAGCGTTATGTAAAACTTATGGCGTTGATTTTCACACCATCAACTTCGACACAAAAACCCATGCTCAAGAGGCTAAGGTATCCATTCAGATGGCAGCTAGGGATCTGCGTTATGATTGGTTTCTACAGCAAAAGCAGGAACTCGGGTTTTCGTACTTACTCACCGCACATCACGCTGATGACAATTTAGAAACCTTCTTGATCAATCTTGGTAGGGCTAGTGGGTTAGAAGGATTGACAGGTATTCCTGAGATCAATGATTATATTGTTCGACCACTACTACCTTTTTCGAGATCTGAAATCGTTCAGTACGCTAAGGCGCATCAGATAATGTGGCGTGAGGATAGCAGCAACGCTGAGTCTAAATACATCAGAAATAAATACCGACATGATATCATTCCGTTAATCAAGCAGATGAAGCCAGATTTCTTGGAGAATTTCACCAAGTCACTGCAGCATTTAAATCAATCCAACAGCATTGTGAAAACTACGGTTGATCAAAAGCGAGATCAACTGTTTTCTGAAAATAATGGAGTTATTGAAATACCCGTAATCAAGCTGATGGAGCTTGTCCCCTTGACTGCCTTTTTATACGAACTTTTTAAACCATTTGGTTTTAAAAATGGAGTAGAGCTATTGCAGCTCCTAGACACGCTTTCCGGAAAACAACTTATTTCTGACAGTCATCGATTGATTCGAAATCGGGAGCAATTGTTATTGGTCCCATTGGAATCCAATACATTGGAGTATGAATATACCATAACGCAGGAGCAGGAGAGCATAAACTATCCCATCCAACTTCATATTGAACATACTGAATTAAAAACGGAGATATCTAAGGATGAAGTCTTAGTTGATAAAGAAAAGTTAAAGTTTCCGCTTATACTTCGCAAACGACAAAATGGTGACTATTTTTACCCATTTGGAATGCTAGGGAAGAAAAAGCTCAGTAAGTATTTCAAAGATGAAAAGTTTTCTTTATTGGAAAAAGAAAATCAATGGTTGCTCTGCAATGGTGACAATGAAATCATTTGGATTGTTGGCGCTCGTGCAGACGATCGTTTTAAGATAACAGAAACAACAACAGAAATATTAAAAATAACATCCCTACATGCGTAATTTAATAGCTGTACTACTACTATTTGTCACAAATTTTATTTTTGGCCAAAATCAAGTACAATGGAATACTTCAGTTGAACGTATTTCAGATTCTACTTATACCTTAATCGTCGAAGCTGAGATTAAACTAAATTGGCATCTCTATGCTGTAAGTCAGCCGCAAGACGAAGAACCCGCCATCATTCCCACAACTTTCAACTTTCAAGGAGAGGGAGTGGATTTTGAGCGTATGGGTGCTATAGAGGAAGGTAAACCTATTACGGAAATGGATAAAATTTTCGAACAGGAACTATCTTATTTCGCTGATAAGGCCATTTTTAAGCAAAAAATTAAGCTGCTTAATCCTGGACTCAAAACAGTTATTGGGGACGTATCTTACCAGGCATGTGATGATAAGCAATGTATTTTCGATCAATATGACTTAGGTTTTTCTTTGGATGGAAGTGCTGTTATTATCGATAAGGTTGTTGATGCTAAGAGCTTGGATCTAGCACAAAATTTAGAAATCCCCCTTACCAATACTGATTTACTAAAGGCAAATAAGCATAGTGAGGACGCTCAGGGCAAAGGTTTATTTAATCTTTTCGTACTAGGATTTTTAGGAGGACTCATCGCCTTGCTTACCCCCTGTGTGTTCCCGATGATACCCTTGACTGTTTCTTTTTTTACCAAACAGAGTAGTAACAAAAGCAAAGGGGTTTCCAATGCGATACTTTACGGAGCATTTATTGTTGGTATATACATGGCGCTTAGTGTGCCATTCCATTTCTTGGATTCCATTGCTCCTGAGATCTTAAATAACATATCAACGAATGTGTGGTTGAACGTTACTTTCTTTATCATTTTTGTGGTCTTTGCGTTTTCTTTCTTTGGATATTTTGAGTTAACACTTCCACATTCTTGGGGAAATAAAATGGATAGCGCCTCTGGTGCTGGTGGAGTCATAGGGATATTTTTTATGGCTTTAACCTTAGCTATAGTCTCCTTCTCTTGTACCGGTCCTATTTTGGGATCACTCTTGGCAGGTTCCTTGTCTAATGACGGAGGAGCTACTCAGCTTACCGTTGGTATGACAGGTTTTGGTGTGGCTTTGGCCTTGCCATTTGCACTGTTTGCACTGTTTCCTAACATGCTAAAATCATTGCCGAGGTCTGGAGGATGGATGACCACCACCAAGGTTATTTTAGGATTCTTGGAATTAGCCATGGCCTTTAAATTCCTTTCAAATGCCGATTTGGTAGAGCATTGGGGAATCTTAAAACGTGAAGTGTTTATCGGAATTTGGATCGTGATATTTATACTCATGGCCTTATATGTTTTCGGACTTATCCGTTTCCCGCATGATGGACCACGTAAAAAACTGAGTTTTTACAGGTTTATTTTTGGTTTTGCCGTAATTGGTTTTGTTATCTATTTAATTCCGGGATTATTCAATACCTCACAGTCAAATTTAAAACTACTAAGCGGCTTTCCACCACCTGTTTTCTATAGTATCTATGAAAAGGAAAGTGATTGTCCACTAGGCCTTACTTGCTTTAAGGATTTTGATGAAGGTTTGGCCTATGCGAAAGAGCATAATAAGCCTATTCTACTAGATTTCACTGGATGGGCGTGTGTGAATTGTCGTAAGATGGAGGAGAATGTTTGGAGTGAGCCTGAGATCTTTAACCTTCTCAATGAAGAGTATGTTTTAATTTCACTTTATGTGGATGATAGAAAGGAATTGGAAGAAGGTGATCAATTTAACTTTGAGTTGGAAAATGGTCGGGTAAAAAGTATTAAGACTATTGGTGATAAATGGGCAACCTTTCAAACCATTAATTTTAAAACTGCTTCTCAGCCATATTACATTCAAATGTCATCAGACTATGAGTTGTTGAGCAGTCCTCAAAAATATACCGATGCGATTACTTATTATCAGTGGCTACAAGATGGGTTGAAGAAATTTGCGGAGTCTCAGGATAAGTAATACTGAGGACCCGTTAAGAATCAATTGGCAGTTTAAATGATGTTCATTTCATTGATCACTTCAATATGACCAAAATTGAGATGTTTTGGAAGTTTATTGTCCTTAGGAAGAACCGCTAAAAACCGATCAAAATTTGAGGTGTAAACGTTTTTCAACAGTGGTTTCTGGTAGCCTAATACTTTGATGATGTCTTCTATGAATTCATTGTGATGCACTAGATCAGAACTTCCAAGGTGGAATATACCTCTCTTATCCCTATTAATGATATAGTGGATTTGCTTGGTCAGTATAGCAATGTTTGTCACATTCATAACCAAGTCAGGAAAGACCTCATAGGCCTTGTCCTGTTGGAGGTGATATTTGAGTTCTTTGATCCGTGGAGATTGGCTCCCAAATACCATAGGCAATCTCGCGATTACATAATTCTTTTCAGGCAATTGCATTAGCGCAGTTTCAATTTTGATTTTAAACTTCCCATAGGTGCTCATGGAAAGCGTTTTATCAAACTCGTAAGACGGAAAGTTACTAAAGGCATCAAATACATTTGCCGAGGATAAAAAAATGATCTTGCTATTGCTCGCTCTACAATAATCCAGAACATCAATATGGGTGTCAATTTGAGATTCAAATTCACCGCGCAGCGCAGAAATAATCACATCGGGTCGAACCCTTGAGAGAATTTCTATAAGATCGTCATTTTGCATATCAAAGGGAAAGAAATGCTTGTTATTAGCATAAATCTTTCCCGTATGATAAGTTCCATAGGTGTCAAAATAGGAGCAGAGCTCTCTGTAAAGTGAACCTCCTATAAAACCACTAGCTCCTAATATTAAAATCTTTTTCAAATATCTTTCTTTCATCGGTATTAAGAGAACTCAGACTTGACCTATTTATTTTTATAAAAAGGAAGTTTAACAACCGTAGCAGGAACCTGATTCTTTCGAATCTGAATTCCAACTGCACTTCCTGGCACAGCATAGGCTACAGGAACATATCCCATTCCAATACCAGTACCTAATGAAGGTGCCATGGTGCCACTGGTGACTCTTCCAATGACATTTCCTTCCATATCGGTAATATCGTAACCGGTTCTAGGAATTCCTCTTTCCTGAAGTTCGAATCCTACAAGTTTATTCGCTAAGCCGTTTTCTTTTTGTGTTTTAAGGATATCTGAAGCTACAAAATCCTTAGTGAATTTAGTTACCCAGCCTAAACCAGCTTCTAACGGTGAGGTTGTATCATCGATATCATTTCCGTAAAGACAATATCCCATCTCTAAACGAAGTGTATCTCTAGCAGCTAATCCAATAGGTTTGATACCAAAGTCTTTTCCCGCTTCAAAAACTTTATCCCAAAGTTGACCTACGTCTTCATTTTTACAATAAACTTCAAAGCCACCACTTCCAGTGTATCCTGTTGCAGAAATAATCACATTAGGAATACCTGCGAATGGTCCAACTTCAAAGTGGTAAAATTTGATGGCAGATAAATCAATATCTGTAAGGGATTGCATAGCTTCTATAGCTTTAGGTCCTTGGATGGCCAATAAAGAATACGCATCAGATATATTTTTCATTTCAGCACCAAACTCTTTATTGTACCCAGAGATCCATTCCCAGTCTTTGTCAATGTTGGAAGCATTAACAACCAATAGATACTGTTCTTCTTTGATCTGATAGACAATCAAATCATCAACGATACCACCTTGTTTATTTGGTAGGTAATTGTACTGAGCCTTTCCAATTTCTAGTTTGGCGATGTCGTTGCTACATACTTTTTGTAGTAGTGCAAAAGCATTTGGTCCAGAGACAAGAAATTCGCCCATATGGCTCACGTCAAAAACGCCTACATTTTTTCTTACGTTTTCATGTTCAGCAGTAACTCCTTCGTACTGTACTGGCATATTGTATCCTGCAAAAGGCACCATCTTTGCACCCAACTGAATATGGACATTTGTTAAAGCAGTATTGTTCATTTTTAGTATATTTAAAAAAATTGCTAGTCTGTTTACTTATAACTACAAAATTATTTAAATATAGTGAGGTAAAAAATAAAGGAGGAATAATAAAGACACTTAATACATGACCAATGATGAAAAATGATAGAATTAGAATACTGATAGTAGGCTGTGGTAATATGGGAGCTTCTCATGCTATGGCATATGATCAATTAAAAAATGATTTTGAAATCTGTGGGCTGGTTGCAAGAGGAGACAGTAAACACGAATTAAACAAACAACTTAAGGCTAATTATCCTGTCTTTGATTCTTATAAAGTAGCATTGAAAGAATCAAAGCCTGATGCCGTTTGTATTTCTACCTATCCCGATACGCACCAAGAATATGCCTTGGCGGCGTTTGATGCCGGATGCGAGGTGTTTTTAGAAAAACCAATCGCTACTACAGTCCAGGGGGCAAAAGCTTTGGTAGAGGCTGCTAATAAGTCGGGTAAAAAGCTTGTTATCGGATATATTTTGAGACAACATCCTTGTTGGCAGAAATTTATAGATGTGGCTCAAGGACTTGGTAAACCTTTAGTGATGCGGATGAATTTAAATCAACAAAGCCATGGCTATATGTGGGATGTTCACAAAAATCTTATGAAAAGTCTGAGTCCGATAGTGGATTGCGGGGTACATTATATTGATGTGATGTGTCAAATGGTGCGTTCTAAGCCCAAACAAGTCTCTGCAATAGGGGCACGGCTTACGGATGAAATTTCACCAGACAATTACAATTACGGTCAACTACAAATTACCTTTGAAGATGGATCAATTGGATGGTATGAGGCAGGATGGGGGCCAATGATCAGTGAGACGGCACATTTTATAAAAGATGTAATAGGGCCAAAGGGAAGTGTTTCCATTGTGTCAGCTTCCGCCACGGAACAGGGTGCCACTGACTCCGTCGATCGTCATACCAAAACCGAAAGCTTAAAAATACACCATGCGGAAGTAGATGCTTCAAATGAATTTACACAAGAGGATCAGTGGATACATTTCAAAGATGAGCCCGATCACTTAGAATTGTGTATGCGTGAACAGTTATATTTCTTAGATGCCATCAGAAATGATGTAGACTTGTCTGACCATCTCCAAGATGCCGTGAGCAGTTTGGAAGTAGTGTTGGCTTGTGATGAGTCGGTAAAAAGCGGAAAGACGGTTTACTTATAGAATAAAAATAAGTGAGGGCATAAAACAGCATGCGGGAATAGTTTATAGTGTATTCCCGCACGCTGTTTTTCACAAGTAAATTATTTGCTTAACCTCTTGAATTCAAATAGGCTTTTAGATCCTCGTAAGAGGAAATTTTAAGACTTGTTTTTTTCTTGTCGATCACTGATTTAATCTGATCTGGAATTGGTAAT
The DNA here is from genome assembly GCF_048266365.1 of Galbibacter sp. Taxonomy (NCBI): domain Bacteria; kingdom Pseudomonadati; phylum Bacteroidota; class Flavobacteriia; order Flavobacteriales; family Flavobacteriaceae; genus Galbibacter; species Galbibacter sp. Next base: position 177,740 of record NZ_JBLWZP010000006.1, on the reverse strand, counting down.
TCAATTTCCAAGGCCTCTTCTACAGTGTCTAAAAACTTCACCGGATGAGCGGTTTCTAAAAATACCCCTGTATCCCTTGGATTGGATTTTTGATACTTCTTAAATCCTAAGTAACCAACTGCGCCATGTGGATCTGCAATATAGCCAGAATTTTTATAGATTTCTTGAAGTGCTTCAACAGTTTGAGCATCAGTATAGCTTTGAGAGGAGAACATCGCTGACAAGGCTTTAAAATCATTGTCAAATAGGTTTTGAATCCTCACAAAGTTACTTGGATTTCCAACATCCATAGCATTTGAAATGGTTTGTTTCGAAGCTTTTGGCTGGTATTTCTGTGTGTCCATGTACACAGGTACAGTGTCATTAATGTTGGTTGCTGCGATAAAATGCTTTACAGGTAAACCAAGTTTATGAGCCATGATTCCGGCACATATGTTTCCAAAGTTTCCACTTGGAACAGAAAATACGAGATCCTTATGTTTGCCTTTTAGTTGTTTGTATGCAAAGAAAAAGTAGAACATTTGTGGAAGCCATCGCGCTACGTTGATAGAATTTGCTGAAGTAAGATTCTGACCTTTTAATGCTGAATCTAAAAAAGCAGTTTTCACCATATCTTGACAATCGTCAAAGACTCCATCAACCTCCAAGGCGACGATGTTTTGATCCAAAGTGGTTAGCTGTTTTTCTTGTATATCGCTCACTTTTCCACTAGGGTATAGGATAACGACATCTACACCTTTAACGCCAAGGAATCCGCTGGCAACGGCTCCTCCAGTATCTCCGGAGGTGGCAACCAAAACGGTAACCTGTTGGTCCTGTTTGTTTTTATTAAAGTAACCTAAACAACGCGCCATAAAACGAGCTCCTACATCTTTAAAGGCCATAGTCGGTCCGTGGAAAAGCTCTAGAGCATACACATTGTTTTCAACAGCAACTGTAGGGAAATCGAAACACAAGGTTTCAGCGATGATGTTTTTTAATTCCTCATCTGGGATTTCTCCATTGACAAATTGTTGGATCACCTTAAAGGCGATTTCTTGATTAGAATACTGTTCTATGTTTTGGATAAAGGAAGGATCCAGTGGTTTTATTTCATTTGGAAAATAGAGACCTTTATCTGGTGCGATCCCTTGAACAACAGCTTGTTCGAAACTGGTGCTTGCGGTATCTTTTGATTGGTTTAGACTATAATATTTCATCTTCTTTTTAAGCTTTTGATTTTTTAATTCTCAGATTATACGATGGCTGTTATGATAAAACTTTTACACCCTCTGTATTGATGCCAGAGATGTGAAGGTCATAATCCACCCCAAAATCCTTGTAAACATCCCCCATCGCTACTGCTACCTTTTCTGCCATTGCCTTTCCTTTGGAGAGTGCAAATATAGAAGGGCCAGAACCAGAAATTCCACTTCCAAGTGCTCCTGCCTTATTGACAGCCTCCTTGACTTTGTGAAATCCAGGTATGAGTGGACTTCTCATAGGTTCAATAATCTCATCATGTAGGCAACGCGATAGTAGCTCGTAGTCTTCAGTGTACAGTGCACTAACAAGACCCGCTAAATTTCCCCACTGAACAATTGCTTTTTTCAGCGGAATAGACTGCTTTAAAACCGAACGGGCATCTGCGGTTTTCACCTCAATCTGAGGATGTATAACTGTAGCAAAAAGTTGCTTTGGTGTATTTAGCTTTATAACTTCCAATGGTGTATAGCCTTTTACCAAGGTAAAGCCACCTAATAGGGCAGGAGCCACATTATCGGCATGAGCTGTACCACTTGCTAGGGCCTCACCCTGAATGGCAAATCCAACTAATTGTGTAGGATTGAAAGGCATACCTAGCAACTTATTAATTCCAAACACAGCTCCTGCTGCGCTTGCGGCACTACTTCCAATACCGCTTCCTGGTTTAATTATTTTGATGATTTCAATTTCAAAACCAAAATCAAGATCCAAATCTTTGAGTAATGCTAGTGCTGCAACTCCTGCAACATTCTTCTCTGCTTCTAAAGGAAGTTGTTGTCCTTCAATCTTTGTGATTCGAACTCCAGGTGTACTCACTTTTCGAATGAGCATTTGGTCACCGGTACTTTCTAAACAAAGCCCTAATACATCGAATCCACAGGATACATTGGCTATAGTTGCTGGACAAAATAATTTTATCTCGTTCATTTTAATGGTATATAGAAATTAAAAGTTCCCGATACGGATGATATCTGCAAAAATTCCGGAAGCTGTAACTTCTGCACCTGCACCTGCACCCTTGATCAGTAACGGTTGCTCATTATAACGCTGGGTGAAAAACAATACGATATTATCTTTTCCTTCCAGGTTGTAAAATGGATGATCCTTTGGTATTTCTTGTAGTCCTACCTTTGCTTTACCATCTTCGAACTGTGCAACATACTTTAAGCGACAATTCTTTTCTGAGGCTTGGTTATAGATCTTATCAAAATGAGCTTTATGTTCCACAAGTGATTTGTAGAAATCTTCAACATTGGTAGTGTTTAAACTTTCCTGTGGTAAAAATGCTTCGTTTTCAATTTGTTCTATATCCAACTCATTCCCACTTTCACGAGCTAAAATTAAAATTTTGCGCATCACATCGATACCACTGAGGTCTATTTTTGGATCGGGTTCAGTATAACCTTCATCTTGGGCTTGTTTCACCACCTGGTCAAACGGAGTCTCTAGATCAAAATTATTGAAAACAAAGTTTAAACTACCTGAAAGTACCGCCTGAATTTTGGTGATTTTATCCCCAGATGCAATGAGGTGTTTTAAGGTGTCTATAATCGGTAAACCTGCACCTACATTTGTTTCAAAAAGGAAAGGAGCATTGTAGCGTCTGGAAAGCTCTTTGAGTTCAATATACTTTTCATAAGGAGAAGAAGCTGCAATTTTATTACAGGTAACCACAGAGATGCTATCGCTGAGATATTTCCCATAGGTTTGAGCAACGTTTTCATTGGCAGTATTATCCACAAAGATACTGTTGCGTAAATTCATGGTTTTGACCCTATCATAAAAGGCGTCAAGTCCAGTGTCCTCACCGGCATCCAATTGGGATTTCCAATTTGTTAAATCAAGTCCGCCATCATCAAAAGCCATCTTTCTAGAGTTGGAGATTCCAACGACTCGAATATTTAATTTTAATTGCTTTTTGAGGTATTTTCTTTGGGTGTGGATTTGGTCCAGAAACTTCTCTCCGACATTACCAACCCCCATGACAAACAAGTTGAGTTGTTTGATGTGGTCTTCGAAAAATTGCTCGTGCAAGGTATTCAAGGCTTTTTTCACATCCTCTTTATCAATAACGGCTGAAATATTTCTTTCAGAAGCTCCTTGAGCAATTGCTCTGATGTTGACATTGTTTTTTCCTAGGGCACTAAACATACGGCCACTAAGTCCTTGGTGGCTCTTCATATGATCACCGACCAATGCGATTATCGCTAGGTCGTCTTCCACACTTACAGGATTGATTTTCTTAAGGCTTATTTCGTATTCAAATGCAGAATCAAGGGCTTCTTTAGCCTTGGCCGCATCTTGAGAAGAAACACCAATACATATCGAGTGCTCTGAAGAGGCTTGTGTGATGAATACTACACTAACATCAGCATGAGAGAGTACTTCGAAAAATCGTTTCGATATTCCAGGTATACCGACCATACCGGAACCTTCAAGAGAAAGCAGCGATATTTTTTCAATATGGCTTATTCCTCGAACGGCATTTGGCTTATCCTCAGTTTCTGAAGAAATCAGCGTGCCGTCATCCTCCGGTGAAAATGTGTTTTTTATATGAATTGGTATCTTTTTAGATAAGGCCGGTTGAATTGTTGGTGGGTATAAGACCTTGGCTCCAAAGTGAGAAAGCTCCATGGCTTCTTGATACGAAATACTAGGGATGGTAAAGGCTTGTTTAACCAGCTTCGGATTCGCTGTAAACATGCCACTGACATCAGTCCATATTTCTAGTTTTTCGGCTCCTGAAGCAGCTGCATATATTGCCGCTGTATAATCTGATCCTCCACGTCCAAGAGTGGTTGAGTTTCCATCTGTTGAAGAGGCAATAAACCCTGGAGTCACTATAACGCTATAGGTTACGGTACCGAAATAATTTTCACAAAGGGCATTGGTTGTTTTGAAGTCCACATGAGACTTGCCAAAACATGTATCTGTTTTTATCAGTTGACGGCTGTCCTTATGAACACAGTCGATATTTTCGTTTATAAAATATTCACTGATGATATAAGAGGATAGCAGCTCACCGTATCCAACAATTTTATCGAGTAATTTTGGAGTGCTCTCACCGATCAAGTAAGCACCCTCCAAAAGGGTTTCAAGCACATTTAAGTCACGTTTTACAGTGCTAATAACACCGCTTTGTCTATTGATATCAATGAGCTCCGCTATAGCGTTTAGGTGTCGTTGTTCGATTTCATGAAGAATCTCCTTGTACTCCTCATCCTGGGCAGCTGCAAGTAATGAGGCTTTTACTAATAGGTCGGTAACCCCTCCGAATGCAGAAACCACCACAACAATTTTTTGCTTTTGTGAAGCTTGAGATACAATCTCTTTTACTTTTTTTATACGATCTGAACTAGCGACCGAAGAGCCGCCAAACTTTAATACTTTCATGGGAAAATTGATTACAAATAAGTAATTGGTTTTGTTTTTGTTTAAATATCAAACAAAAAAGACTACGGACGATATGAAATGAATTAGACCCCAAAAGGGGTAATAATGGTAATTGTACGAATAATGGTAGCATAACATGTATTCCCTATTGGGAATATGGAAGAGGTTTCATGTATGTTGTTTAAACTTTTCAAAGTGTTTATTCGTATTGATTTTCAAATGTAGTACATTTATGCAAGTAATAAAACCTAAATCTTATAATTAAAGATTTGATAATTTAATCGAAGTTTTTTTAACAAATGAAGATATTTTCCGTAGATCAGATCCGGCAGGCTGACAAATATACAATAGAACGCCAAAATATTTCCAGCGATGAGCTTATGGAGAGGGCTGGTAAAGTGGCGTTTGAATGGATTCAAAGGCAACTAGGCGATTCAAAAGTCAGAATTCATGTGTTTTGTGGGATTGGCAACAATGGAGGTGACGGACTTGTCGTCGCAAGATATTTGATCAATTTTGGATATTCAGTCACCATTCATGTGGTGAATTTTAGTGATCATCGATCCGAAGACTTTTTAACCAATTTTGACAGAATTAAAGAGATCAATATATGGCCAGAGTTATTAACCCAGACCAGTGACCTGCCTGAGATATTGCCAAATGAGATTGTAATTGATGCTATATTCGGCATTGGTTTTAATCGTCCTGCTTTGGCTTGGGTTGCTAAGTTAATCAAGCATATTAATGAGAGTATGACCTTTGTCTTATCCATAGATATTCCTTCAGGAATGTATATGGATAAGACAACCATTGGATTGGAAGTAATTAAGGCGGATTACACCCTTAGTTTTCAATTTCCAAAATTAGTATTTACACTTCCGAGCACAGGAACGTATTCCAGATATTGGCAGGTATTAAACATAGGTCTCGACCCTGAGTATATATCAAAGGAAAAACCATTGGCTGTATTTGTCGATAAATTTCAGGCCTTACAACGCTATCAGCCTAGGGATAAGTTTAGTCACAAAGGGACTTTTGGGCATGCGCTGATTATTGGAGGAAGTTATGGTAAAATTGGAGCGATCCTGATGTGTAGTGAAGCAGCTTTACACGCTGGAGCAGGACTAGTAAGTGTATTTACACCACAGTGTGGGTATCAGATTATTCAGAGTTCACTACCTGAAGCAATGGTTGTTACGGATAGTCACCACGCCCATATACAGCACATTCACTATGAGATTAATCCAACAGTTATTGGCATAGGTCCAGGAATGGGAATGCATGATACAACTGTGAAGGCCTTTTCAAATTTTATAAAGAAAAATGATAGCCCCTTAGTAATCGATGCCGATGGGCTTAATATTCTAGCGGAGCATCAGGAATTGTTAGTATATATAAAGGGAAAGGCTGTTTTAACGCCGCATCCAAAAGAGCTGGAACGCCTGATAGGACCTTGGAAGGACGATTTCGATATGTTGGATAAGATGAAGGAGTTTTCAAAACAACATCAGCTGATAATTTTGGTCAAAGGTGCGCATACCATTACAATTTATGAGGATCAAATGTATGTGAACTCCACTGGAAATCCAGGTATGGCCACCGCCGGAAGTGGTGATGTGCTTACAGGGCTCATTAGCGGTTTAATTGCCCAAGGGTATTCGCTTTTAGACGCTACAGTTTTAGGAGTATACATCCATGGTAGGGCAGGAGATTTGGCAGTTTTACGGTCAGGTGTTGAGGCTTTAACTGCAACAGATATCATTGATTTTACAGGAGACGCATTTTTAGATTTAATTCAAATTAAACAACCGGAGGCTAATTCTACAGATCAAAATCCAAAACAATAATCAAACGAATTTTAAAAAAAAACATAAGTATTCAAAAATCATTTTTTGGATACTAAGATGTAAATGCAGATTTTTGCTTTAACAACTAGCAATTTATGGAAGAATTTCACTATATAAGTTCCACCGTTTTAGATATTCAAACCATTTGGAACCTGATACAGTATAAAACCAAACTCAGACTCTCTGATGAAGCCAAAGTCAATCTGGTAAAGTGTAGAAAGTACCTGGACCAGAAAATCTCCTCAGATAAAACTCCTGTATATGGCATCAATACTGGTTTTGGTTCCTTGTGTAATGTTAGAATAGCAGACAACCACCTCAATGAATTACAACGAAATTTGGTTCGTTCACATGCCTGTGGAACTGGGGAGTTGGTGGATCCTGAAATTGTAAAGCTCATGCTGTTGCTCAAGATTCAATCCTTGAGTTACGGGCATAGTGGAGTACAATTGGAGACTGTCCTAAGACTTATAGATTTTTATAACTTAGATATTATCCCGGTAGTATATACCCAGGGTTCACTCGGGGCTTCTGGAGACTTGGCTCCGCTTGCACATATGTCATTACCCTTGATCGGAGAAGGGCAGGTGTACTATAAGGGTGAGGTGACTCGTGTTGATAAACTTATGAGTCCGATGGGCTGGAAGCCTGTGGAGTTAAAAGCTAAGGAAGGCTTGGCGCTGCTCAACGGAACCCAATTCATGAGTGCCTATGGTGTCTGGTGTATATTGAATGCCTATCGACTCTCGTATTCTGCTGATCTTATTGGTACCATGTCATTAGAGGCTTTTGACGGCTTGACGCAACCCTTCCATAGACTTATACATCTGGTCAGGCCACATCGAGGACAGATAAAAACTGCTGATCGGATACGTCAATTCTTAGAGGGGAGTCAAATCGCTGAGGCACCTAAAACACAGGTGCAGGATCCTTATTCCTTTAGATGTATGCCTCAGGTTCACGGGGCATCTAAGGATGTTTTGGCACATGTCAGAAAAGTATTTAAGACTGAAATCAATTCGGTAACCGATAATCCCAATATTTTTATTGAAGAGGATTTGATTCTTTCGGGAGGTAATTTTCATGGACAACCTCTAGCGATGGCTTTGGATTATCTGGGAATAGCATTGTCCGAGTGGGGGAGTATTTCTGAGCGAAGAACCTATCAGTTAATTTCAGGTCAACGTGGTTTATCGCCATTTTTAATTAATGATCCAGGTTTGAATTCCGGATTGATGATCCCTCAATATACGGCAGCGAGTATAGCAAGCCAAAACAAACAGTTGGCCACACCAGCAAGTGTAGATTCAATAGTTTCTTCCAATGGACAAGAGGATCATGTAAGTATGGGTGCAAATGCAGCTACTAAGTGCTTGAAATTGGTAACAAACTTAAAGTCCATTTTGGCCATTGAGCTCTTTAATGCTGCTCAGGCCTTAACTTATAGAAGACCACTTCAATCGTCAAAAATCATTGAAGATTTTTATCAGAAGTATCGCGAGCAAGTGCCCTTCGTGGCTAGTGATCGCGTATTCCATGATGATATTAAAAAGTCAATCGAATTTCTAGAACAGATCCCTGTTTCACCAGAGTTCTTCTTGGATTAAAAAGGCCTTTATTTGATGTTTTTGGGAAGGACCAAACTTTGAATCCATTCGCTTGCGGTGTCTACGTTTTTGAATAGTTTCATACTGTTTCCGTAGAAGTACTTTTCAATTTTAAAATTGTGCTTAAATAGTTCGTTGTTTGAAACAATTGCAATGCCTTTCAGGTGTGGCAGTTCCTTGAGATATTTATACACGGAAGGATCCAAAGCATAGGAATTTCTTCGTAGTGAAATATAACCAAAATCCATATTGCTAAAGTGGATTTCCGCGATGTTTATCAAAGCAGATATATGCTCGAGGTTAAAGTCAACACCATCGTTTACTATACCCACGGCAAGATTTGAATATACTTCGATATTCCCGAAATCAAGTTCATAGATCTTGATTAAATTATACTTTGAAGATATTGCATTCATCTCCGCAAAATTACTCCTATTTTGATCAGGGTAATAAAGTGTATGTTGAAATTAGATGAATTACATTTTTAAGCAGTTAAGGTGTGAAATATTCCTTGAATTTAAGCTATTTATTTGCTTTCCAATTTAGTTTTTTCTCAATGGACTTAATCATAAAGGAAGCAATATCCATATCCGTAGCAGTTTCAATACCTTCCAATCCAGGCGAAGAGTTTACTTCAAGCAATAAAGGCCCCTTGGATGAACGAATAATATCTACCCCTGCAACATCTAACCCCATCGCTTTTGTGGCCTTAATGGCAATTTTCTTTTCCGCAGTGGTTACACGTACCAAAGAGGCAGTTCCACCGAGGTGTATATTGGCTCTAAATTCTCCTGGAGGTGCCTCACGTTGCATTGCAGCAACCACTTTACCATCAATTACAAAGCAACGGATATCCTTCCCGTTGGCTTCTTTAATAAATTCTTGCACCAGAATATAAGCGTTCAAGCTTTTAAAAGCATTGATCACGCTTTCAGCAGCTTTCTTAGTTTCTGCTAAAACCACACCTTTACCCTGGGTTCCTTCTAAAAGTTTAATTATAAGTGGAGAGCCTCCTACCATTTTTATCAGATCATTAGTGTCAAGTGGAGAGTTTGCAAAGCCAGTGGTAGGGATGCTTACGCCATTTTTTAAGAGTAATTGAAGGGAGAAAAGTTTATCTCTAGATTGACGAATGGCCTCGGCTTTGTTTAAAACCATTACACCAATGGATTCAAAATGCCTGGTCAGTGAACAACCGTAATAAGTCATGCTTGGACGGATTCTAGGGATAATTGCGTCGAGATCGTTTAAGATTTTACCACCGCGATAATGAATCTCAGGAGTGTCAGCATCAAGTTTCATATAACACTGACGAATGTTTAGAAATTCTATTTCATGGCCCATGCGTTCAGCCGCCTCTATAATTCTTCTGTTGCTATATAAATTTGGATTACTAGCCAATAAGCCAATCTTCAAACCACCTTGATTACTAATGGTATTTTTGTAGCGTTTGCCGAGTTCTTCTTCACTCAGGTCACCTAACATAAAATTAGTCTCGGGGTCAACTATTAGTCTTCCGACCATAGCCTCACGTCCCAATAACATTCGGTAGCCCATACTGTCTCGGTTGGTCAGTGATAATTCCACATCCCAAGAGTCCCCATTAATATGCAGACTAGTGCGAATGATGTATCGATTTTCACGATTCCCAGTAGAGCTTTTTATAACCCTTTTATCCAGTACTAGAGCTTCGCAGTGTATGACTTTTTTACCATTATGTTGAATAGGGTATACGTCAAAAGTTACCCAGGTATCATTATTCCTTTGGAAAGGTTGAATATTCACCGCGTGCAGTGCTGAGGTCTTTGCCCCACTGTCTACACGTACTTTTATTGTTGGAATGTCGAGTTCTGGTAAAGAAACCCATTCCTGGCTACCTATTATTGTTTTGTTCTCCATGTAATTTATTTCACTAGCGTATCTTCTAAGATAAGAAGAATTTTAAAACCAGTAAAATTATAAAAAAAAACGTGTGATAGTTACATCACACGTTTTTTTACTTGATATGCAAACGTACTGTTTAAGATTCTGTTGACTTTTCAGCCTTAGTTATCTTAATGGTAAGCGTATCTTTTTCTTTATCTAAATTCATTTCTATACGATCGCCTTCGGTGAGCTTTGAAGTGATAATTTCTTCAGCTAAAGCATCTTCGATATATTTTTGAATGGCACGTTTTAAAGGTCGAGCTCCATATTGTCTGTCGAATCCTTTATTAGCAATATAATCTTTGGCTTTTTCAGAAAGGGTTAAATGATACCCTAAGCCTTCAATACGCTGATAAAGTTTTTCCAATTCGATGTCAATAATCTTATGAATATCTTCTTTTTCTAATGGATTAAAGACAACCACATCGTCAATTCTGTTTAAAAATTCTGGTGCGAAGGCTTTTTTTAATGCATTTTCAATAACACTTTTTGAATGTTCGTCTGCCTGAGCTTGCTTGGCTGAGGTTCCGAATCCGACTCCTTGTCCAAAATCTTTTAACTGTCGAGCTCCAATGTTGGAGGTCATTATAATGATGGTATTTCTAAAATCAATTTTTCTTCCCAAGCTATCGGTGATATAGCCGTCATCCAATACCTGCAATAACATATTGAAAACATCGGGATGTGCTTTTTCAACCTCGTCTAATAGAATTACTGCATAAGGCTTTCTTCTTACTTTTTCGGTAAGCTGACCACCTTCCTCATAACCAACATATCCTGGAGGTGCTCCAATAAGTCTAGATACTGCAAATTTCTCCATATATTCACTCATATCGATTCGAACGAGTGCATCTTCTGAATCGAATAACTGCTTGGCAAGTACCTTGGCCAATTGCGTTTTACCTACACCAGTTTGACCTAGGAATATAAATGATCCAATTGGTTTATCCGGGTCTTTAAGACCAGCTCTGTTTCTTTGGATAGCTTTTACCACCTTAGCCACAGCATTGTCTTGTCCGATAACTTTTCCTTTGATCAAATCAGGCATTTGAGCGAGTTTAGAACTCTCGGCCTGAGCAATTCGAGTTACTGGAACCCCACTCATCATGGATACCACGTCTGCCACACTTTCGTCAGAAACGATTTCTCGGTGTAGTTTACTGTCCTCTTCCCATTTGTCTTGTGCTTGGGTTAGTTCTCTTTCGATTCTCTTTTCATCATCTCTTAATTTGGCAGCCTCTTCGTACTTCTGTTTTTTAACTACAGAATTTTTGAGTTCCTTGACGCGATCCAATTCTTTTTCAAGATCCAATATTTGTTTTGGAACTTCCATATTTGTGATGTGTACGCGAGATCCAGCCTCATCCAAGGCATCAATAGCCTTGTCCGGTAAGAAACGGTCCGTGATATATCGATTGGTCAATTTAACACATGCTTTAATAGCCTCATCTGTGTAGGTAACATTGTGATGTTCTTCGTACTTATCCTTGATGTTGTGAAGAATTTCAATAGTTTCTTCCACCGAGGTCGGTTCGACAATAACCTTTTGGAAACGACGTTCCAAAGCTCCATCCTTTTCAATATACTGTCGATATTCATCAAGGGTTGTGGCACCAACACATTGGATTTCTCCTCGAGCTAGTGCAGGCTTAAACATATTTGATGCATCTAAACTACCGGTGGCACCTCCAGCACCTACGATGGTGTGTATCTCATCGATAAACAAGATGATGTCATCATTTTTCTCGAGTTCATTCATCACCGCCTTCATGCGCTCTTCAAATTGACCTCTATATTTTGTGCCCGCAACCAAGGATGCTAAATCCAAGGTTACGACCCTTTTGTTGTATAAGATTCTGGAAACCTTCTTTTTGACAATACGAAGGGCTAAACCTTCAGCAATGGCACTTTTTCCAACACCAGGTTCTCCAATTAACAATGGGTTGTTTTTCTTACGTCTACTAAGAATTTGGGAGACCCGTTCTATTTCTTTTTCTCGACCCACAACGGGGTCAAGTTTATCTTCCTCTGCAAGTTGTGTCAGATCACGACCAAAATTATCTAAAACAGGGGTTTTAGACTTTTTATTGGATTTTGGATTGTTCGATGGACTTGAGCCAAAAGGATTATTACCTTCCTCTGCAGAACCAGTTTCGTCAGAAAAAGAGTCTGCTGTAGGGGGATCTAGAAAATCATCTTCACTTGTTATCATGAGCTTAAATTGTTCTTTAACATTATCGTAATCAATTTTAAGCTTGTTTAGCAACTTTGTCGTTGGGTCATTTTCATTACGCAAAATACAAAGCAGTAAATGAGCAGTATTTATCGAAGGGCTTTGAAAAAGTTTAGCCTCTAGGAATGTTGTCTTTAAGGCACGTTCTGCCTGTCTTGTCAAATGCAAATTACGTTTATCATTTGCACTTACCCCAACGTTGAGGTTGGAGGGGCTAAGAATTTCTACCTTTCTTCTCAAATGATCAAGGTCTACACTCAAAGCGCTTAATATGTCGATTGCTTTTCCGTTTCCATCACGTAAAAGTCCGAGCATAAGATGCTCTGTACCTATAAAGTCATGTCCTAATCTAAGGGCTTCCTCTTTACTATAGGCGATTACATCTTTTACTCTTGGTGAAAAATTGTCATCCATATTTCTTTCTTTCTACTGTTAAAAATACTAAATCAACTCATAGTAGGCAAAAACCATACCTTAAAAAGTTGTTATTTCACGTAGTTTTAGCTAATAGACAAAAAAAACCGTTTAAATCAAAACAATACATACGCAATTTATCAACCTTTTAGTCTTGATAATCTGTTGATAAAATGATTAAAAAACATCGGCAACCCTCTCGAAAGCATCAATAAAATACGTATATTGGCACGATTTAAAATTAAACAGAAAATAATATAATTAATATGGCGGAAGGAGAAAAGCTGATCCCTATCAATATAGAGGATGAGATGAAATCGGCGTATATCGATTACTCGATGTCAGTCATTGTGTCACGTGCTTTGCCGGATGTTAGGGACGGATTAAAGCCAGTTCATCGACGCGTGTTGTTTGGAATGCATGAACTTGGAGTGAGGTCAAATAGTTCTTACAAGAAATCTGCAAGGATTGTAGGTGAGGTGCTCGGTAAGTACCACCCACACGGTGATAGCTCGGTTTATGATACTATGGTCCGTATGGCGCAATCCTGGAGTTTGAGGTATATGCTTGTTGATGGTCAAGGAAACTTTGGATCTATTGATGGCGATAGTCCAGCTGCGATGCGTTATACTGAGGCGCGTATGCGTAAGATATCCGAAGACATGTTGGCAGATATCGATAAAGATACTGTAGACCATCAGTTAAATTTTGACGATACCTTAAAAGAACCAAGAGTGCTCCCAACAAGAGTTCCAAACCTATTGGTTAATGGAACCTCAGGGATTGCAGTTGGTATGGCAACTAATATGCCTCCCCATAACCTTTCTGAGGTTGTGGATGGTACCATTGCTTATATTGACAATAGCGATATAGAGATCGATGAACTCATGGAGCACATCAAAGCACCGGATTTTCCAACAGGTGGAGTGATCTATGGTTATGATGGCGTACGTGAAGCATTTAAAACAGGTAGAGGACGTATCGTGATGCGAGCTAAGGCTCGTATTGAAGAGGTTAAGGGAAGAGAATGTATCATTGTTACTGAGATCCCTTATCAAGTCAACAAAGCGGATATGATTAAAAAAACCGCTGACCTTGTTAATGATAAAAAAATAGAAGGGATATCTAATATCCGTGATGAATCGGATAGAAAAGGAATGCGTGTTGTCTATATCCTTAAAAGAGACGCTATTCCAAATATTGTATTAAACAACTTATTCAAATATACTGCATTACAATCATCATTTAGCGTGAACAACATTGCTTTGGTCGAAGGTAGACCACAAATGTTGAACCTAAAAGAGATGATTCATTATTTTGTAGAACATCGCCATGAGGTGGTGGTCAGAAGAACAGAGTATGAATTGCGTAAAGCAGAAGAGAGGGCTCATATCTTAGAAGGTCTCATAATTGCCTCGGATAATATTGATGAAGTTATCGCTATTATCAGAGCATCTAAAAATGCAGAAGAAGCACGTGAGAAATTAATTGAGCGCTTTAAATTATCCGAAATTCAAGCTAAGGCGATCGTTGAAATGCGCTTGCGTCAACTTACCGGACTAGAACAAGACAAATTACGTGTTGAGTACGAAGACATTATTAAGTTCATCGAAGATTGTAAAGATATTCTAGCACGTAAAGAGCGTAGAATGGAAATTATCAAGGAAGAACTTATAGAGGTAAAGGCGAAATACGGAGACGAAAGACGTTCTCAAATTGAATACGCTGGAGGAGACCTAAGTATTGAGGATATGATTCCTGATGAGCAAGTGGTTATTACTATTTCTCATGCCGGTTATATCAAGAGAACACCTTTAAGTGAGTACAAAACGCAAAATAGAGGGGGTGTAGGTCAAAAAGGATCTTCTACTCGAAATGAGGACTTTTTAGAGCACCTATTTGTAGGAACAAACCACCAGTATATGTTGTTCTTTACGCAAAAAGGAAAATGTTTCTGGATGCGTGTTTACGAAATCCCTGAAGGAAGCAAAACTTCTAAAGGACGCGCCATTCAAAACCTTATTAATATCGAACAGGACGATAAGGTAAAAGCCTTTATTTGTACTAAAGATTTAAAAGACAGCGACTACATAAACAGTCATTTTGTCATTATGGCAACCAAACAAGGAGTGGTTAAGAAAACTTCCTTGGAACAGTATTCTCGTCCAAGACAAAATGGTATTAATGCCATAACTATTCGTGAAGACGACGAGCTACTAGAGGCAAAATTAACCACGGGTAACAGTCAAATTTTATTAGCGGTTAAATCTGGAAAAGCAATTCGTTTCGAAGAAGGTAAAACGCGACCTATGGGTAGAAATGCCTCAGGGGTACGTGGAATTACTCTTGCTGATGAAAATGATGAGGTAATAGGAATGGTTTCTGTCAACAATCTCGATGATCATATTTTAGTGGTTTCTGAAAATGGTTATGGAAAACGTACCTATTTGGATGATCCTGAAGATGGTGAGGCAGTTTACCGTATCACCAACCGTGGTGGTAAAGGAGTTAAGACCATGTCCATTACTGAAAAAACCGGGGCTTTGGTCGCCATTAAGAATGTCTCTGACGAAGATGACTTAATGATTATTACCAAAAGTGGTGTAGCCATTAGATTAGCTATTGAAGATCTACGTGTAATGGGGCGTGCTACTCAGGGTGTAAAATTGATCAATCTTAAAAATGATTCTATTGCCGCTGTTGCCAAAGTAATGAAGGAGGATGAACTCGAGGAAGATGTAAATGATATAGAGGTTCAAGAAAATGGCACGGATTTAGATAATGAGACTAGTATACAACCTGAAAACAACGATAATTAACCCTTTAAACAACAAATTTCAAATTAAGAACAATGAAAAAGAGAGTTTTAATAGCGTCAGCTTTATTAGTTTCTTCTTTTGCAATCGCTCAGAAAAGCGAATTAAGAGACGCAGATAAAGCATTGGATAATGGAAGTGCGGCTCAGGCCAAAAGCACTTTACAGAGCCTGGCTTCAACCATAGAGACAGCCGATGATAAATACAAAGCACAATATTATTTTCTTTTAGGCAAAACACATGCTGACTTAGCAAAGAAGGGTGGAGATGATGCTGATTATCAAAAGGCCGTTGAGAACCTGAACAAGCTTGTCGAGTTTGAAAAATCATATAAAACGAAATATACGGACGAGGCCCAACAAATACTTGAAGGCTTGTCTGGAGATATCGTTAATGCCGCAATTGAAGATAATAATAACAAAGAATTTGCAAAAGCAGCGAACAAATTATTCATGGCTTATCAATTGACTGATAGCCAAGATTATTTGTATTATGCAGCTTCTAGTGCTGTTCAAGGTGGTGATTTCGACACTGCATTGGAGTATTACCTAAAATTGAATGAATTAGGGTACACTGGAGAAAGCACTGCTTACTTGGCCGTAAATAAAGAGACTGGCGAAACCGAGAATCTTGGAACAGAGCAAAATCGTGATTTAATGGTAAAAACTGGACAGTATATAGATCCTTCTCAAGAAGAAACGGAATCTAGATATCCAGAGATCATTAAAAATATAGCGTTGATCTATAACGAAA
Source organism: Galbibacter sp. (assembly GCF_048266365.1). NCBI lineage: Bacteria > Pseudomonadati > Bacteroidota > Flavobacteriia > Flavobacteriales > Flavobacteriaceae > Galbibacter > Galbibacter sp. The sequence continues at coordinate 161,506 of NZ_JBLWZP010000006.1, read as the reverse complement.
AAGGGGAAACCGAAAAAGCTGCTGCAGCAATTAAGGACGCACGTGAGGCAAACCCTGAGGACATGAACTTGCTTTTAACAGAAGCTAATATGTATATCCAAGCTGGGGATAAAGCTAAATTCCAGTCTTTGATGGAGGAAGCTATTCAGAAAGACCCAACTAATGGAACCCTGTATTATAACCTTGGTGTTATTACTGCAGAACAAGGCAATAATGAGCAAGCAGCTGAGTATTATAAAAAAGCAATTGAGTTAAATCCTCAAAGTGAAAATGCTTATTTGAATATGGCTTCATTGCTTCTTTCTAAAGAACAAGACTTAGTTTCAGAAATGAATAATCTTGGGAATAGTACTGCAGACAACAAGCGTTATGATGAATTAAAAGCCGAGCGTGAGGGTATTTATACCTCAGCAATTCCTTATCTGGAAAAATTGCTAGAAGTTAATCCATCTAATATTGATGCTGTTAGAACCCTAATGAACATATATGGTACTATAGGTGATCAAGAGAAATATTCAGCGATGAAAGATAAATTAGCTGCCTTAGAGCAGTAGTGGTATCCACTCACCATATTAAATGTATTAAGGCACCCAATTGGGTGCCTTTTTAATTTTAAAGTATTTTGTGAGGTTCTATTGAGCCAAATAGACGCTTAGTGGGTGCTGAATCTCGATGAGTTCTTTAACCACTAATTTACATACCTCTGTAGCACCTATTTCAGATAAATGTGTGTTGTCGTGTTTACCTTTTGGATAATATGGAATTTCTCCTGCATCGTAGTGAAGATGCAGCACTTTGGACTCCTCTAGACCATAGGACATTTCTAATAGCTCAGTAAGGTATTGCAGATCTATAAAATCTACATTGTACTGCTGTGCCACCAGACGGGTTTCTAAGGGATAGGCCCCATGAGTATCGATTAAGGTATTATGTTGATTAAAATTTCTTCTGACAATGGATGAAAAAAGTACAGGAATTGCACCTTTGGACCTGCTCTGTTCTACAAATTTTATCAAGTTATATCTATAGGCTGTATGAGGATTGGTATACCGGTCAGGGGATTTAAACTTTTGATCATTATGACCGAATTGTATAAAAACGTAATCACCGGGTTTTAAAGCCTCGTATACCTCTTTCCATCGACCTTCGTCTATAAAGCTCCGTGTACTTCTTCCATTGACAGCCTTGTTGACTATGGTGACTTGATCGTTGAAAAAACCAGCTAACATTTGCACCCAACCACGCTCAGGATTCTGATCTGGATTTGGTTTATTGGCCATAGTGGAATCTCCTATGGTGTAAATGCTAATGGATTGTCCATAGACTACTGTGGTTAAACAAAATAAAAGTACAACAGCAATTCGCTGTTTAATCGAGATACCAGTTATTGTCATTTTTTGATTTTAAGAGTTTTTCTAAGGTGTAGCTAGCTTGCTGTTTTTTAGTTAGCTGATGTGACCACTCCACGCGCTGTTCAGTGTTAGAACCGGGCCCACTGGACTTGTATTCGGCGTAAAAACTTCGTTGATGACTCTCTGGTTTGTTCCAGTCATGCCATCCTTTGGGATTGATATGACCACCCATATCACATCGAATAAAAGCTGTCTTGGCATTATAGCGCCAAGGCCTGCCCAGATATACACTTTTCACATTTGGAGCAGCCGTCAGCTTACATTCAATAAATACAAACCCGAAAGGGACATTCTCTGGGGTTGATGCTGCTGTTATATACGAATCAGATGTACTGTGAATAGTACAGTGATCAAATACTGCAGTAGCCTGCCCGAATATAAAGTCCGTACTACCTTCGATCTTACACGCTTTGAAGTATACTTTACTATAGGCACCGCTAAGGTAAACGGTGTCTTGATTGCCTATTATGGAACAATTTTCAACCATTACTTTATCAGCTGTAATGGCCAGAGCAACCGCCTGTCCAACACTTCCGGCAGTGTTCATGATTTTTAAATTTTTTAAAATAGTTCCTGTAGCCTCTACGGAAAAGGTGGGCGTGTGAAAGGTACTGTTTCGTCCTTTGTTTATTTTACCAAAATAATCGTCATAAAGGATGATGGTACTATCAGGATCCTCACCAATAAGACTTAGGTTGGTGTTCCACTCATAGACTCTTATCTTTTCCTTATAGATGCCATTTTTGATCCAAATTGTAATTCTCTGATACGGAAAGGACTTGGCATTGTTTATGGCCTCTTGAATGGAACGATAGTCGCCACTTCCATCGGTAGCGACTACCATATCTCCATCATTCGGGTGGAAACCATACATCTGCTCTTTGGCATACAGAAAAAGAGTACATACCAAAAGGAGTTTGTATAAACTTTTCAAAGTATGGTTCATGATTATTTATTTAATGCTAATGCAGCCAAAATAAAAGGTCCGGTTGCTTTAGGGTCATTGTCCTTTTTACGTTCGTTAATGTAATATTCGTAAGATCCATCTCTGTAGGGTTTACCCCCTAAACCAGCCACGGCACATGCCTGGGTGATGGTTAAAAGACCTTCTTTATCAACTTTGATCAATTTTTCAGTGAGTCCTTTAAAGCCTAGTTCGGCATTTTTCATAAAATGTGCTGGTAAATAACCCTTGTTGACCCCTTTTGCCAAGGTATAGGTCAACATGCTGGAGCCAGAGGCTTCTAGGTAGTTCCCTTCACGATTTCCCATATCTGTTACCTGATACCACAGTCCAGTTTCATCCTGTACTTTTATCACAGCGGTAGCAAGCTCATTTAAATAGGTGATAAGTCGGGGTCTGGCAGGATGATCTTCCGGAAAATAATCAAGAACATCTACTATTGCCATGGCGTACCAACCTAAGGATCTTGACCAAAAGTTTGGTGAAGTTCCTGTTTTATCATTAGCCCAATCCATGGCCTTACTCTCATCCCAACCATGATAGAGTAGACCTGTTTTTTCATCCTTAGCGTGCTTTTGAATCAGGTCAAATTGATGGGCGATATCATCCAAGGCTTTGCCTTGCTCATAGGTAACGGTATATTGTGTATAAAAAGGGGCACCCATATAAAGCCCATCAAGCCACATTTGGTTTGGATAGCGTTCTTTATGCCAAAAACCGCCAGATTTTGTTCTAGGTTGATCAAAAAGCTGTAGGCGAAGGCTATCCATGGCAACTTTATACCTTGGATCCGTAGTGTTATCAAAAAGTCTAAAAAGAAGCTTACCAGCGTTAATCATATCGATATTATATTTTTCGATATCATAGGTAGCAATTTTCCCTTGATCATTGATCAAGGTATCGGCATAGCCCTTGATGTAATCGTAATACTTTTGATCTTTGGTTTTGTCGTACAACTTCTCAAAACTAAGTAGTACCACACCGTGAACATAATCCCATTTTGGTTTGGTCCTATGGTCAATCTGATAAGCATCCTCATTGCGATGCATAATCGAATTAGCCATCCTTACAGACCACTTATCTGTGCTGTCAATAATGGTAGTGCTTTCGGTATTTTCTGTGACTTCTGTTTTGTTTTCTTTTTGCTTACAACTGCTAAGTAGACTCATTACAACAAAGGCAGTGGTTATAACACTATATGTTATTTTCATTTCTTTTTTTATTAAGGTAACTGATTGTTTGAATTTAACTCCTTCAATAGCCCGTTGATATAGCTTAGGAATTCTTGCTGATTTTTGATACCATCTTTTTCTTTTTCCCAAGCTCCGAGAAAGTAAAAAGAGATGGCTTCTGTGGATGGATTAAATACCACAAGATGATCATCCGACCCATTGACAACTTCGTTGACTGAGGCGGTGTTATAGAACAAGGCCATACCTAGTTTATCAGGTACTAGAGTTTGCTCTCCATAGGATGCTATATAGGCCCATTTACCATTAGCACTGGTCTTTTGGATTAATTTAATGGCATCGAATTTTACGATTCCAGTACTCAATCCGCTGATGGCTTTACTTGCAGTGACGGTGTGTTTGGTGTAACGATCTCCTGGCTTTATAGTCAGTTCAGATTTTAAATCAATTTTATCCCCCGCAGTTTCCCATCCGGTATAATTTACCTCTACAGTTGACTTCTGATCCGAGTTATCAACACTTGCCATAGTAGCCTCTACATTTTCAAAATGCAATACTTTACCATCACTATATCTTCCGATGGAACCAATACCTAAGGACTTTCCTGCTTTAAGAATATCCATACCCCAATTACTCATTTCATGATAAGAATCAAAATTATCTTGACCTACTTGGGGCAGGACCTTTTCATGGGTCTTCTTCCCGAAAATATCGATGGCGTTTCTCCAATCTAAATACAGACGATAACCAACTTTATCGGTTTCCCAACCCGGGCCTTCGTAACGTATATAATAGGAGTGATCTGTATGTTCTTTTGGAACATCCAAATGAGTAACATTTTTAAATGCACCTCCACCTTCGTACTTGCGGTTGACCCATTTTCCACCTTCTTTGACAGAGATTTCAGCATAGGACAAACCACTGGATTTAGGAGTCTCGGCAACCTTTTCGATAGTGTCTTTTGAAGTTGTTTGTTTTTTTTCTTGCTGCTTACAGGAAAGACAAAGTGTAAGACAACATACTGGAATTAAGAACTGAATTGTTTTCATTATAAAGGATTATGGTTACAATTTATTTTAAACATTATGAACTTATCGTAAGTTACGATAAGTTCATAATTCCTAACTACATCAATTTACTTGTATATGATTAAAGGTCTTATTCATAGGCAGGATTTTGTGGAAAATCCTTGTTTTGATTTAAATCTATTGCCTCTTGAGGGATAGGTCTTAGAATTTTCAATTCTCCATTGGCTCCTTGGAAATTGCTTTCTTCAATTAAATAGTGGTGTTGGGAGGCGCGTTCCACTAATTTACCTGTTCGTTTGAGGTCAAACCAACGGTGGTATTCACCCAGTAGCTCTCTTGCTCTTTCATCCAATATGTAATCAATGTTAAGCTCTGCTAATGTTGCAGGATTTGCATTGGCTCTATTTCTAACTTCGTTTAATCGCAATAGAGCTGTTGCAGGATCACCGGACTTTAAATAAGCCTCGGCAGCAATGAGATATGTTTCACCTAAACGAGATAAAATAAGGTCTCTGGTACTAGTTCTTCCTCCATCAAATGGAGCTTGCGGGTCATCAAATTTCTTCACAGGAATGGTTTGATAATCTAGGTTTCTACTCACCGAAGGAACATACTCGCCATAAGGGTGTATGGTGGCCTCCGGATGAAGACTTTGATAGTCTGCCAAGTCACTGGCCGAACTAGCCCATTTTGGTGCATAGTAATGTGCAACCAAAAGCTCACTATGATCCTCTTCATCATAATAATCATAATAACGTTCAAATGCTTCTGTCATAAAAGTGGCTTCCCATCTTTGATCACCTTGATCATAAAGACTAATCGCAAACTCAGTAGGGCATAGGTTATAGGATCTGTATGGCGCATCTCCTGAAATTTCTGCACCACCGAGATAGGAGCTAAAAAACAAATTTTGCATATGACCGAGATTTGTTGGATCTGTACTATTAGATTCCGGACTAAATTGAACGGAGAACAAGGTCTCCGAATTCATTTCATTTCCGGGTGTCCATAATTCCTCAAAAGGAATAGTCAAGGATTGGCCGGCAATGGCATCATCAGCGTAACTTGCCGCTTTTGAAAAGTCATCCGCACCGGCAAAGCTCTCATAGGCTCTAGTAAGATAAACCTTGGCGAGTAAATGTTGTACTGCTCGTTTGTTTACACGACCGTCAAATGCACCACCGCCAATTCCAGAAAGAGTGGTTTCCAATTCACTAATGATAAAGCTATATACTTCTTCAGCAGAATTGCGATCAAAGGTGAGTATTGGACTATCAATATTTTCGGTAACAAGTCCAACTCCACCGTAGGTCTGAACTAGTAAAAAATAAGCATTAGCACGTAAATACCTAACTTCTCCAATACGCTGGTTAATATTTGAATTTTGAGTGTTTAATGCGCCATAATGAATGGCCATATTCGCACTCTGAATAGCGCGATAACAACTGGTGTATAATTGTCCGACCCCCTCAGAGGAAGAAGTCAATTGAATGTACTGACTCAGTCCAGGTGGCTCCTGATCCCTTCCCTCAGCATAGAGATCAGTACCGGCACTAAAGAGCCAGGGTTCGTTACCGTATATTTCTTTAAGTTGCGCATAATTTGCGTTGACAAGGGTCTCAAATCCTGCCTCTGTGGTGTAAAAACTTCCGCCCTCGACATTGGATAGGTTTTCTTCTTCGATGTAATCGTCGCAAGAAAACATAGTAAATCCAAAGATAGCTACAGTGTATATGATGTGTTTAAATTTCATGATTTCTTAGAATTTTAAGTTGATCCCTAATTGATACGTAATTGAACTTACACGCCCGATGCCTAATGGAGCTCCCGCCCATTCTGGGTCATAACCGTCATAATTCGTAAATACAAATGGATTGATGACATTGGCATAAATCCTCAAATGTTTAAGGTTCAATCGATCAATAAGTTTATCACTAAAGGTATAGCCTAGGGCTATGTTTTTAACCTTGACAAAGGAGGCATCTTTGTAATAACCAACCCCTTCATCTCTCCAATACGTTCCCATATTCCTAGCTTGTGGGTAACTATTTGAATATTGTGCAGGTAAGCCTGCTTGGTTTTCTGGGATGTACCAATCGATATCTAATTTTTGCCTCCCACGATCCCTGGTGTCTGTAAAATTAGAGTGAAAATTACTATAAGCAAGTACCCCTTGATTGGTAATTAGAGAAGCGGAAAGATCAATATTTCCAACTTTTAAGGTAGTGAAAATACTTCCTGACCAGTCTGGATTCGGGTTACCTAAAATAATGCGGTCCTCTATTGGGGTAATCGCACCGTCACCATTGATATCCTTAACACGTGCCTCTCCCTCAGATTGATTATAGGACTCAGCTTCGGCTACTTGATCACCTTGCCAAATCCCATCGAATTGATAATTGTAATGGGAATCAATATCTTCTCCTATAAACCATCCATTTCCAACATCATCAACCTGATCTTGATTGTATAGTTCTTCGATTTTATTGGTGTTTTTGGTAAAGGTTACACTAGTGGTCCATGAAACTTTATCAGTTTCGATAATGCGTCCCGTTAAACTAGCTTCAACTCCAGTATTTCGAACAGAGGCAACATTGGCTTTAATTTCTGGCCAACCCGATTCAATAGGTAGTTTTTGATCCAAAATTAGATCGTCAGAAAGTCTATCATAGACATCCACCGTACCGGTAATTCTGTTGTTTGCAAGTCCAAAATCCAAGCCGAAGTTCATCTCTCGCGTTTTTTCCCAGCCTAGGTTAGAATTGGCAAGGATAGAAGGTAACCATCCATTGGCTGTGGTCCCGTTAAAATCATAGAACAACTGTCTATCTAGTGAATTCATGGTCGCATATGGGGAAACATTGTTGTTTCCGGTATACCCATAGCTCGCACGTAGTTTTAAATTGCTAATAGTATTGGAGTCCGCCATAAAATCTTCTTCAGAAATACGCCAAGCTACAGCAGCAGAAGGAAAGGTGTCCCATTTCTTGCCCTGAGAGAGTAATGAGGAGCCGTCCCAACGATTAGTAAGCGTTATGAGATAGCGATCGTTAAAGGAATAATTCAAACGAAGTGCAAAAGAATTCATGGTCTGCTTATAAAAGTTAGAACCTAAATTAAAAGTACCTTGCTCCCCAGATCCAATATTGTAAAATCCAGTATCAAAAGGCATATTACGAGAACTTAAAAATGAAGTTTCTGTTCTATTGTAATACAAACTCTGAAGTGCTAGAAAATTAAATTGATGTTTTTCATTAAAAGTATAATCGATATTGATTTGATTGTCCCATGTTCCAATTACAGTTTCTCCTTTATTCATCGAAGCTGACGGCATATCACCATTGGAGACCCCTGTATTGGTCATAGCTCCCCAGGATTGACCTCTACGGTGGTTTCTATAACTTGCCGAGTAGGCCGTTTTAAAGGACAGCCAATCAAGAATGTTGTATTGAAAATAAATATTTCCAACCCCAGTCCATTTTCTTGTCTCATCCGAGGTGTTCCGTATTTCTAAAAGGGGGTTATAGGTAGAGGTTTTATCGACTACCATTACTCCTTGCGCATTTGTTAATTTACCTGGAAGCGGAAATAGCTCACCATCAAACCCGTAAGGGGTCATAAGCGGACTAAAACGGAACGCCTCACGCATTGCAACGCTACTACCATCTTGTTGCTCAATAAAGGATACCGTTAGGTTGGCACCAATCTCAAACTTATCGTTAAACTTTTTATTCAAACCAGTTTTAAAGTTATATTTCTTTAAGGTCTCCTTATCGATATTACCAGTTTCTTTTTGAGCACCTAATCCAATGTTGTAGCCTAATCCATCCTCGGTTCTACCTGCCGCGTTCACATAGGTGTTCTGTTGCATACCTGATTTTAGTACGGCATCGTACCAATCAAAATATTCATTGTTTTCCGCTCTTCGCAGCAATTCAGAATTTTTAGTTCCACTATAGGCAGCAACTAAGGCTTCCGGAGTTACATTCCCATCAGGATCAGTTTTGGCTGTAGCCAAATAAGCTGATCTGTGATAATACCACCATTTTTCGCCACTCATCATCTTAGGTAATCGGGCAACATCCCGAACACCCATATAACTATCTACTGAGACCGTAAAGTCTGCAGGGGCAGAAACACCACTTTTTGTAGTGACAATGACTACCCCATTGGAACCTCTTGATCCGTATATCGCTGTTGAAGATGCGTCTTTTAGAATATCCATACGCTCGATGTCTTCCGGGTTTAAAAAGTCAATGTTATCGGTCTGAGCGCCATCTACAATGAACAATGGGTCGCTGTTGCCACCTAAGGAATTCTTTCCTCTTATAACAATGTCATATCCGTCTCCGATACGTCCGGTAGCTCTAGAGATTTGAACCCCTGGAACATTACCCTGCATGGCTTCTAAAGGATTATTCATACTACGCTCAGTTAGGGTACCGGCATTCATGCTTCCTACAGCACCGGTTAAATCAGATTTCTTCTGAGTACCATAACCAATTACCACAACCTCCTCTAACGATTGCGTGTCTATCTCTAATACAATTTGTAGTGTAGAGCGTCCATTGAGGTTTATTTCTTGTGATTTAAATCCAATATAGGTAATCTCCAGGATGGCATCAGACGAAGATACTTGTAAATTAAAATTTCCGTCAAAGTCGGTGGTAGTACCGTTGTTGGTGCCATTTTCAAGAACGTTTACTCCAGGAAGAGGAGTGTTTGTTTGCTCGTCAACAATGGTTCCTGATATATTGGAGCCTTGCTGGCCGTAAACAGCGCTTGCCATCATAAAACAGCATACTGCAATAGCAGTTGATAGAGACCGAAGTCTTGTTTTTAGTGGTGTTTTTGATTTCATAATTTAGTTAGCTTGGTTTTTAAAGTTGTTTAATAGATTTTAATTCATAATGCTATTTGTATTTGTAATCGATTGCACGAATCTACTAATTAGATATCAAAAAACAAATAAATCCTTAAAAAAATATGTGATTATAAATTTATTACTATTAATTTTAACAAAATAGTACTACTTTAGCCAGCTTAATGATACATATATACAATATAACCCTCGTAAGGGTTGTGTTCGCTGCAAATTATAGATGATTAGGTAATCGATAACATCAATAATTCAATTAAAAATGAAAATGGTTACATTTGTGAGCTGTTAGTACAAAATACCTGATTAATGAGTGAAAAGACAACAATTTACGATATAGCAAAGGCTTTAAATATAACGGCCGCTACTGTATCAAGAGCCCTGAACAATAACCCTAAAATTAGTCAAGCCACGAAAAAGTTGGTTTTAGAGACCGCTGCGAAGATGAATTACAAGCAGAATAAATTGGCTCTAGCACTCAAGAGTGGCAAAAGTAATACGGTTGGTGTTATTGTTCCATATATAGATAGAAATTTTTTCTCGGCAATTATTCGTGGTATAGAAGAGGAGCTATATCCCTTAGGCTATCATGTCATTATATGCCAAACACATGAAGAGGAAGGTACGGAGATCGATAATATCAATGCTTTGTTAAATGCTCAGGTCGATGGTATATTGATGTCAGTATCCAAGTACACCACGCAACTTGACCATTTCGATCATGTTCTTAAAAAGGGAGTTCCATTGGTGTTTTTCGATAGGAGAAAGGATATTAAAGGTGTGAGTACGGTAACCATTGATGATTTTGAAGGCGGATATGAGGCTACAAAACATCTTATTGAGCAAGGTTGTAAACGGATTGCTCATCTTTCTGGAGATCGTTCCTTAGAAATATACAGACATCGTTATGACGGATATAGGAAGGCTTTAGAAGACTTTGGATTGAAATTTAATAAGGATTACGTCATTCAAAGTAAAAGTGATATTGGAGCAGGGCATAAGGCTGTCGATAAATTCATGAAATTGGACAGCCCGCCTGATGCTATTTTTTCTTCCAGTGACTTTTTGGCTTTGGGTGCTATTCAGCAACTCAAGAAATATGGTGTTAAAATCCCGGAGGATTTTTGTGTGGTAGGTTTTAGTAATGAACCCTTTACAAAATTCATGGAACTTTCTATTAGCAGTGTCGATCAATCTCCCGTTCAGATGGGGAATACTACGGCTAAGGTCTTTTTAGAACAAGTGAAGGATGCGAACGTCAAGATTGAAAAGAAGGTAGTACTTTCACCCACACTTAAGATACGAAAATCGTCTAGCAGGTCATAATTACATATATTTATTTAAAATAATTGGTAGTTTAAGGCGCTGTAAATCAATAAAATCATTAATTTTAAGTTGATTTTCTGCGTTATATAGTATGTTCAGAATTCATTTCTCGGAAAATCACCAAACTGAAGTACTAACCAAAACCACCACCGCGATGAAAACTATTCGATTCGTTATTACATTTATGATTCTCAGTGGATCATATTTTATGCAGGCACAGGGAACTGTTGCCGAAAAAGTAAAAGATTGGGAACGCGCTAAGGCCTATACCTTGGAGTACATGGAAGCTATGCCGGCTGATAAATACGATTTCAAACCTACAGAAGAAGTTCGCTCATTTGCCCAGCAAATGTTGCATATCACAGATGCCAATTATGGATTTGGAGCCACTGCTACAGGCGTAGAAAGCCCGGTAGGGATGGGTGAGTCTGAAAAATCTGAGGATACTTCTCGTGATAACGTTATTGCATTGGTCAATGCCGGTTATGATTTTGTGATCGACAATCTAAAATCAATGCCGGAGGAGCAATTGAATGAATCGGTTAAAGTGTTTGGTCAATTTGAAATGACAAAGGGAAAAGCACTCGACAAAGCATTTGAACATCAAACCCACCATCGTGGACAAACAACCATTTATTTACGACTTGCCGGTGTGAAGCCACCAAACGAAAAATTGTTTTAGTTTAAAATCACCGTAGTAAAAGAATAAACCCACCCCACTTTATAATCAATAGCGGGTGGGTTTACAATTTTAAATCCTATTTTTTATTGCTTTCCTAAAGGGAAACTCCTCGTTTCCATGGAATAAAATCATTCTGACCTAAATCCATAGCCTTAGTGGGGCGACCACTGGCTACTTCAATGATATATGCCATAAGTTGATCAGCTGTTTGTTCAATTGTTTTTTCTCCTCGTATAATTGCACCAGTTTCAAAATCAATGATATCTGGCATTTTATCGGAAAGTTCGGTATTGGAAGCTACTTTGATTACTGGAGTAATAGGGTTTCCAGTTGGAGTACCCAAACCTGTAGTAAAGAGTATAATGTTCGCTCCTGATCCCGCCATAGCGGTTGTACTTTCCACATCATTCCCAGGAGTACACAGTAAGGTCAAACCTGGCTTGGTCACATATTCTGTATAATCCAACACCTGTGCAACCGGCGAAGTTCCTCCTTTTTTAGCCGCTCCTGCAGATTTCATGGCGTCGGTAATCAATCCATCTTTGATGTTACCCGGTGAAGGGTTCATGTCAAATCCTGATCCGGCATCGACAACTGACTTCTCATAGGCTTTCATTAGCTCCAAAAATCGTTTGCCATCGGTCTCATCTACACAGCGGTTGACAAGTTCTTGTTCTACACCGCAAAGCTCCGGGAATTCTGATAGAATTGCCGATCCGCCTATTGCTGCCATGATGTCTGAAACATGACCCAGAGTAGGGTTCGCCGAAATACCCGAGAATCCATCAGAACCTCCGCACTCAAGTCCAATCTTAAGTTTAGAAATAGAAGCAGGACTTCGTTTAATGTCATTTGCTTTTTTAATGGCCTCGAAAGATTCTGTGATAATCGTATTGAGCATATTATCCACCGTTCCCATCTGTTGTTGTTCGTAAATATGTATGGGCTTGGTATTTTCCGGTGCCACCTGGGTTAAGGCATCTTTAAATATTCGTATCTGTAGGTTCTGACATCCCAGACTTAGCACTGTTGCTCCAGCTACATTGGGGTTATTTACATAACCTGCAAGTAATCTGGCAAGTGATTCTGAGTCTTGACGGATACCGCCGCATCCTCCTTGGTGAGTGATAAATTGTACCTCAACATTATCGAATACGGGAACAGATTCTGGTTCTGGAGAAGCTTCTTGATCGGATTTGTTAAGCAGGGATCGCAATAATAATTGTTGCTTACTCACATTTTGATTCAGTAACTCCTTCTCAAAGACTTCTCTGAGGACTTCAATATTTCTGTTTTCACAAAAGACTAGAGGGAAGAACAACCATACATTTCTAGTTCCTACTTGACCATCGGCTCTGTGATACCCCATAAATGTTTGATCCTTCCATTGGCTTACCTCTGGTGGAGTCCAGGTGAAGTTTTCGGTTTTTCCGAACACTTTTTCACTTTGGTGTTTTACATTTTCTGTAGTAATCACTTCTCCTTTTCCAATAGGTTTACTCGCGCTACCTACAAGCACACCATACATTATAATTTTGTCATTGGTCTCAAATGGAGTTAAGGCAATCTTATGTTTGGCCTTAACATCTGTTGCTACCGCTATAGTTTGATTTTCAAAATTAACTTGCGCCCCCTTTGATAAATTTTTCAAAGCCACCGCAACATTGTCATTCGGATGAACCTTAATTAATTGCTTTTCCATAACTCCTTAATTTCTTCAATTATTTTATTTAGCTCTGAATATTCACATGCTCTGCAAACTGCTGAAATCCTTTTTCAACACCTTGAGTTTCTATAAGCTTGAGTCCTCTGGAAACTGCGGCGCTTAGCCCGCTAACCTTTGTTAAATCCCGTCCCCAAAACTCTGTATTTGAGAGTGCTTGCTCACTGATTTGGTCGTAAGACTCACTCTCCCATAACGCTTTAAATTCGGCCATAATTTGAGCCTCGTCTTTCACTGGTAATACCTGGCCTTGCCATTGTGAATTATAGAAGCGAATCAGGCACGACAGTGCAAAGGTCAAATGAACCGGTAATTCACCTTTAAGATCTACATAAGCCAATAAACTAGGCAATACACGAACCTTAAATTTAGAAATCGAGTTTAGTGCAATACTAGAAAGCATATGCTTTATAAACGGATTTCTGAAACGATCTAGAACGGCGTCGGCAAAATCTTCCAATTCTTGAGGATCCATATCCAATGTAGGAATGATTTCCTGGAACAGAGCAGCCTGAACAAAGGCTCCTGTAAACGGATTGTCCACAGTTTCTTTAACGGTTTGATTTCCGTAAAGAATTGAAAACGGAACCATGGTCGTATGGGCACCATTTAAAATTCGTACTTTTCTAGTGCGATATGGCTGCATATCATCCACAATTTTCACATCCAATTCTGTTTTGTGAAAAGGTAGTTTTGCTTTGAGTTTTTCACCCCCTTCAATAACCCATAAAAAGAACTTTTCCGCACTAACAATGAGTCGATCTTCATAGTCTAATTGCTGGTTATAGGATTCAATATCATCCTTTGGATATCCTGGAACAATACGATCCACTAGGGTATTGTGGAAATCCGTACTCTCCAGTATCCATGTTTTAAAGCCGTCCTCTAACTCCCAAAGTTCGATGTATTGTAAAATAATCTTTTTTAATGTTTGTGCATTATGATTGATCAGCTCACATGGAATAATAGTGAGTCCTTTACTTTTCTCCCCATTAAAATGTTTAAAACGCTCGTATAAAAAGCGGGTCAGCTTTCCGGGAAATGAACGCTGTGGTTCCATATCAAAACGATCCTCTGGATTATAAGCAATACCGGCTTCAGTTGTATTGGAAATTACAAATTCTAGTTCCTCTAAGGCAGCAAGCTCTAGATAGGCGTTAAAATCTTTATAAGGATCAATGCCCCTAACAATGCTGGATATTAATTCTTTTTCTTGAATTTCCTTTCCTTGAAGTACGCCTTTCATAAAAAGGGTGTACAAGCCATCCTGTTGGTTTAACGAACCTACCATACCTCCAGTCAAAGGCTGGATTACGGCAACTCCTGCCTTGAAGTCACACTCATTATTCAGGGTCTGAATAGCGTAATCCACGAAAGCTCTTAGGAAATTACCCTCTCCGAATTGTAATACCTTTATTGGGTACTGTGGAAGCTGGTCAACCGTAGTTCTGTTTAATTGTTTCATTTATTTAGCAAAATTTTATTTTATATTTTAAAATCCAAATACACTTGGTAACCACAAGGTTAATTGTGGAAAATAGGTTATTAAAAACAGGGCCACTATCATAGCTAAAAACATCGGAATTAATGGTTTGATAACTTTTTGAATCGAGGTCTTGGCAATTCCCACCCCGACAAAGAGTACCGATCCCACCGGGGGCGTACAGAGTCCTATACAAAGGTTCAGCACCATGACAATTCCAAAATGGACAGGATCCATTCCTAATGCCGTTACTATTGGTAAAAAGATAGGAGTGAATATCAAAACTGCAGGTGTCATATCCATAAAGGTTCCAACCACCAATAGAATGAGGTTAATGATTAAAAGAATAATTATCGGATTATCACTAATCTGTAAAAGCCCGGCACTGATCTCCTGTGGGATATTTTCATATGACATCACCCAAGACATACTCATAGAGGCACCAATCAATAGCATCACTACTGCTGTGGTTGCAGATGAATCAAGGAGGATCTGTGGTAGTTTTCTAACCGAAATCTCTTTATAAATAAAACCTAAGACCAAGGTGTATAGCACTGCTATAGCAGAGGCTTCTGTTGCAGTAAATACTCCGACAACGATTCCTCCAATGACCACCACCAATAGCAATAAGCTTGGCAGGGCGTCTATAAATGTTTTGAAGACTTGTTTTAGAGAGCTGCGTTTTCCGATCTTATATTTTTTCTTTTTAGCCCAGATTGCAGCCATGATCATTAAAAATAAACCAGTGAGTATCCCTGGAATATATCCAGCTAAGAAAAGTGCAGCAATCGAAACGCCTCCACTGGCCAGTGAATATACAATCAGCACGTTACTTGGCGGTATGATTAGTCCCGTGGTGGCTGAGGTAATATTAACGGCCACCCCAAATTCTTTGGAATAACCTTCCTTTTCCATCTCAGGTCCTAAAATACTACCCATGGCAGAAGCAGAAGCCATAGCCGAACCGGCAATAGCCCCCATGAGCATAGCAGCTATAACATTAATCAGCGCAAGCCCGCCCGGAAGCGCCCCTACTATTGTTTTGGCAAAGGCTATCAGTCGATGCGCAATTCCTCCCTTGTTCATCAGTTCTCCGGAGAGTATAAAGAAGGGGATGGCTAAAAGGGCAAAACTATCCAAGCCGGTGGCCATTCGTTGTGATACTGTGGTAAAAGATGCAATTGAATCAATAGATACCATCATTGTTAGTAGTGATGATACGGTAATACTCCAGGCTACAGGGGTTCCTATGGCCAAAAGGAATAAAAAACTTAGTATAAGTACAAGAACAGGTGTATAGTCCATAATTTTATTTTTGAAGTAAGTCAGCTAATTTGTAATAAACAATAAGTAGTCCACTAAGTGGGATAACAAGATAAACTACAGCAAGTGGCATTCCCAGTGCAGCTGTTGTTTGTCCTAGGATGTAACTTATATAGACCAGACGACTCCCACCGATTACAAGTGCAAAGAGTGCAAATAAAAGCACCACTAGATGCACAAATATGGCTAACCTCTTTCTTGATTTTTTATCTAGTTTAGAGGGGAGGTAATCAATGGCTACATGCATGTTCTTTCCTGAGACATAGGCAGCCCCTAGGATACCCAACCAGATCATTAAATATCTCGATAATTCATCGGTAAAGGAGCTAGGAGTATCTGATAGGTAACGCGTAAACACCTGCCATAGAACGTTTATTACCATAAGCCCCATAATGATTATGAGTATTCTGCTTAGAATAAGGTCAATTTTTTGACGTAATGCGTTCATAATTATTTAGTGTTTTTGATTTGTTGAATGAGGGTATTTATTTCTGGGTCGTTCTTATATTGATCATAGATGTTCTGAACATCCGCTATAAAGGGTGCTTTGTCCGGGTAATTTACTTTGACGCCAGCCTCTTTAATAGCGTCTAAGGCTTCCTTTTCAGAGATTGACCATAGTTCTCTTTGATGTTTAACAGAGCGTGTTGCAGCCTCTTGTAACCACTCTTGCTCTTGAGGGTTAAGTCTGTCCCAAAGATGGGTTCCTACAACCAATATATCTGGCAACATCGTATGTTCGTCTATAGAATAATACTTACAAACCTCATAATGCCGGGATAGGTAAAAACTTGGTGGATTGTTTTCTGCTCCATCAACGACACCTTGTTGAAGCGATGTATAGAGTTCTCCCCAAGCGATTGGAGTAGGGGAGCCGCCAAGGCTCTGAACCATAGCCATAGCTGTAGCGCTTTCCATAACCCTTATTTTTAGGCTCTTTAAGTCTTTTGGAGTTTCGATGGGATGATCTGCTGTGTAGAAGCTTCTACTTCCGGCATCGTAATAACATAGGCCTTTCAGCCAGAATTTAGTAGCCTCATTAAGTAGCTCTTGGCCAATAGGCCCGTCGAGTACTTTAAACGCTTGCTCTCGATCTCTAAAGAGAAAAGGGAGGCCAAGAACCTTCATCTTAGGCGCGAAATTTTCCATTACCCCTGCAGAAACCTTAGTCATGTCTAAACTTCCAATCTGAAGAAGTTCTAGGCATTCTCGTTCAGAGCCCAATTGTTGGTTGGGATAAATCTTTATACTGAGTTGTCCATTGGAGATTTCCTCCAAATCCTCAGCCATTTTTTCCATGGCTTTGTGAACGGAGTGATTTACATCGAGTCCGTGAGCCAATTTAATTACTTTATGTTCGCTGCTTTGATTGCAAGAAAGCATAGTTGTTAGCGCAATTACAACGATTGAGATCTTTTTTAAAAATTTCATCTGGGTAGTTTATTTATTTCAAGAGAACAATTCTTGAAGGACTTTGAGTTTAGTTTTATAATGGTTTTGGTGAACGGAGTTCTTATGGCTTTATAGAGTTGATAAATTTCAAGGTGTCTTTAACCTGCTTTGTCAATGAATTAAAATCTTTGTTTTTAACAAGATCACCGGTAATGAGCTGTGAACCCAATCCAACACAACTTACGCCTGCGCTGAACCACGATCTTAAATTTTCTTCTGAGGTGTCCACGCCACCAGTGGGCATAACACGTGTCCATGGACAAGGCCCTTTGATTGCTTTTACGAACTCAGCACCGTAAATAGCACCTGGGAATAACTTTACGATCTCGCAACCAAGTTCTTCCGCGGCAGCAATTTCCGTTAATGAACCACAACCTGGGGACCATAATACTTTTCTACGATTACATACTCTAGCAATATCTTCTCTAAAGACGGGGGTTACGATAAACTGTGCCCCAAGTTGCATGTACAGTGAAGCAGAGGCGGCATCGGTTACTGAGCCCGCTCCTAAAATGAGATCTGGACAGTGTTTTTGACAGTATTTAACCAGTGTGGTAAATACCTCATGAGCAAGTGGCCCACGAGAGGTAAATTCAAATAGCCGTGCACCTCCTTTGTAGCAAGCCTTCACAACCTCACACATCAGTTCTGCATCTGGGTTGTAGTACAACGGCACTAGGCCAGTAGCTTCCATGACGTTGACAACTTCTATTCTGGTATATGTTTTCATTTTCAATATTTTTTGATTAAATCTATCGTTTTACCCTCCCTGTTGAATCTCCTTGCATAAGGTCAATTACCTCAGAGGCTGTTACTAAGTTAGCATCCCCGTAAATGGTGTGTTTCAAACAAGAAGCTGCTACGGCAAACTCCAAGGCCTTCTGATTCTCAAAGTGATTGAGACCGTAGATTAAAGCCCCCATAAAGCTATCACCCGCACCTATACGATCCACAATATCAGTGATGTCGTAAGATTTAGATTTTAAGAGTTCACCATCGTTGTATAGCACAGCACTCCATTTGTTGTGTAATGCACTGATGTTATCACGATGGGTAATAATTATTTTTTCAGCGATTGGAAAACGGGCTTTTAATTTATCACAAAGCGATTTGTTTAATTCATCTGCAGTGTCTCCGTCGGCGTGAATATCAAAGTATTTCCGTGAAGCGTAGTCCCCGGCAAGTATGATATGACATTTGGATACCATAGCTTCCATAACCTCACCCGCAGACTTTCCATAATTCCAAAGGTTTGCTCTATAGTTGAAATCCGTAGATATGGTTAAGCCCATTTTATAAGCGACCTCTATGGCTTCAAGACACACATCGGCCGCTCCCTGAGACACACCAGCCGTTATTCCGGACCAATGAAACCAAGAGGCTTCCTTAAATACGTCCTCCCAATTGATCATGCCTGGCTTTATCTGGGAAAAACTTGAATGAGCCCGATCGTATATGATTTTACTACCTCGAACAGAGGCTCCTTTTTCTAAAAAGTAAAGACCAAGACGTTCTCCAGCCTTAGGGATGAATTGTGTGCCGATATTAAACTTACGCATTTGCATTATCGCCGCCATTCCTAAGTCATTATCTGGCAATACGGTGACCATTTCACAATCCATTCCAAAATTTGCCGCCGAGGTAAGCACATTGAGTTCACTACCTCCATAATCAGCATTAAATGCATTGGATTGCGAGATTCGAAGGTGATCTGTTGTGGAAAACCGAAGTAATATTTCACCTAAAGCAATGACTTTTTTCATAGGATTTTTAGCGTATAATGTTATTTAAAATTAAAGTATTCCTTGGCGTTATTGTATGAGATATCTTGAATGATTTGACCGATCCACGGCATATCGTTAGGCAGTTCTCCTTGCTCGATTTCTTGGCCGAACAAGTTGCACAGGATTCTTCTAAAATACTCATGCCTTGGAAAGGACAAAAAGCTTCTTGAATCCGTTAGCATACCCACAAAACAACTGATAAGACCCATGTTTGAAAGGGCGTTCATTTGTTTAGTCATTCCGTCTTTTTGGTCTAAAAACCACCACCCTGATCCAAACTGTACTTTTCCTTTGACTGAACCATCATTAAAATTACCGATCATGGAAGCCATGACTTCGTTGTCCGAAGGGTTGAGGTTGTAGATGATCGTTTTTGTCAATTGATCTTCTAGATCTAGGCTATTTAAAAACTTAGAAAGGTTTTCTGCTTGTGGATAATCCGAAATTGAATCCCAGCCTGTATCAGGTCCTAACTCCGCTAGCATTCTGCTATTGTTGTTACGCAAGGCGCCGAGGTGAAACTGCTGCACCCAACCCAGGGCATGATATTCTTGAGATAGGTACCTCAGTATAGCAGTTTCATATTTCAAGATTTCTTCTGTACTTATGTTTTGATTCTCAAGACGTTTATTGAATATTTTGGTGACTTCCGCTTCGTTATATGTGGTAAAGGGAATGGAATTTAATCCATGGTCAGAAACCCTGCATCCGTTTTCGTGAAAATATTTAATGCGTTGGAGTAGGGCATATTTGAAATCGCGATAGCTATTTATTGCAATTCCGGAAGACGCTTCTACTGCTCGGACGTAGTTCACAAATCCTGCTTGACCAATCATAATAGCTTTGTCAGGTCGGAAAGAAGTACTAATATGGGTGTCAAAATCAGATTTTGCCGATGCTTGGTGGTGTTCTAAAGTATCCGTAGGATCTTCAGTGGTACAAACCACTTTGACATTCATCTTTTTCAGGATTCCCTGAGTACTGTATTCCTTAGTATTGATCCTTTCGGAGGCCTGATGGTAAATTTCCGCAGCCGTTTTAGGACTTAGTAATTGGTCAATATTAAAATATCTCGCAAGTTCCAGTTGTGTCCAATGATACAATGGGTTTCTTAGTGTATAAGGTACGGTTTGTGCCCATTTCTCAAACTTCTCTTGATCACTTGCTCCACCGGTAATGTATTTTTCTTGGATTCCAAGAGTTCGCATGGCTCTCCATTTATAGTGATCTCCATAAATCCAAGCCTGAGTGAGGTTTTCAAAAACCTTATTCTCTGCAATTTCTTTGGGTGATAGATGGCAATGATAATCAATGATTGGCATTTTGCTCGCATAGTTGTGATACAACTCCTGTGCAAATTTGTTGCTCAATAAGAAATTCTCATGTATAAAGGCATTGTTTTTCATTAATTTTCGTTTAAAGGTTTCCCAATAGTAGCAAGGATACCACCATCAACATAAATGACTTGGCCATTGACAAATTGACTTGCCTGTGAGGCTAAAAACACAGCTGTACCTGCAAGATCCTCTGGATCTCCCCAACGTGCCGCTGGTGTACGGTTAATGATAAATTCATTAAATGGATTTCCATCGACCCGTATTGGTGCGGTTTGGGCGGTGGCAAAATAACCGGGGCCAATACCATTGACTTGAATATTGTATTTAGCCCATTCTGTGGCGAGGTTTTGTGTAAGCATTTTTAAACCTCCTTTTGCGGCAGCATAAGCTGACACACTGTTTCTTCCGAGTTCACTCATCATCGAACATATGTTGATGATCTTTCCTCCACCTCTTTCAATCATATCTTTCACAACGAGTTGAGACATGATAAAGGCACCCACCAAATCCACATCGATAACTCTTCTAAAGTCAGCAACTTTCATGTCGATGGCAAGTTCACGTTTTATGATACCGGCATTATTTACCAGAATGTCAATAGAACCGTGGTCTGTGTTAATTTCTTTTACTTTTCTAGCAGCTTCTTCCTCATCTGTAATATCAAAGATATAGCCCGAGGCGGTATATCCTTTACTGTGGTAATGTGCAATAGCCTTTTCAAGCTTCTCGGGTGTTGTACTGCTGATTATCAGTTCAGCTCCTGCTTCAGCCAGTCCTTCAGCCATAGCCATTCCTAACCCATGGGTGCCACCGGTGACCAGTGCGCGTTTGCCTTTTAAATCAAATAGTTTCATTTTCAATTTTTATTTTAATTCATTTGGAGCAACGCCATCCATATCTCCATAATCTAAATTTTCTCCAGCCATACCCCATATAAAGGAATAACTTGCAGTTCCTGAACCTGAGTGAATTGACCACTCCGGAGAAAGAACCGCTTGATGGTTTTGCATAAAAATGTGTCTGGTATGTTGTGGCTCACCCATAAAATGGCAAACAGTTTGACCTTCTTCAAGATCAAAATAGAAATAAGCCTCCATTCTTCTGTTATGCGTATGAGCAGGCATCGTATTCCATACATTACCTGGTTGCAGCTCGGTAAGTCCCATTTGTAACTGACAGGTCTCTACGATACTATTTACAATCAATTTATTAAGAATTCTCTTATTGGCGTATTTGTCTTCGCCGAGATTTATAATTTCAGCATCTTCTCGGCCTATTTTTTTCGTTGTGAATCTATGATGTGCCGGAGCAGAGTTGACATAAAATAAAGCTTGCTCCTTGCCCTTGGATTCAAACACAACCTCCTTGGATTCTTTTGCAATATAGAGCGCTTCTTTTTTGTTGAGTTCAAAAACTTCTCCATCCACAGTTACCTGACCAAGTCCACCGACATTAATAACGCCTAATTCTCGTCTCGCTAAAAAATAGGGAGATTTTAAGTGGTCAAAGGTTTCTAATTTAAGAGCTTTATTTACGGGCATTATTCCTCCGACAATGTAGCGATCGTACATGGAGTAGGTGAGGTTAATTTGATCAGCACTGAAAATTGGGTCAAGCAGAAAGTGTGATCTTAATTCATCTGTTCCGTAACTTCTCGCATCCACGGGATGACTTGCGTATCTAAAGTCTATGTTCATCATAATAATTTGTTTTATGTAATCGATTACACAAATATAAATTAATTTTTCAAATATTGGTAATAATCAAAAAAAACTTCTTATATAATTTGTAATTCATACTTTTTTTAATAAAAAAGAGCTACTTTAGTTATTTATTTCCCTTTTCACGGTTTGGAGTATTCCAAATTCTAAGCCTCTTAGTTCAGCCAAACCCCTAAGTCTTCCAATGGCCGAATAACCCGGATTTGTTTGCTTGTTTAAGTCATCTAGCATTTTATGGCCGTGGTCAGGTCGGATAGGAATATTAACATCTTTGCGACCGTTTTGCTTTCTTTTGAATTGTTCTTCAATAAGTGCAGAAACTACGCCGTACATATCCACATTGCCCTCAAGGTGGTTGGCCTCATAGAAATTACCTGAAGCATCCCTTTGGGTACTTCTTAAGTGAGCGAAATGAATACGACTTCCAAGTTTCTTGACTATTTCGACAAGATCATTATCGGCTCGTACCCCAAAGGAGCCTGTACAAAAAGTTAGTCCATTATTTGGACTCTCTACGGCTTGAAAGATTTCTAGGACATCTTCCAAAGTACTCACTACCCTGGGCAATCCCAAAATAGGGTAGGGTGGATCATCTGGGTGAATACACATTAGAACACCTGCCTTTTCGGCCGCAGGGACACATTGTTGGAGGAAGAAGAATAAATTTGATTTTAATATTTTTGCATCTACATCCTTATAAGTTTCTAGTATTCCATTAAAAGCATCAAGAGTGTAGCCTTCTTCAGCACCAGGTAGTCCGGCTATAATATTATTTATGAGCTGCTGAATTTCTTGTTCACTAAGGCTGTCCAGATATGCTCTAGCTTGTTTTTTTTCTGTCTCGCTATACAACTCTTCTGCTCCGGGTCTTTTTAAAAGGTAGAGTTCAAAGGCTGCAAAGGCAGTTTTGTCAAAACGTAGTGCAGTAGAACCATCTTCAAGCTTGTAATCCAAATCAGTTCTTGTCCAATCCAAAACAGGCATGAAATTATAACATAGGATTGGGATCCCACAATGCCCCAAGTTTAGTATTGTTTGCTTATAATTCTCTATGTAATCCAGATAATTTCCACTTTGGGTTTTTATAGCTTCATGAACTGGTACGCTTTCTACAACTGACCAACTTAAGCCTTTTTGCTCAATGAGTTGCTTTCTCTTTTCAATTTCCTCAATTTCCCAAACTTCACCATTAGGAATGTGATGCAGGGCAGTGACTATACCTGTCGCACCGGCCTGTTTGATATCATCAAGGGAGACTGGGTCATTTGGGCCGTACCAGCGCCAGGTTTTTTCAAATTCTATCTTTTGTGTACTCATCTTTATTTTTTTAAACACCACTAAAGGCACTAAATCCACCATCAATTGGAATAATGACACCTGTGACAAAGCTTGCTTGGTCACTTACCAACCAATTCACCACGCCTTGAAGCTCTTCAGGCTTTCCAAATCGTTTCATAGGTGTTTGTTCAACAATGGTACTTCCTCTTTTGGTTAGACTGCCATCTGGGTTGAGTAGGAGTGCTCTGTTTTGCTCCCCAATAAAAAAACCAGGGGCAATGGCATTCACTCGTATTCCTTCTCCATACTTCAGTGCCATTTCAACGGCTAGCCATTTGGTGAAGTTATCTACTCCAGCCTTGCTAGCAGAATATCCTACGATTCGGGTGATGGCCTGTTGGGCGGACATGGAGGATATATTTAAGACACTACCTTTTCCTTGTTTCGCCATGGATTGTCCAAATATGAAGGTGGGTAGAAGGGTGCCTTTTAAATTTAACTGAGTGACTTTATCAAAATCTTCAAAGGATAAATCAAAAAAGGTATCCTCAGGAGAAATCGTAGCACCTTTTAGATTACCGCCGGCACCATTAACTAGAATATCTATTGTACCCCACTTCTCTAAAATGCTAGCCCTGGCATCTTCTAAACTGTTCTGATCTAATACATCAGCTACCAAGCCTATGGCTTTGCCACCGTTTTGTATAATTTTATCAACCGCTGCTGTTACTGTTTTTTCCGTCCGACCTAGAATCCCTATTTTTACGCCTTGGGCGGCTAAACCCATAGCAATAGCACCTCCTAAAACTCCATTTCCACCAGTTATAATTGCAACCTTATCTTTTAATGTTGTCATTTCTATTTCGTTTATTCTAAGAAATCTTCTCTTATAGGGTTAAAAACATCCAGTAGTATCCCAGCCTCCAAACAAAGCGCTCCATGGATCAGGTCGGGATTTACCAAAAAGGTATCACCCGACTCTAGTCGTTGTTTTTGACCGTCTATTGTAATTTCAAAAACCCCAGAGATCACATAAGAACTTTGTGTATGTGGATGCTGATGTAGTTCTCCAATAGCACCTTTGTCAAATTTAACTTTGACCATCATGATATTGTCGTTATATCCGGTGATTTGCCTGCTTATACCGTGGGATACCGGCTCCCATATATTTTTCTTTGCTATAAAAAAGCTTTCGCTTGTGTTAATCATTTTAATGGATTTTATAGGGTTGGTTCCCAGCCTTCTTCATAAGTTCTTCCCCAAAGTTTCATGGCTGCTGGATCTTGGAATCGACCCGTATTTTGGTCAATATTAAATCCTTTACCAATTCTGTAGGCGATGTTGGTGTAATGCACCAAAGCCATACTTATGTTTGCATCATCGATGGGTGCCTTTAATTTTTCTTTTCCTCGAATGGTTTCAAAGAAGTTAACCATGTGATCTGTAGAAATATCACCACCGCCACCTAGTGCTGTACCAGCCTCTGAAGTTGCAGAATTATATTCCTTAATTTTTTTCCCATTGCGGTCATAAACCACATACCTACCACGGTCGACAAATACGCTTCCCTCGGTACCGTAAATGATTGTTCCTCGACCAGCGCCGTAGGTTTGGTAGCCGTTTCTACTTTTTCCGTCCCACTGAATAACTTTCTTATCAGGGAATTTAAAAGTTGCTAACATGGAATCATACATCTCCCAACCATCTTCAGTAAAGTGGCGTTTTTCAGCCTCTACAGAGGCGTGTATCGGATAATGAACATCCAATGCCCAGCGAGCGATGTCTAATTCATGAGTGGCATTATTTCCAGCCTCTGCAGTCCCGTAATTCCACCCATACCAATGCCAGTTATAATCCCAGGTTTCAGAGGTGTATTCGCGATGAACCGCTGGTCCTTGCCATAATTCCCAATCTAATCCAGTAGGGATCGCTGCTTTTTGTTGCTTTTGCACTTCACCTCTTGAATTCGAGTAAAACGCAAGTGCCTTATAAGTCTTGCCGATAAGACCGTTGTGAATTTCGTTGATAATTTCTATGGTGTGTGGCGCAGAGCGCTGCTGATTTCCCATCTGAACCACCTTGTCGTATTTTTTTGCGGCTTCCACCAAGAGCTCATTTTCATTCATGTTGTGGCTTGAAGGTTTTTCAACATAGACATGTTTTCCTCCCTTAAGTGCCATAATTGAACCAGGGGTGTGCCAGTGGTCAGGTGTAGCATTAATCAGGATATCAACTTTCTTATCGTCAATGACTCTTCTGATATCGTTTTCTAAGGCTGGTTGGTAGTCGATAAGTTTAGAGACATTTGCCATAGCTCTAGTTCTTTGATGCTCCATAACATCACATAAATAACTGAGGCGAACGTTGCTTTGTTTACGAGCGATAGGCTCGTAATAAGCCCCAACACGTCTTCCTAGACCTGCGATGGCCACGTTCAAGCGATCATTAGCTCCTATGATATTCCTGTAGCTACTTGCGGGCATTGCCATGGCTGATCCACCAAGTGCTACTGCGGTACTGCCAAGAATGGTGTTTTTTATAAATTTTCTCCTGTTTGTCATGGTACGCTATTATTTTGAAGTTTTGATTTTAATATTTCTGAAAGACACTCTATTGCCGTGATCCTGAAGAAGGATGTTCCCCGTTTCTAAGACACCAAAACTTGGCCAGTCTTTATACTTGCTTTCTTCAACTAATTTTTTAAAGTCATCACTAAAGCGATCAAATTCTAGTACTTTCATGCCATTGAGCCAGTGCTGTACCTTACCGTCTTTAGAAACAATATATGCGGTATTCCAACTTCCGATAGGATTAGCCGGCTTTTTAGGATCTGCTTTGATGAGGTCGTATAATGAGGATAGTGTTCTGCTTCCTTCGTGATTACCCAACTTGGCATCTGGATGTCTAGCATCATCTAAAATCTGATACTCTAATCCAATCGCTGAACCAGAACCTTTGTTAAGGTTGGTATCCACATAGTACTTAATACCACTATTTGCACCTTCAGTGATTTTAAAATCTACTTTAAGTTCAAAATTTCCATAAGCCTGAGCGGTTACAATATCACCTCCGGCTGCGGATTCTTTACCATTACTTTCCATTACAGTGAGAATACCGTTTTCAATGACCCATCCTTTTTCCGGGAAACCTTCCAATTTCGCACCTCTCCATCCATTTGATGAAGTACCATCCCAAAGTAATTCCCAACCATCTTTTTGCTCACTAATAGTTAGCTTATTTTTGGTGGTTACTGGTGATAAGGGGCTTTTTCTAGAATATTTTTGAAGACTATCGGTGAGAATATTGATGTTCTTCCAGTGAATTTCAGTACCCTCTTTGGCATCTTTACCAATACTGTGTACCTGTAAGGCAATAAAACCAGAATGGGTCTTGTCATCGATAAGAAAGGACGCAGGAACGTTATTGATCCATGTTTTAATAGTGTCACCAACAGCTTCAATCCTATAATGATTCCATTCTCCTTGTTTGAATGCCTGTTGCGCTTCTTTGTTATCCGTTAGTGGGACAAGCCATCCACGACGCCCTTCATCGTAAATCCCTGCGCTCCATGCTCTGTCTGAAGGATCAATTTCTATTTGATACCCATGAACACGACCATTTTGATAGGTAGGGGAGCTATTGCTTCGAATTTGTATACCGGAATTCATGGTGGAATCCACTTTGTATTCCAATTCTAAAATAAAATCATCATACATTTTTTCGGTAGTCATAAAAGAATTGGGTGTATTGTGGACTGTTGAACCAATGACTGTTTGGTCTTCTACTCTGTACTTAGCCTGTCCACCTATTTGCGTCCACCCATTGAGGTCATTTCCGTTGAATAAAGGTACCCATGGAGTAGTATCTGTAGCGGTTTCACAGGACCAAAACAAGCTCATAGCGCAGATGCTGAGCGATAATAGTTTTAAGTTTTTCATGTAGTTTTCGTTTTATAAATTATTAGTAGGATAATATTGTTGTTAAAGTGTGTGCGCACACATTGTATTGTAATATTTTAGATTTACACTTTTAAACGATGTATACTTCAACTGTTTTCCAAAACTAGCTTTTGCTTTTTTAAATACATTGTAATTGATGTTAAAATATTAAAACAAAGGTGTTTAGGTTAGTCTATTAAGGTTCATTTGATTGATTTTTTGGTTAAAAGTTATACTGAAAATTATTGTTGTAATATTTTAAATTCTCTTGTGTGATAATGTCTAGAGGGAGGTACATATCCTCGGCCACCTCTTGGCCTAAAACCAAGTGCTTATAAAAGCTTGATAAAGCATAGTAGCCTTGATTCTCTGGTCTTTGTCCAATGAGGTAGCTAATAGTCCCTTTTTCTAAATACTTTATATTGTTATGGATAAGGTCATTACCAATCATTTTTAACTGCGAAAATTCAGAACTATTCTGATCAACACAAGCCGCTACACGGTGTATCATTGAACTAGGTACAAAGACTCCTGCGGTATTGTTTTCCGGATTGATAGCATTTAGAATAGCTTGTTCAATATTAGCTGTGCTAACGTGAATGTGAGATTCATTCAAGGATATTTGATCTATAAAATCGCTATTGGCAATATAATCCTTAAACCCTTCTATCCGTTGTTGAAGGGTATTGTTATAATTTTCATTATTTTTAATAGAAATGATTGAAATAGAGCCTTTTGAATTGATCTCAGCGCACAATAACCTGGCGGCTAACCTACCACTTTGAAATGCATCCTGGCCAATAAAGCTTAGGGGTTGACTGTTTTGAATCTTTGAATCTATAAGTACATAGGGCACCTTAGCTTCCTTTAGTTTCTTGCTCAGTTTTACAGCCTCGAAGTTAATCACAGGCGCTAATATCACCCCATCCGGTTCTTGGCTCAAGAGTTGTTCAGCTATGGTATTAAATGAAGTTGCAGAATTTTGGTCAAAATATAAAACCTCCAACTGAATCCCGAACTGACTGAGATTTATCGCAGCACTCTGCATGCCCTTAACCGGCATTTCCCAATACTGTCCTTCGCTGAATTGCGGGACTAAGGCGTAGATACGATACTGCTTATTTAAAGCCAATCCACGGGCATAGATATTAGGTGTGTAATTCACTTTTTTAATAATGTCAAGGATCTTTTTTTCCGTTTCTTTGGAAACTTTTCCCCTTTTGTGAATCACCCGATCTACAGTACCTAAGGATACATTGGCTAGTTTGGCTATTTCTTTAATTGTCAAGGTTTTGGTTTTGATTGTCAACCAAATATACAATTAAATTTTAAAAATAAGGTGCGTGCACGCTAATTTAACATTACGACACTTTCACAGTGATAATGGCGATTTTAGCGTTATTTGACTCCGTGCAGAAAAATATATAATCCGATCCTCCATCTTTGATTTTAAGCTGTAATCGGAGTTTATCAACGCTTTGTGGAAAGTTTCTAATACTGATATTGGCCTTTGTATAGCCTTTTAGTATTTTGATGCCTTGCTTGTTGTAAGGAATGATTTGTTTAATCAAGAAACGCCTTCCAGGGAAGTCAATAAGCTGGTCGCTAGTGTACAAGTGCGTGCTTGAGTGTAGTTTGTTGATATTGTAGTATTGTGATACCGTATCAAACCCGCCACTTTTTAAAATCGCGGCATTGGGTTCGTATAAATAGGTTAGTGGTGGTGTGTAGTTTGATATCGATTCAGATTCCATGAAATAATCAAACGAGAATTCCTCAGTGGTGTCCTCTTTAATGTTTACGGCCTTAATCAGCGTGTTTGACGTATCCTTAGTAAGTAGCAGTAGCATCTCTTTAACCTGATTATTAACAGCTACAATGTGAATTTCATTGATTTGATTTACATCTTGTATGGCCTTGCTAATGTCTACCAGTGGAGATACTTTAACAAGCACTTTGGAGGCTTTGCTTAGGAGATCAGTGTGTATTTCAGTGATATCCGGAGTACAGTCTCGTAGCAGGAACACCTTTTTTTTGGTTTGATCCCGTCTAGAGGGATCGAGATAGATGCAATCCACCTTATCCGAGGTGGCTAAAAACTCCATTCCATCTACAGCTTTACATATGATGTTGTCCTGTTTAAGGGTTTGGAAATTGTGAGCTGCAATTTGTGATAGTTCAGGATTGATTTCACAATGTATTACCTTGTTAAATACTTTTGCAAAGTAATAAGAGTCCACACCAAAGCCTCCGGTGAGATCTAAAAGAGTGTTTCCTTGAACTAAATTGCTTTTGTAAATGGCTGTTTTTTCAGATGATGTTTGCTCAATATTTAATTTACTAGGGTAGTAAATGTTTGGGGTATTGAACCAAGTGGGGAGCTTTTTTTTGGACTTTAATTTAGCCTGAATTTGTTCCACAACAATTTTGGTCTCCACGCCCTCAATTTTAGGGTGTTTTAACAAAAGTGACGAAATGTCAGTACTCAAATTTTTATTTATAAAGTCTTGTATTCCAGTGTTTAATATGTGTTTATTCAAAGTAATACTCTAGATATTTTTAAATTATTTATTTCGCTTAATTTAGATAAAAATCAATCTAATTTGACCTTAAAAGATCAAATATTGCTCTTAATATTTGGGATATGTCAGGCTGTCAAAAGCGCTGTTCTTATACTAAGGTAAAAACAGAACCTAGCCGTAAAAGTATGGAAAATTACCAAGCTAAATCTTTTGGTATAGGTTGGTGATTTCATAGAGTGCTATTGCGGTAGCTTGGGCGATATTCATACTGCTGTTTTTTCCAAACATTGTGATGTGATAGCTTTGGTCTACCAGATTTAAAAGCGCTTCACTAACACCGAAATTTTCGTTACCTAAAATAAGATAGGTTGGAAGATCAGTTTGTATACCTAACTCTTGGATGGGAATACTCGTATTTGTGATTTCTAAAGCGATACAGTTACACTTCAATGGAGTGTTCAGAAATGGCAACTCGTCATTGTTATCAATAAATTCAAACTGCACTCGCTTATGGGTAGATCTTGAAGTCTTTTCGATTCTTCGATTAAATTCAAATGCTGATCCCAAAAAATAGATTTTCTGTACGCCGAAGGCATCTGCTAATCGAAAAACTGAGCCAATATTAGCGGCACCGGTGAGTTGATCGCAAACTAAGACAATGGGGTGTTGTTTCGGTGTAAATGCTGTATTGTGGTGTTCTAACTGTTGATGTTCCATTGCTTAGTTTTTGAACACGTATGAAATGATGTTAGCTCCCATTTTTAGAGCTTTAAGACGAACTTCTTCAGGGTCGTTATGCACTTCTTCATTTTCCCAACCGTCACCTAAATCAGCTTCAAAGGTAAATAACAGCATAAGACGGTTGTTGTCAAAAACACCAAAGGCTTGAGGTCTTTTACCATCGTGTTCATGTATTTTTGGAAGTCCAGCTGGAAAGTCGAATGGTCCATGAAATATAGGGTGTGAGGATGGTAATTCTACCAGTTCTTTGTCAGGAAATATTTTAGGAAGTTCCTTTTTAAAATAGTCAAACATTCCATAGTTATCATCTACATGTAAAAAGCCACCAGATAATAAGTATTGCTGTAAATTCTTAGCCTGTTGTAGATTAAAGAATACGTTTCCGTGTCCCGTCATATGGATAAACGGGTATTGGAAAATGTCGCTGCTGCCAGGCTCTACTGTTGCGGGTTTAGCGTCTATAGTACTGCCTATCTCTTTATTACAAAAGGCAATAAGATTTGGAAGAGCTGTGGGGTTTGCGTACCAATCACCCCCTCCTTGGTATTTTAAGAGAGCGATCTGTTGACCGTACAGTTGTGCGCCAAAGAGTATAAAGAGGCTGAGTACAAATATATTCTTCATTGTTTTTGCAATAGGGGGCAAATTTAAACAAAAATTAAAAGGCATTTAGAAATTGATGTTGATCTCTTTTGTATCACTTCTATGGAGCAATATGAAGCGTATCGATGCTGAGACATTAATACAGCTATAGCATTGAATGAGATTCAAGTTTTACTTTGATTTATTAGCGAACTAGCGCATAAGGCCACAAAAAAGGATGGTAGAAACGAATTCCTGCCATCCTTAATGTTATTAATGAAAATCAAAATTTTTATTTGAAACCAATTTCATCTAGACCTTTGTGGCTGATGTTAATAGCTTCAATAGGCGTGTGGTTAAAGGTCATGTCTTGTTCAACCATATAGTATTCCATGCCAGACTGCTCTTTTTTGGCAAGAATTCTACCAAAATCAATAGTACCTTCACCGACAGGAGCAAATTTTCCTTCTTTGTCCATGTCTTTCACGTGCCATAGTTTAAAACGACCGGGGTACTCTTCAAAATAAGCTACCGGATCAGCACCTGCTTTGGTTACCCAAAAAAGATCCATTTGGAAATTGACATATTTTGCATCTGTGTTTTCAAGGAAATATTTAATTGGTACAACACCATTTTCGTTTTCTTTGAATTCGAAGTCGTGATTGTGATATAGCAATTGTAATCCGGCATCAGCACATTTCTTACCTACTGTGTTTAAAAAATTAACCATGAAGTCCATATCTGGATCCATGCCCATAGTTTGGGTTTCGTTATTGTATTTGAAATGCCCCATTGGAGGGACTGGAATTACAAAATACTTAAAGCCTGCCGCTTTAACATCTGCAATTTCTTTGTCAGCGTTGTCTAAGGTTGCACTTCCCTGGTGAGAACTTATCAGTGTCAAACCTTTAGATTCAGCAAGTTTTCTGAAATCTTCTGGAGACATGTTGTAGAACTTCCCGTCATTATATCCTGCAGCTTCGACATATTTATATCCAGCATTAGCTACTTCCTCTAAGGTGCCTGCTACATCTTTGCCCATATCATCTCGTAAGGTGTAGAGTGCAAGTCCTCCGAATTGTTCTTGGGTTGTTTCTGTTACTTTCTCAGCAACAGGGGTAACCTCTTCTGTTTTTTTTTCTGTTTTTTCCTTACAGGAAGCAACTGTTGCAATGGCCAACACCATGGTGATGGCCGCAAAATTTTTAAGAATTATTTTTTTCATGTTGAAAATTGGATAATAGTTAGTATTTCCAAAAATAGGGAAATTGACGGATACAAAAGTAATGGTGGGACAATTAATTTGCGGTATGTAGAACTAAGCTGAGTATTTTGGAGAATCCACACTATATATTTCAATGCATAAGCGAGCCTTTATACTTGTGAACATTTCGAGTGTATTAATGTTGAAAAAATACTCGCGATAAGGCTTTCGAATTTCTTATTAAATAGTATTTTTGCGCATGCAAAACAACGTACTCATTTTAGACTTCGGTTCGCAGTTTACGCAACTCATCGCAAGACGCGTTAGAGAACTTAATATCTTCTGCGAAATTTATCCATTCAACAATCCTCCAAAAGACATATCACAATACAAAGCAGTGATTCTATCTGGCAGCCCATTTTCAGTGCGTTCAGAAGATGCGCCACATCCTGATTTGTCACAAATTAGAGGAGTATTACCAACCTTGGCCGTTTGTTATGGAGCACAATATATCGCTCATTTTAGCGGGGGAGAAGTAGCACCTTCCGATACTCGAGAGTACGGACGTGCAAAACTTTCCTTTATTGCAGAAAATGAAGTTTTCTTTAAAAATATAAATACGGGTAGCCAAGTTTGGATGAGTCATAGTGATTCAATTAAAAAATTGCCTGAGAATGGTGTGAAATTGGCAAGTACTGAAGATGTTCAGTTTGCTGCCTATAAAATAGAAGGAGAGCCTACCTATGCCATTCAATTCCACCCTGAAGTATACCATACTATAGATGGTAAGCAACTCTTAGAAAATTTCTTAGTTAAGATCGCTGGTGTTGCTCAGAATTGGACTCCTGATAACTTTGTTGACATGACTGTGGCAGAGTTGAAAGAAAAAGTGGGAGACGATAAGGTAGTTCTAGGACTATCCGGTGGCGTAGATTCCACTGTTGCTGCCGTGCTACTAAACAAAGCAATTGGCAAGAACTTGTACTGTATTTTTGTGAATAATGGATTGTTGCGCAAAAATGAATTCGAGAGTGTTTTGAAGCAGTACGAAGGTATGGGGCTTAATGTTAAAGGTGTTGATGCTTCTGAACGATTTTTAAAAGCATTGGAAGGCGAATCAGATCCTGAACTTAAGCGTAAAGCCATCGGAAGGGTGTTTATTGAAGTTTTTGATGATGAGGCCCATGAGATTACCGATGTTGAATGGCTAGGACAAGGAACTATTTATCCTGATGTAATAGAGTCTATTTCTGTAAATGGTCCTTCAGCAACAATTAAAAGCCATCATAATGTGGGAGGTCTTCCGGACTACATGAAATTACAGATCGTCGAGCCTTTGAGAATGCTGTTTAAAGATGAAGTTCGTCGTGTTGGTGCCTCTATGGGGATTGATCCAGAATTATTAGGTAGACATCCATTCCCAGGTCCAGGACTCGCTATTCGTATCCTAGGAGATATCACCGCAGAAAAAGTACGTATATTGCAAGAGGTTGATGCCATTTTTATTAATGGACTCAAAAACGCTGGACTTTATGATAAAGTTTGGCAAGCAGGCGCCATATTACTACCTGTGAATTCCGTTGGTGTAATGGGAGATGAGCGCACCTATGAAAAATGTGTAGCTTTAAGAGCGGTAGAGAGTACTGATGGAATGACTGCAGATTGGGTGAATTTACCTTATGAGTTTTTACAAAAGATATCAAATGATATAATAAATAAGGTAAAAGGCGTTAATAGAGTAGTATACGATATTAGCTCCAAGCCACCTGCAACTATAGAGTGGGAGTAATAACAAAAACATTTGTACTTTTGGATTTCCATGCTGTGACACCACGGTTGTTAATACAAAATTGAAACCAATTTTTATGAATATCAATAAAATAGTCTTTGTCTTGTTGTTTTTTAGTTGCGTAAGTCTAAATGCGCAAAAGTATGAAACACATGCAGTTAAACAAGGTGAAACCCTGGAGAGTATTGCCAAACATTATAGAGTAACACCCTATTCTATTTTAAGTTTAAATCCAGAGGTAAAAGACGGGGTAAAGGCGAACACTATTCTTATTGTTCCACTTGCAGAGCAAGAGGCAGCGACTACTGGACCAGGTGAACAGGTGCAACCTGGTGAGGTGACACGCTTTATTACCCATAAGGTAAGACGTAAAGAAACGCTTTACGGAATCTCTAAACAGTACAATGTCAGTGTAGAGGATATTAAACGTTACAATAAAGAATTATACAGTCAGCAATTAGACAACAATCAAAAGATTAGAATACCAGTTTACGCCTCGACAGGAGTTGTTAGTGGTGAATTGGATAGATCTGACCTGCTTCCCTATATAGTTTCTCCTAAAGAAGGCCCCTGGAGAATTGCCTACGAACACGGGATTACGGTAGATTCTTTAAAGGTATTGAATCCAGGAATGCAGGAGGTCTTAAGCCCAGGTGATACACTTTGGGTGCCGTTTGTAGCTGGAAACGAAAAAACACCGGTTCAAATTGAGCAGTACAACTATTACACAGTATTACCTAAAGAGGGCTTTTATAGACTCAAGGTCAAACTTGGGGTCACACAAGAGGAGATCGAAAGTTTAAATCCTGAGGTTAGAGAAGGTGGTCTTCAAGTAGGAATGGTATTAAAATTACCTAAGGAGAAAACGGGTGAGATGGCTGTTAATAATGGTCAATTGGTAGAACGTTTTTCTTTATTGGATAGTTTGAATTACAATCAAACTACAAACCTATCTATGATTCTACCCTTTAAGCTAGATGATCTTGATTTTGAAGATCTCAATAATAGTAAACATAAAATTACCAGAGATCGATTATTGAGTATTTCGCTTGACTTCTATACCGGAGCTTTGATGGCCATTGACTCAGCGAAACAATTAGGACTTAGCGTGAATTTGAATGTATTTGACAGTAAGGCGGATGTTAGTCGCGTTAATCAAATCGCAACCAGCGGAGATTTATTGGGTTCAGATGCTATTATAGGTCCAATATTACCTGTAGGGTTTAATAAGTTGACAACCTATTTGGGAGCATCCCAAATTCCGATATTCTCCCCTTTTTCAAACAAGGGCATTACTTTGGGGCCAAATGTATACCAAACACTTCCTCCGGATCATTTGTTAAGGGAGCGTATGTATGCCTATTTGAGAGATTATGGCATTAATAAAAATGTAATTATTATCGCAGATCTCGAAAATGCTGGGATTAAAGCGAAGCTTAAAACCATATTCCCGGGTGCGAAAATTATAAATCCAATAAAAGACAAATTTATTCGCTTGGATGAGATCAACCCATTTCTTTCTTCAGATAAACAAAACTGGGTGATTGTTGAGACCAATAGCATACCATTACTAACTAATATTACAGGCGTTGTGAATTCTGCAAAGAATCAGGACCACGATATCGTGTTGCTAAGTACTTTTAGAGGTAGTGCCTATGACAGTGGTAATATATCAAACATGCACTTATCCAACCTTCATTTTCATTTTCCATCTATGGATAAAATGTCCAATTTTGAGGGTGAGTTTAGTTTGGCTTATGAAAAGAAATTTGGGATCACTCCTAATAGATATGCCACAAGAGGTTTTGATTTAACCATGGATGTCATCCTTAGACTTTCCTATAATAAGGATCTCGGTATTGTAGCTTCAAAGGTTAGTGAAACAGAATACTTAGAAAATAAATTTGACTATGTTCATGCACCAGAAGGCGGATATTATAACCAAGCGGTGTACATCGTTAAATATGAGAATTTAGAAATTAAAGATGCAGAAAAAAATGTCGACCTCGATAGTGACTTACTTGGGAGCACTCAGAACTAA
This sequence comes from Galbibacter sp., assembly GCF_048266365.1. NCBI lineage: Bacteria > Pseudomonadati > Bacteroidota > Flavobacteriia > Flavobacteriales > Flavobacteriaceae > Galbibacter > Galbibacter sp. The sequence goes on along the minus strand of NZ_JBLWZP010000006.1, from coordinate 125,107 downwards.
ATGTGTTCACATTAAAAGCGGAAATTCCTTCATTACAGATGCGCCAGTTGATAACAACGGAAAAGGAGAAGCATTTTCTCCAACAGATACCGTTGCCACTGCTTTGGCTAGTTGTATGATGACAATTATGGGTATTAAAGCTAAAGATTTAGATGTTGAACTTACAGATACTACAGCAACAGTAACTAAAGTTATGGATACTAATCCAAGAAGAATCTCAGAAATTAAAGTGATTTTCGACTTCCCAAGTGTTGCAGAAAAAAAGCATAGAAAAATACTAGAAAACGCCGCCTTAACCTGTCCTGTGTATTACAGTTTACATCCCGAAATAAAAAAGGACATCCAATTCAATTGGAGATAATACAGAGGCCATAATTTAGAAGTCCTGCCATAACAGTAGTTGTTTTTCACTAGGTTTGGTATTATAAATCACTAAACGGTACTGTAGTATTGTTGGTGATTCCTTGGACATAGAAACCGGTTCCGCCCCGGGATAAACTGCGTTTTGCATACTGTTTTTTAAGCGCAATATCCAAGAGTTGTTTGGTTTGGGATTTGATGTACTACTTACCAAGAGGACTCCTAATTCTTGAGCAGGACTTATGCGATTGTTAAATTGCATTCCACGACCCGCTTGAATAGCTTGGTTTTGTGGTTCTATGTTTTTGTTGTCCGATATGAATTCGATCTCCGAAGGCAGTTTAAATCGAGCAGAAAACCCACCGTAGCCTTTGATGTCATTTGACCCTCCTAGTTGCACTCCATCAACCAAGGCTTGTAAAGCGATCTTAAAGTCGATGATCCTATAGGTGTCTGTAGCGGGATGCACTGTGATTTGCGTGTTTTCCTTAATAAACGGGATTTGATTTCCTTCAATGACAAAGTCCGGGGAATTCCAAAGTGTCATGATATGAAGTTGTAATTTATCTTGGAGTTTTACGGAGCTAAGCTTTTGGACATCCCAAGTAAAATCTTTACATTCCCAGGAATCACCCATTGGCTTTCCTGAGACGAGAACTTGATGCCAGGCCCAAAATATGCCTCTATGGTGTTTGTGGTCCTCAGGGAAGTCTTCCGTAATGATATTTCCCTCTAGATCATATAGTGGATGGATGTAGTTGGCACGAGGGTAGTGACCATCGAGGGTTTTGGTTTCTTTCTGATAAAACAACACCTTTTGGTCTCCTTCTGATATTAAGACTCCTTGTGGAGTGTTTTTGGAATGGAGTTCTTGTGCCATCCCGTTAAAAGAAAGTAGCGAAATGAAAATTCCTATGGTTGTGGCCTTCATTTGTTTTTGGTTTAATTTATTGTAGGGATTCTAAGTTAAACTTTTCCTATAATTTGAGAAGTATATCTGGAAAAGAAATTACGGATACTTATCTTTAAGGCTTTCCGAGTATATGCTACTATTGGATTTTGATTACTTTTGAGAAGTTTGTTGAACTTTAGAAGTTGCGACTGTAAAATAATGCCAAACTTACGGTAAGTTCTCATCCGAGTAAACGACTTAAAACGATAAAATTAAAAACTCTGCGCGTCAGCAAAGGGAGCTATTTTAAAACATACTATGCCGACATCCTTTTTATCTCTTAAAGAAACCAATTATTTTTCAAAACTAATATGTGACTACCTTGATGAAAAACAAGAGTTAAGACCCTTTTATAATCGGTTTCCGCATCTTGAAAATTTTGGAGAACAACTCAAGGAGAAGAAAGCTTCTTTTAGTCAAGAAAATAGAACAGTGTTAAAGAATGTACTACAAGCGCAGTACCAAGACATTGAAACATCAAAAAAAACGGCTGATAATATTATAACGCTGGAAGACGCAAATACATTTACAGTGGTTACCGGTCATCAGTTAAACCTATTTACTGGGCCACTATATTTTTTATACAAAATAACTTCCACCATAAACCTTTGCAAACAATTGGCCAAGGAATACCCCGACAATACTTTTGTTCCGGTATATTGGATGGCTACCGAGGATCATGATTTTGAAGAGATTAATTTCTTTAACTTTAACGGTAAGAAATTTCAATGGCAGGGGCCTGGAACTGCTGAACAAGGGGGCGCTGTAGGTGTATATCCAACCCAAGGCTTGGATTCTGTGTTAGCACTTTTTGAATCAGAACTAGGAAAGGGGGTTCAGGCGCAAGCACTATCCGAATTATTCCGCAAGGCGTATATCAAACATGATAATTTAACTGATGCTACTCGTTATTTGGCCAATGAATTATTCTCTGACCAAGGATTGGTTATTATAGATGCTGCTGCTATTGAATTAAAGCGGCTATTTATTCCACAGATGAGACGGGAGCTCTTTGAACCCACCTCTCAAACCACTGTTGAAAAAACCATTTCTGAATTAAACCAGGTCGATTCTTCCTATAAGATACAGGTGAATCCCAGAGCCATAAATTTATTTTACCTGGAGAAAGGGATTCGCGAACGCATCATAGAAACTCCTTCGGGTTATGAGGTCAACAATACAGAAATCAGCTGGAGTCAACAAGAATTAGAGGAACATCTTAACAATTGTCCTGATCGATTTTCTCCAAATGTTATGACGCGACCTTTATACCAAGAGGTTATTTTACCAAACCTATGTTATATTGGTGGCGGTGGAGAATTGGCGTATTGGTTGGAGCTTAAACGGTTTTTCAACTTTCAAGAGGTACCATTTCCAATATTATTACTCCGAAATTCTGCTTTAATTATTTCTGAAAAACAATCCACTAAACTTGAGAAGTTGAACATTAGTGACAGGCAGCTTTTCTTAGACAAGAATTCCTTTATAAACAGTAAGATTCGGGAGATCAGTAATATCGATATCAACTTTAGTGCACAAAAAAAGCATCTAGAAGAGCAATTCAAATCAATGTATCAGATTGCTGAGCAGACTGATAAAACTTTTTTAGGAGCCGTTAAAGCTCAGGAAGTGAAGCAACTAAAAGGACTTGACCATCTAGAAAAACGTCTATTAAAAGCGCAAAAGAAAAAACTTTCAGATCAGGTGTCTCGCTTAGTAGCACTGCAAAATGAATTATTTCCAAACGGATCTCTGCAAGAGCGAAGCGATAATTTTGCAAACATTTATTTGCATTATGGGCCTTCATTTATCAAACGTTTATTAGAGGATCTGGATCCCTTACATGCTGAGTTTGTAGTGATAAGGATTTGATACATCTTAATTTTATTTCATAGTTCTATAGTTACTCCATTTGAGTACGCATTTTAGAGGTCCAAATTTCACCTTTGATATCCCATCAGTAGAATCTCTATTTTACGGAAGCTTTGTATTTATTGGGCGTAATAACGGATCAAAATTATACCTTTGTGGAAAATAAGATTTATGTACGATATTGACATGGAAAGCGTAGAAATGACACTTGATGTCATGAAATACGTTTTGAATAGAATTACTTCAGTATCTCCTGAGTTGGGGCATCCTAAATCGGAAGAAGAGCTAAGGGCCTTAGTTGGTGAAACTATTACAGAAAAAGGAATAGGAGGGGAGAAGGCTTTTCAATTATTTAAAGATGTATTGATTAAGGCGACTGTCCCTGTAGATCATCCTAGGCATTTGGCATTCGTTCCTGCATCACCAACGAGAGCTTCAATTATGTTTGATTTGGTAACTTCTGCCTCTAGTATCCACGGAGCCTATTGGATGGAAGGAGCAGGGGGGATATTCTGTGAGATGGAGGCCATGAAATGGTTGGTATCTATAGCGGGTCTTCCAGAGGGCGCTTTTGGTGTGTTTACCAGTGGTGGTACCGCTGCCAATCTATCTGCAATGGTAACTGCTCGTGAAAATTGGAGGAAAGACCCTAAGCATATAGGTCAAAAAGGTTTGATGATTACTTCCATTGGAGCCCATTCATCAATTAAATCAATGGCCAAAGTTATCGATGCAGATGTATTGTTGGTAGAAACAGAAGATCGAATGAGCCGTGGAGCGCTTAAAGAAACTATAGAGAGCCTAACGGAAGCGCAAAGAAACCGTCTTTTTGCTGTTGTGGCAACGGGTGGAACAACAAATGCTGGGATCATTGATGACCTAGATGGTATAGCTACAATCTGTGCGCAGGAGAACTTATGGTTTCATGTGGATGCCGCATATGGTGGAGGTGCTTTAGCTGCAGATTCCGTACGACATCTGTTTCATGGAATTGAAAGAGCGGATAGTATAACGATAGATCCGCACAAGTGGCTCTTTTCACCTTACGATTGTGGAGCCATTTTATATAAGAATCCTGAATTGGCCAAAGAAGCACATTCTCAAGAAGGCTCTTATTTAGAAATCTTTAAAGATCCGGGAGCTCATGGTTTTAATCCATCAGATTATCAAATACAATTAACGCGTAGAGTTCGAGGTTTGCCGCTTTGGTTCTCCTTGGCCATGCATGGTACCGATAAATATAAATCCTCAGTGGAACAGGGCATAAGTCTGGCACTGCTGGCAGGAAAGTTGATCACCGAAAACCCAACTGTTGAATTGGTTCGCGAACCTAGTTTATCTTGTGTGCTTTTTAGAAGAAAGGGATGGACACCTGATGATTATCGTAACTGGACTTATAAAAACCATAAGGAAGGATTTGCGCTTGTTACGCCCACCAAGTGGAGGACAGGAGATGATTTTGAAACTGTAGCAAGATTCTGCTTTATAAATCCTGATACCACCAAGGAGGATATATTGGCCATTCTCAACTCTATGAGCTAAGATGAGTACTTTTGAAAATAGAGCGTTTCTGATACAATTGGCCAAGGCTAAAATGCCTTATGGAAAGTATAAGGATTACTATTTGGTGGATATTCCAGAATTTTATTATGTGTGGTATAGGCAAAAAGGATTCCCAAAAGGGAAATTAGGACAACAGTTAGAGGCTATGTACGAGATCAAAGTCAATGGCCTTGAGAATCTGATTCGGAATATCAGAAATCAAATGCGCTGACTTTTAGGCAAAATCAAATCCCTTTAAAAGAGTTTATTTAATTCTTATTTGTATTTTTGCCGCGACTATTTCAGTCACCCTTAGTAAAGCATTTAAAATCAATTAAGTAGATATAATGGCAGCTACCAAATACATTTTTGTGACCGGTGGAGTTACTTCTTCATTAGGTAAAGGAATTATTGCAGCATCTTTGGCAAAATTATTACAAGCAAGAGGCTATAAAGCGACAATTCAAAAATTAGATCCTTACATTAATGTAGATCCAGGAACCCTAAATCCCTATGAGCATGGGGAGTGCTATGTGACTGACGATGGAGCTGAAACGGATTTGGATCTTGGACACTACGAACGTTTTTTAAATGTCAACACCTCTCAAGCCAATAATGTTACCACCGGACGTGTATACCAAAGTGTTATAGAAAAGGAGCGTAGAGGCGAGTTTCTGGGAAAAACAGTTCAGGTTGTACCTCATATTACTAATGAAATTAAAGAACGGATTCAGATTCTTGGAAATAGTGGTGAGTACGATATCGTCATCACTGAAATAGGAGGAACGGTAGGTGATATTGAATCTTTACCTTACATAGAGTCCGTTAGACAATTAATGTGGGAGCTCGGAGACAATAACAGTATAGTCATCCACCTTACCCTAGTTCCTTATCTTTCTGCTGCAGGTGAATTAAAAACTAAGCCTACTCAGCATTCTGTAAAGACACTTATGGAAAGTGGAATTAAAGCAGATATTCTTGTTTGTCGTACGGAACACGAACTTTCAAATGATTTGAGGGATAAATTAGCTTTGTTTTGTAATGTAAAACGAGAGGCTGTTATTCAGTCTATTGATGCCTCTACGATTTATGATGTTCCAAATTTTATGTTGGAAGAAGGGTTGGATACTGTAGTTTTGAAAAAATTGAATCTTGAGGAAAAATCTCACCCGGATTTAGTACGTTGGAATCAGTTCCTTGACCGTCATAAGAATCCTAAACATGAAGTACATATTGGATTGGTTGGAAAGTATGTAGAGCTACAAGATAGTTATAAATCTATTCTTGAGTCTTTCATACATGCAGGAGCAGAGAACGAGGTCAAAGTTAAGGTTGAATATATACATTCAGAACACATAACACCAGAGATCCTTAAAAACAAAATCGCCAACCTAGATGGAGTTCTTGTGGCTCCAGGATTCGGCGAAAGAGGAATCGAAGGTAAAATTGAAGTTATAGAATATGCACGAATCAATAAGATCCCTTTCCTAGGAATCTGTTTGGGAATGCAAATGGCAGTTATTGAATTTGCTAGAAATGTACTTCAGCTTAAAGACGCTAATTCTACGGAAATGAATCCGAATACCTCTAATCCGGTTATTGACCTTATGGAAGAACAAAAGGACATTACCCATATGGGAGGGACAATGAGACTTGGTGCTTGGGATTGTACTATAGAAGAAGGATCTTTGGCTTACCAAATTTATGGATCAACACTTATTTCAGAGAGGCATAGACATCGCTATGAGTTCAATGACACCTATAAAGAGCAAATTGAAGCTGCAGGTTTAAAGGCTACAGGTGTAAATCCAGAAACGGGTCTTGTAGAGATAGTTGAACTCCCAGGACATCCTTGGTTTGTTGGAGTGCAATATCATCCGGAATATAAAAGTACGGTTGCAAGCCCACATCCATTATTCGTAGCTTTTGTAAAAGCGACCTTGGACTATAAAAATAGTAAGTAAAAATAAATGTCACTTTGACAGACAACAAGCATTTGGACACATCTTTGCGTACACTAGAGGCGGAGTATACCAAATGAAAAAAATTAATGACTAGATTACATGGAAGAAAAAAAGATTGACCTAAACTCTATTATTGGTTTTGTGCTTATAGGTGTAATACTTATATGGATATTGTATAACAATACTCCGACAGATCAAGAGATTCAGGCAGAAAAAGCTAGGCAAGAACAAGTGCAGGTGCAGGATGAGGCTAGTAAAAACAATGTATTGATAGAGCAAACCCAAGGAGTGAATCTGCAAGACTCTACTGCTCTTGCTGCATATAAAGGTAGTTTGGGGTCTTTTGCCTACTCGGCAACTTTACCATCTGCTACAGATAATGTGACCACATTTGAAAATGATAAGGTACGTTTTAAAGTAAGCAATAAAGGAGGCCAAATTGTTGAAGTACTTCTGAAAAACTTTAACCGTTACGATTCGGTTCCGGTTTATCTAGTTGAAAAAGGAAATGCGTCTTTTAATTTGACGTTTTCAACCACCGAGAATAGAACACTCAATACTCAAGATTTATATTTCGAACCAAGCTTGACTAAAAATGGAGACACTCAAGTGCTCTCTATGAAGCTTAAGGCTTCAAATAATCAATATTTGGAATACAGATACGAGTTAAAGCCAGGAGAGTATTTGATGGATTACAGCATCCGTTCTCAAGGTTTATCTGGAGTATTAAACAGTTCTCAGCCAGTACAGCTCAGTTGGAAGCAAAAATCAATTCGCCATAGTCAAAGTATACAGTACGAGAATCGTTACACGCGTTTGACCTTTTTGGAAGATGGTCGTAGCAGCAAGCTATCTCAAGGTGGGGATGATGATGATACAGCCACAAAAGTAAAATGGATTTCCTATAGACAACACTTTTTTAGTTCGATATTGATTAATCCAAATGAATTCTCTGATGTTAGTTTGACCTCTAAGCAATTATTCGAAGATGAATCTGTGGAAGAGAAATTCACGAAACTTTACACCTCTAGCCTTCCTTTGGAAATACAAGCAGGGGAGCTAAATTCACATTTAAAGTGGTATTTCGGTCCAACAGATGCTAGAATTTTCAACGACTATAAAGATCTTCAGCTATCAGATTCCATTCCTTTCGGATGGGGAATATTTGGCTTCATTAACAAGTATATCTTTACCCCAATATTCGGGTTTCTAAGTAATGTTTTCCCTTATGGAATTGCCATTATTATAATGACCATATTGGTTAGAATTGTACTTTCACCAGTGACTTACAAATCATATGTGTCACAAGCTAAAATGAAAGTGCTACGTCCTGAGATTAAGGAAATCAATGATAAGTACAAGGACAATGCAATGAAGCGTCAGCAAGAAACTATGAAGCTATATGGTAAAGCGGGGGTAAGTCCAATGAGTGGATGTGTGCCGGCCTTACTACAACTACCAGTCTTCTACGCATTATTCATGTTCTTCCCTACAGCGATTATGCTAAGGCATAAGTCGTTCCTATGGGCAGATGACCTTTCTTCTTATGATATTGTTTACAAATTCCCTGATGGGTTTTATATACCATTCTATGGAGACCATGTGAGTTTATTCCCAATTTTGGCATCAGTTGCAATTTTCTTTTACATGAAAATGACCACCGGTCAGCAACAGGCTATGCAACAGCCAACGCAAGAGGGAATGCCTGATATGGGTAGCATCATGAAAATTATGATCTATATCTCTCCGCTAATGATGTTATTCTTCTTTAATAATTATGCGAGTGGTCTGAGTTTGTATTACTTCATTTCTAACTTGATTACAATTGTTATTATGCTTGTAATTAAGAACTATATTATTGATGAGGATAAAATACACAACAAGATTCAAGCCAATAAGAAGAAGCCTAAAAAAGAAAATCGTTTCCAACGTAAAATGCGTGAGATGATGGAGCAGGCCGAAACACAGCAGAAGAAAAAGCGATAAGCATACTGATGATGCCTCTTGGCATGATCAATCAACATAAAGTTAAAATAGAAGTGAAAAGACGGGAATCCTAAAATTTCCGTCTTTTCAGGTTTAAAGAACTCTAGTTGCTATTTAGAAGCGCCAACAAATGAAAGGTATCATGCACTAGTTCGACTATAAGTTTCAGGTGAATTTTGTAATTTTGCATCTTATAAACTAAGGAAGATGAAAAGAGTGATCGTCGGTTTATCCGGAGGAGTGGATTCTAGTGTTGCTGCATACCTTTTAAAACAACAAGGGTATGAAGTTATAGGCCTATTTATGAAAAATTGGCATGACGATTCTGTGACCATTTCAAATGAGTGTCCGTGGCTGGAGGACAGCAATGATGCCATGATGGTAGCAGAAAAGTTAGGAATTCCTTTTCAGACAGTGGATTTAAGTGAACAATACAAAGAGCGTATCGTTGATTATATGTTTAACGAATACGAAAGAGGTCGTACGCCTAATCCAGATGTTCTTTGTAACAGAGAGATCAAGTTTGATGTATTCCTTAAAATCGCATTGAGCTTGGGGGCTGATTATGTGGCTACAGGACATTATTGTAGAAAAGAAACCATATCGGTTGAAGGGAAAGAAGTACACCGACTATTGGCCGGTAAAGATCCCAACAAAGATCAATCTTACTTCTTATGTCAACTATCCCAAGAGCAATTAAGTAAAACACTTTTCCCTATTGGAGAACTCATCAAACCTGAGGTTCGAAAAATCGCTCAAGAAAATGAATTAATTACTGCCGATAAAAAAGATTCTCAAGGTTTATGCTTTATTGGTAAGGTTAGACTCCCTGAGTTTTTACAACAAAAACTAAAGCCTAAAGAAGGGCAAATTATAGAGATTGACTCCAGTAGTGTTCTACAGAAAAAGGAGCCACGTGAATTCGATAATAAAATTGACGAACTCGCCTATAATGCGCAAAGACTTACCTATAGCGTAGCTGAGGGTAAGATTGTCGGTAAGCATCAAGGGGCTCATTATTTCACAAAAGGTCAACGTAAAGGTTTGGCAGTGGGTGGTACACCAGAACCATTATTTGTTATTGAAACCGACGTGGACGAAAACATAATCTATACAGGACAGGGTAAAGATCATCCAGGCTTGTTTAGAAAGGCGTTGTTTGTGAGTAATCAAGAACTTCACTGGGTTCGTGAGGATCTGACACTGGCTCCTGATCAACAACTTGAGGTTATGGCACGTATACGTTACCGTCAGCCACTTCAAAAGGCGAGACTATATCAAGTTGAGAGCGGCATGTATGTTGATTTCGATCAACCCCAAAGTGCGATTACTGAAGGACAGTTCGTGGCCTTCTATCTAGGTGAGGAATTGATTGGATCAGGCGTTATCGGCTAAATCAAGTAGCTCTTTTTTTACGGTTATCAGAATGTCCTTAGGTTCAAAATGCTTTCTTATCTTTGAGCTATGGACAATAGAATCACTCAACTTTTTGGTATAAAATATCCGATTGTTCAAGCGGGTATGGTATGGACTAGTGGCTGGAGACTTGCTTCTGCTGCTTCGAATTCCGGGATTTTAGGAATCATTGGAGCAGGATCTATGTATCCTGAAGTTCTAAAGGAGCATGTTATAAAATGTAAGCAAGCCACAAAGGAGCCTTTTGGTGTAAATATTCCATTACTTTATCCAAATATTGAAGAGCTATTAAGAATAGTGATCGACCAAGGGGTGAAAATAGTTTTTACCTCTGCAGGTAATCCTGTTACCTGGACTTCGTTTTTAAAAGCCCATGGTATTACTGTCGTTCACGTAGTCAGTAGCGTTAAGTTCGCTCTAAAGGCTCAACAATCTGGTGTAGATGCTGTAGTTGCAGAAGGATTTGAAGCTGGTGGCCATAATGGGAGGGAAGAAACCACTACAATGAGTTTAATTCCCATGGTGAGTTCTGCAATAGATATTCCGTTGATTGCGGCAGGAGGTATTGCAACTGGTAGAGGTATGCTTGCAGCCATGGTTCTTGGAGCTCAAGGCGTTCAGATAGGAAGTCGATTTGTGGCAAGTGAAGAAGCTTCGGTACATCAAAATTTTAAAGAAATGGTTGTAGCCTCTAAAGAAGGAGATACTAAACTCACCTTAAAAGAACTTACACCAGTTCGGTTGCTTAAAAATAAATTCTTTCATGAAATAGAAGACTTGTATAATCAAGGCGCTTCACGGGAAGCATTAGCTGAACACCTCGGCAGAGCTAGGGCAAAAAAAGGCATGTTTGAAGGTGATCTTGAGGAAGGCGAACTTGAAATCGGTCAAATCAGCGGGCTTATAAATTCTATAAAGCCTACATCAGCTATTGTGGAAGAGATTGTATCAGAATATAAGTATTGTTTACAGAAGATTAGAAACGGTTTTTTTGATTTATATGACCTGGATAATGTTCAGTGAATTTTAAACTAGTCAGGTCTAATTTATATTATGCACAAATACTCGACTTACTTTACGGGACATAATACAACAGTAATTTTGATTGAAGAAATTCCCGACTTTGCTGAACTTCTTATGGACTTGAAAATTTTAGAAAATTACATTAAGATAGCTTGCACGAACACATCATCAGAGGTATTGCTATGAATGATGAGCGATTAAAGCAAATCAATACCAATTTATGAGCTATCGACTGACGATGATATCAAATCCTAATTAACGCAACATTTTTTCCTGACTTCGCCACTTTTTTAACGCCATTTTATAATTGACAAAGGATCATTAAGTTGCGAATTTTGTGCCATCAATTCGGGTGACGCATAGTCGAAGTAAGGAAATTAGATACAAAAAAATAGCTGTTGACTAAAGTGTACAACAGCTATTCTCACCCTCTATAAAATATTGTATTAATTCCTTTTAGAAGCAATATCCATTTTCTTCGATAACCTTGTCTGCCACAGTATTTCTTAGCTCAACAATGTTAGGGAAGTTGGTATACTTGGTATAGCGTTTAAGTCCCATAAGCATCATACGTTGCTCATCTGATTCAGCAAATGATATAATGGCTTCTTTTCCTTTGTTATTTACTTTTTCAACAGCATTAAAAAGATAAAGTTTAGCCATTGCCACTTGATGTTTTTGTGACTCTTCACTAGACCTGTCTACATTTTTCTCTGTTCTAAGAATTGCGGATTCAGCCATATAAATCTGAATTAGAATATCTGAAGCAGCCATTAATATTTGTTGGTGCTCCTCTAAGTCTTGACCGAATTTTTGTACTGCTGATCCCGCAATCATTAAAAATACTTTTTTGAGATTGGCGATGATTTGCTTTTCTTCTGCAAACAAATGAGAATAGTCAGGAGTGTCAAAATCAGGAATTCCCATAAGTTGCTCTTTAACAGCCATAGCTGGACCTAAAAGATCTACATGACCCTTCATTGCCTTTTTGATCAACATGCCCACCGAGAGCATTCTATTGATCTCGTTGGTTCCTTCATAAATTCTTGAAATACGAGCATCCCTCCAAGCAGACTCCATAGGGGTGTCGGCCGAGAAGCCCATACCTCCAAAGATCTGAATTCCTTCATCAGTACAATTTTGACAGTCTTCTGATGCAGCTACTTTTAAAATAGAACATTCGATTGCAAATTCTTCTACACCTTTGAGTTCAGCATCCTGATGGCTTTCTCCGTTGCTTATACGTATAGCAATTCTATCCTCTATATCCTTAGCAGCTCTATATACGGCGGATTCATCGACATAAGCTGCAGTTGACATCTGAGCTATTTTAGCTTTGATAGCTCCAAATTGACTAATTGGAGTCTTAAATTGGATACGTTCATTAGCATACTTGGTAGCAACGCTAATGACACGGCGCTGTGCATCTAAACAAGCTCCAGCCAATTTAATTCTACCAACGTTTAGTGCATTCATCGCGATTTTGAATCCGTTTCCTCGTTCAGACAACATGTTTTGAGCAGGAACCTTAGTTTCATTGAAAAAAACTTGACGGGTAGATGAGGAGTGAATTCCCAGCTTATGCTCTTCTTCTCCGAAGGTAATACCGTTCTCAGGATCGTTCTCTACTATAAAACCAGTAATGTATTTGTCATCTTCTATTCTTGCGAATACAATAAAAAGACTGGCAAACCCCGCATTGGAGATCCACATTTTTTGTCCGCTTATCAAATAGTGTTTACCGTCCTCTGACAATACTGCCTTAGTCTTGCCGCTGTTTGCGTCTGAACCAGCTCCAGGTTCCGTTAAACAGTAAGCTCCAAACCACTCACCGGTAGCCAGTTTTGGAACATATTTTTGTTTTTGCTCCTCTGTACCATACAATAGAATAGGCATCGTACCAATTCCAGTGTGCGCACCGAATGCTGTGGCCAATGATCCAGTGGCACCAGAGATATAGTCACATACTAGCATGGTGGTGATAAAACTCATTCCTAGTCCACCGTACTCTTCGGGGACAGCAGTTCCTAATAACCCAAGTTCTGCTGCTTTTCCCATGATTTCTTCAGTAAAAGCGTAGTCCTTGTTTTCGAATCTATGCTTATTTGGCCATACTTCGCGATCTACAAATTCCTTTACTGCATCACGCATCATTTTTTGTTCTTCCGTAAAATCTTCCGGAGTGAACACATCTGCTGCTCTGGTCTCTTTAACTAAAAATTGACCGCCTCTTATACTTTCTTGTTTAGTTTCCATCACACCTTCTATTTTTTAGTTTAAAAACTCATATACTCCAGCAGCACCCTGCCCAGTTCCTACACACATGGTAACAATACCATATTTATTCTTGCGTCTTCTCATTTCATCAAAAAGCTGAACAGAGAGCTTAGCTCCAGTACATCCAAGTGGATGTCCTAATGCAATAGCTCCGCCATTGACATTCACGATATCTGGATTTAGACCAGTCTCTCTAATCACGGCCACAGATTGCGATGCAAAAGCCTCATTTAGCTCCACCAAATCGATGTCGTTTAATTTTAAACCAGCTTGGTCTACTGCCTTTGGGATGGCTATCATAGGACCTATCCCCATGATTCTAGGAGGTACACCGACAGCAGCAAAAGAAACTAACCTAGCTATAGGCTCTATATTTAGTTCTTTTACCATTTTTTCGCTCATCACTATGGTAAAGGCTGCACCGTCACTCATTTGCGAAGAGTTCCCCGCAGTTACACTTCCGTTCTGGGCAAAAACAGGACGAAGTTTAGCCAGAATTTCTTTGGAGGTATCCGCTCTTGGTCCCTCATCAGTGTCAAAGGTGTATTGTTTTGTTGCTTTTTTACCCGATTTATCGACATATACCTGGTCAATAGTAATCGGAACAATCTGATCTTTAAACTTCCCCTCTTTAATAGCTTTTAATGCCTTCTGATGTGAGTTATAGGAAAACTCATCCTGCTCCTCGCGTGAAACTTTAAATTCATTAGCAACTGCTTCTGCCGTCAGACCCATTCCCCAATAATAATCTTCATGTCCGCTTTTGGCCACCTCATAATTTGGAACTGGTTTGTATCCTCCCATCGGAATGTAGCTCATACTTTCTGCTCCTCCTGCAATGATACAATCAGCCATTCCCGATTGTATTTTGGCCGTTGCTATACTTATGGCTTCTAGACCAGAGGCACAATAACGATTCACTGTTACACCAGGCACCTCTTCGATACCCAATGCCATCAATGAAATCAAACGCCCCATATTTAATCCTTGCTCTGCCTCTGGCATTGCATTTCCAACGATCACATCATCAATTCGCTTGATATCAAGTTGAGGAACTTGTTTCAACAAGTGTTGAATGGTCTCGGCGGCTAATTCATCAGGTCTTTTAAAACGGAGTAAACCTCTAGGTGCTTTTCCGACCGCAGTCCTGTAGGCTTGTACTATATATGCTGTATTTTTCATATTCTTAATTTATTGATTCGAAAATTTAATTTCTAAGTGGTTTACCTGTTTTCAACATATGTTGTATACGCTCCAATGTTTTGCGCTCTGTGCACAAGGATAGAAATGCCTCGCGCTCCAGATCCAACAGATATTGTTCTGTTACCATAGTGGCCTCAGATAGATCACCTCCAGCCATTACATAGGCCAGTTTGTTGGCAATTTTCAAATCGTGATCAGAGATGTAACCACCAGCTTCCATAGCATGTGTACCTACCAAGAACATACCGAGAGCTTGTTTTCCTAAAACCTTAATGTCTTTGCGCTTAACAGGTTGCGTATAACCTGCCTCTGCCATTAGTAAGGCATGTTTCTTCGCCTCTGCGATAAGTCTATCGTTGTTCACCACAACGACATCTTTCCCTTTTTGAAGTATGTTCAAATCAAAAGCTTCGTAAGCAGAGGTTGAAACCTTAGCCATTCCAATATTTAAGAAATGTTCCCGAAGTACATTGAGCTCAACATCATCCTTTCTGAATAAATCAGATGCTCTTAAGGCCATCTCTTTGGATCCACCACCACCAGGGATGACTCCGACACCAAATTCAACTAGTCCAATATAGGTTTCTGCCGCAGCAACCACCTTATCAGCATGTATAGATAATTCACAACCTCCTCCTAATGTCATGCCATGTGGAGCGGCAACCGTTGGGATAGCCGAGTATCGCATCCGCATCATAGTGTCTTGAAATGTCTTAATGGCAAAGTTCAGTTCGTCATATTCTTGTTCTACTGCCATCATAAAGATCATTCCAATATTGGCTCCCACCGAGAAGTTGGCGCCTTGGTTTCCAATAACCAAACCTTGAAAATCTTTCTCAGCAATATCAATGGCCTTGTTTAGCCCTTGAATTACTTCACCTCCAAGAGTATTCATTTTTGAGATAAACTCAACATTCAAAATACCATCACCGAGATCCTCAACGACTACTCCCGGGTTTTTAAACACCTCTTTAGTCTTTCTAATATTATCAAGTATAACAAAGGCGTCTTGTCCAGGTTTTTTAACGTATTGTTTTTTAGGAATATCATAATAATAGGTGGCCCCATCTTTAACTGTGTAGAACGAGGTCGTTCCGCCAGCAACCATTTCGGTAACCCAAGAAGCCACTTTTAGGTTTTCGTTCTTCATGAGTTCAATACCTTTTTCTACACCTATGGAATCCCAAATCTCAAAAGGTCCATGCTGCCATCCAAAACCAGCTTTCATGGCATCGTCAATACGATATAACTCATCTGATATTTCAGGGATGCGATTTTGCACATAGCCAAAAAGAGAGGCAAAGTTTTTTCGGTAAAATTCACCGGCTTTATCTTTACCGCCAACAAGTATAGGGAATCTGTCTGAGACGCGATCTACGGTCTTTGTAAGTTCCAGCGTATCAAAATGTGCCTTTTTACTTTCTTGGTACTCTAGGGTGTCTAAATTGAGTTCTAGAATGCTACTCTTACCACTCTTATCTTTAATCTTCTTGTAAAAACCTTGTCCACTCTTACTACCCAACCATTTGTTGGTCATCATGGTTTCGATGAAGTTTGGCAGCTTGAATAATTCTCTGGCCTGGTCTTCTGGGCAATTTTCATACAAGCCATTGGCAACATGAACGAGGGTGTCTAGACCTACCACGTCAACAGTTCTGAATGTCGCTGATTTTGGACGTCCGATAACAGGGCCGGTTAACTTATCTACCTCAGTAACGCTTAACCCCATCTCTTTTACTTGATGGAATAAGCTCTGTATACCGAAAATACCGATACGGTTTCCGATAAAGGCAGGAGTGTCTTTGGCTAGGACGGTAGTCTTTCCAAGGAATTTTTCTCCGTACTCCATTAAAAAGGAAGTGACCTCACTTTTACAATTAGGACCAGGGACAACTTCAAATAATTTTAAATACCGTGGTGGATTAAAAAAGTGGGTTACAGCAAAATGTTTCTGAAAATCTTCACTTCTTCCTTCGTTCATAAAATGAATAGGAATACCTGAGGTATTGGAAGTGATTAATGTTCCTGGAGTTCGGTGTTTCTCGATTGTCTCGAAAACCGACTTTTTGATATCTAATCTTTCAATAACTAC
This sequence comes from Galbibacter sp., assembly GCF_048266365.1. Classification (NCBI taxonomy): domain Bacteria; kingdom Pseudomonadati; phylum Bacteroidota; class Flavobacteriia; order Flavobacteriales; family Flavobacteriaceae; genus Galbibacter; species Galbibacter sp. Next base: position 108,420 of record NZ_JBLWZP010000006.1, on the reverse strand, counting down.
CTCAATAATCCAATCTACATCTTTTATCTTTGAAATATCATCTTCGAGATTTCCAGTAGAAATCCGATCAGCAAATTTTTTGTTGTAAATAGGAGAGGGGTTGGATTTTAATGCCGCTTGAAGGTTTTCGTTTACCAAACGATTTCTTACCGCGTTATCCTCCATAGAAAGGCCTTTGGTCTTCTCTTTGTCGTTAAGCTCTCTTGGCAGAATGTCTAACAATAAAACTTCCACACCAATATTGGCAAAATGACAAGCAATTCCGCTCCCCATAATTCCTGAGCCGATAACCGCTACTTTTTTAATATGTCTTTTCATTTTGTGTTTGGTTTTTTTAATTTTTTCAGGGGTATTTTCTAATGTTCCAAATCTCTAATTGGAATATATTTTCTTTTCTGTTACCAGTTCATTAATAATACTGGTCACTTTATAGAATCCCTTTAAATCTTCCGGGGATACATGAGCGCGAACAGCGTCATTAAACTTAAAGACAACCTCCTTGGAGTAATCTCTTTTTTGTTTTCCAAAGTCTGTTAAGCATATTAACACCCCACGTCCATCATTTGGGTTTGGCTTTCTGACGATCAATCCTTTTTCTTCCATGCTTTTTAAAATTCTGGATAGGCTCGTTCCTTCCATGCCCATTTTTGGACCTAATGTTGTGGATGAGGATCCTGATTCGGGATCAATACTCAACAAGGTAAAACCAATGGCCATTGTGCTTTCTTCTTTGGCAGCTTCTTCATTGTACATCTTTGCTACAGCTTGCCATGTAGCTCTTAATACATAATCTATTGTCTTATCCTTCATCATTCTAATGTGGTCATACCCAAATATACGAAAAATTTATTATGCATGCATAGTAAATGAATTAATTTTTTGTAAATATTTTAAGAGCTATTTTATAAGGAATAGAAACAAAATGCGCCCCTAAGAGGAGCGCTATACTAGTGAATAATAGTATTATTCGGGTTGATACATGGCCTTATAAAGTCCCATGTATTTTTCTTTGATAATTCTTCGTTTTAGTTTTAAAGTAGGAGTGAGGTGGCCTGCTTCTACGCTCCATTCCTCAGGAGTTAATTCAAACTTTTTAACCTGCTCCCAGCGACCAAACTGTTGGTTGTAGGTAGACACTTCTTTTTCAATACGTTCTATGACCTTAGGGTTTTTTACCAAATCATTATTGTCCGTGAACTCTATTTTTCGGCGTTTGGCCCATTGTTTTACAAATTCAAAGTTTGGTTGAATAAATGCACATGGCATTTTCTCTCCCTCTCCAACAACCATAATCTGTTCGATAAAACGTGATTGTTTCATCTGATTTTCTATGATCTGGGGCGCAACGTATTTCCCTCCGGAAGTTTTAAAGATCTCTTTTTTACGATCCGTAATTTTTAAGAACCCATCCTGGTCAATTTGGCCGATATCTCCTGTATGAAAATAACCACCTTCCATGGCTTCTTGGGTTTTTTCTTCATCCTTATAATAACCTAGCATAATGTTTGGCCCTTTACAGAGGATTTCTCCATCCTCCGCAATTTTAACCTCTACATTGGCAAGCATACGTCCAACAGTTCCAATTTTCCAACCACGATTGTTCTGGTCATTTACAGCTATAACAGGGGAGGTTTCTGTAAGTCCATAACCTTCCATTACAGGAATGCCTGCAGCTCCAAAGATTCTCGCTAATCGCGGTTGAAGGGCAGCACTACCAGAGACTAATATCTTTAGGTTTCCACCAAGACCTTCTTGCCACTTACTAAAAATTAATTTACGAACTATACTCAATTTAAATTCATACCAACCACCGTTAGTTCCATAGGGCTCAAATTTTTCTCCTAATGCAATGGCCCAGAAAAACAGTTTTTTCTTAATCCCGCTTAAGCCGCTTCCAGTAGTGTGTATCTTGTCAAATACCTTTTCGATAAGTCGTGGCACAACAGTCATAACATGCGGTTTGACTTCTTTCAAGTTATCACTCATCTTTTCAATAGACTCAGCAAAATAGATGCTAATACCACAATATTGATACAAGTAAACCACCATGCGTTCGAAAATATGACAAATGGGAAGAAAACTAAGTGCCTTGTCACCTGAGGATAATGGTACGCGCTCTTCACTTCCGAGTACATTGGATACAATATTATTGTGTGAAAGCATCACAGCTTTTGGTTTACCCGTGGTTCCGGAGGTGTAAATTAGTGTTGCTAAATCATCAGCAGTTACCGCGTCCTTTCTTGCCTCAACTTCCTGTTGATTGTTAGTGTCTTCTCCAAGACTGTATATCTCCGAAAGACTTTTAATGCCTTCTAGTTCTCTAAAAGCGTAGACTTCTTTTAATCCTGGAACCTCACTTTTTATAGCGTTTAATTTTTCCAGAATTTCCATATCACTAACGATACAGTACTTCGCTTCAGAGTGATTTAAAATGTAGGAGTAATCATCCGCTGAAATAGTGGGATAAATAGGTACGTTTTGAGCACCTGTTTGTAGTATTCCAATATCCGCAATATGCCAGTCTGCATTGTTATTATGTGATATGATGGCAATTTTATCATTAGGTTCCACGCCTAAACGAAGAAGTCCTCGACTTAATTGATTAGCGCGATCGACATACTGTTGAGAGGATACTGTCTCCCATTTTCCGTCGTATTTCGTTGCTAATGCGGTATCTAGGTTGAATTTGTCCAGCTGATAATACGGGAAATCAAACAAACGGGTCACCTTATCCATAACTATAAGTAATAAGAATTATAATATGCAAAATATGAAATTTGCTGACTATATTCAAGACTCGACATAAAAAAAGGAGCTGTTTGTGACAACTCCTTTATTTCTATCGTATGTGAAATGATTGTATCTATTTCTTTTCTAGCCATTTTCTGGCATTTACAAAGGCTTCTAACCATGGAGAAACTTCATCATTTCTTCCTTCTGGGTAATTTGCCCAGTTCCATTGGAAGATGGATCGTTCAAAATGCGGCATAGTCACCAGGTGTCTACCATCATCAGAAACCATCATAGCGGTATTGTAATCAGAACCGTTTGGATTGGCAGGGTAGCCTTCATAACCATATTTGGCTACTATGTTGTAACGTTGTTCTTCATAAGGAAGTTTAAATTTACCTTCCCCATGGGAAACCCAAATCCCCAGGGTACTTCCCGATAAAGATTTAAGCATTACTGAATTGTTATCTTGAATGGTAACCGAAGTAAAAATACTTTCGTGTTTACCACTGTCATTATGGTGCATCTTTGGTTTTTGTTCGTGATTTGGATAAACCAAGCCGAGTTCCATCCAAAGTTGACATCCATTACAAATACCTACTGAAAGTGTATCTTCTCTTTTGAAAAAGTTTTCAAGTGCTTGATTAGCCTTGTCATTGTACAAGAATGCTCCAGCCCATCCTTTTGCAGATCCCAAAACATCCGAGTTGGAGAAACCTCCAACAGATCCAATGAACTGAATGTCTTCTAGGGTTTCACGCCCGCTGATTAAATCGGTCATGTGAACGTCCTTTACATCAAATCCAGCTAGATACATGGCATGAGCCATTTCTCTCTCGGAATTACTTCCTTTTTCACGTAAAATGGCAGCCTTTGGTCGTTTGCCATTAAATTGCTCAATTTTTCCGCTAAAGTGTTTTGGGAAATCATAGCGTAGCGGTTGAGCTTTATAATTGTTGTATCGCTCGGTGGCAAGACCGTTTTTAGTCTGTTTTTGATCGAGTAAATGTGAAGTCTTAAACCATACATCTCTAAGATGGCTTACACTGAAAGAGAAGCGATCGTCATTATTTACGATCTGAAGTCGATCTCCTTCTATTGTTTGGCCTATTTTGTACGCTTTAATCCCTGCCTTTTCAAAAGTATCCTCAATTTCAGCATCATCATTAGCCTGAACAACGACACCAATATTCTCATTGAAGAGTACTTTTATAGAATCTTGTTCTCCTAGTGCTGATAAGTTGAGTTGTGCTCCCAAATTGGTGTTTGCAAAACACATTTCCAATAAGGTGGTGATTAAACCTCCACTTCCGATATCGTGTCCCGCAGCAATCTGATCATTTTTAATGAGTTCTTGTAGGGTGTTGAATGTATTTTTAAAACCATCTGGATTGGTTACCGTAGGCGCCTGACTTCCAATGGTACCAATGATTTGTCCAAAAGAAGAACCTCCAAGTTTAAACTGATCCTCTGACATGTTGATATAATAAAGACTACCAGCATTTTGTTTTAATACAGGTTCAATTACCTTTTTAATATCGCTACAATGTCCTCCAGCAGAGATAATAACTGTTCCCGGTGCGATGATTTCGTCATCGGGATATTTTTGTTTCATTGATAGGGAGTCTTTACCGGTTGGGATGTTAATCCCAAGGGCAATAGCAAACTCAGAACAGCCTTCTACTGCTTTGTATAAACGTGCATCTTCGCCTTCATTTTTACAAGCCCACATCCAGTTCGCTGATAGGGAGACAGATTTAAGTCCTTCTTCAAGCGGAGCCCAAACGATGTTGGTTAGCGCCTCGCCTATTGAGTTTCTACTTCCTGCTACCGGATCAATAAGCGCTGAGATAGGTGAATGTCCAATGGAGGATGCAATCCCGTGTTTTCCTTTATAATCCAGGGCCATAACACCACAGTTGTTTAAAGGAAGTTGAAGTGGTCCGGCACATTGTTGTTTAGCAACAAGTCCGGTTACACAACGGTCAACCTTATTGGTTAACCAATCCTTGCTTCCAACGGCTTCCAATTGTAATAAAGCCTCTAGATAGCTGTTGAGATTCTCAAGGGTATAGGGTTGATCCTTATATGCTCTTTTAATTGTTCTGTCGGTCATTATGGTTTTAGGGGAACTTCCGAACATATCGGAAAGCGCTAAATCCATAGGTTTTTCACCACTAGATTTAGATTGGAAACTAAATACTTGATCCTCGGTCACCTCACCTACCTCGTATAGTGGAGTACGTTCACGTTCGGCTACTTTGATTAGTTTGTCTTTGTGTTGTTCTCCAATAACAAGTCCCATGCGTTCCTGAGATTCGTTACCGATAATTTCTTTAGCAGATAGGGTAGGGTCTCCAACCGGAAGTTTGTCCAGATCGATGTTTCCACCGGTATCCTCTACTAGTTCAGATAGGCAGTTTAAATGTCCTCCAGCACCGTGATCGTGGATGGAAACAATCGTATTCTCATCACTTTCAACCATACCTCTTACAGTATTTGCAACACGTTTTTGCATCTCTGGGTTGGAACGTTGTACGGCGTTGAGTTCTATTCCGCTACTGAATTCACCGGTATCTGCAGAAGAAACAGCGGCACCACCCATTCCGATGCGGTAGTTCTCACCTCCCAATACGATAATTTTATCGCTGGCCTGTGGTTTTCCTTTTATAGCTTGTGATAGTTTTCCATATCCAATTCCTCCTGCAAGCATAATGACTTTGTCGAAGCCCAGTTTTCTAGCCTTTTCTCCAAGTTCATCATGTGCCTCATCATGTTCAAAGGTTAGAACTGAGCCACTAATAAGGGGTTGACCGAATTTATTTCCAAAATCTGATGCTCCATTTGAAGCTTTTATAAGAATGTCAATAGGGGTTTGATATAACCATTTTCGCTCGGACATATTATTTTCCCATGTTCTGTCTTTATCGAGTCTTGAGTATGAAGTCATATAAACTGCCGATCCCGCTAATGGTAAGGAACCTTTTCCACCGGCTAGACGGTCCCGTATTTCTCCTCCAGACCCAGTAGCAGCACCGTTAAAAGGTTCTACTGTGGTAGGGAAGTTATGGGTTTCTGCTTTAATTGAAAGTACAGAGTCGTATTCTTTTTCTTGGTAGAAATCGGGTTTTTCAGCAGATTTAGGCGCAAATTGAGTAGCCTTAGGCCCTTTTAAGAAGGCAACATTATCCTTATATGCTGAAACAATAGTATTGGGATTTTCTTCCGAGGTTTTTTTAATCATTTTAAAAAGCGAAAGCTCTTTTTCTTGACCATCAATAACAAAAGTCCCGTTGAAAATTTTGTGTCTACAGTGTTCTGAATTGACCTGAGAAAAACCAAAAACCTCTGAATCGGTTAATTTACGACCTAACTTTTTTGCCAGTTGATTTAAATAATCAACCTCTTCTTCATTTAAAGATAACCCCTCTTTTAAATTGTAGGCCTCTATATCCTCGATTTCTTGAATTGATTCCGGTTTAATATCCACTTGGAAGATGGATTGATTTAGGGAATCAAATTTTTGAGATAACATTACATCAAAATCCTTGGTGTCATTGGAACACGATAGAAATTCTTCGATTCGAATAATTCCTCGAATGTCCATGTTTTGAGTGATTTCCACTGCATTGGTACTCCATGGGGTAATCATTGCTGCTCGAGGACCAATAAAAAAAGCGTCAATGGACGCCGAATCTATTTTTGGCTGATCGCCAAATAACCAAACTAATTTTGAATTATCCTCCGTAGAAAGTTCGCTATTGGTTTGAACGGCGTAAACCTTAGTTTTCGGGTTTCCGAAGAAAAGAATCATAGGGTTGCTGTGTTTATGTCTTTTTAATGAGACCAGTTGTATAAAATAAAGTGCAAATTTAAGTAATTCTATCCTATTTTGAACTACATATATTTGGTGATTTTGAATTCAAAATGTTCGCGTCAATACAGCTGTCAACCACATGGGAGTTAGCAGCTGTACAATACCTGAAAAAGAGCGCATGTTTTTAAATTGCTCTTAGTGATTTATTTTTTCAAGGCCTTTTTAATTCCGGCAACAACAAGGGGTTCCATGATCGCGTAGCCTTCTGAAGTAGGGTGTACGCCGTCGTGTGCTAATTCTGGGCTTAAGCCTTTTTGGTCATTGACCATAGCTGCATAATAGTCGACATAAACGATTTGGTTATTATCAGCATATTCTTTTAGCATTTTGTTTAGCTCGATGACTTTGTCTGCTGGTTTGATTGAAGGTCTCCAAGGAAAGTTGTTCGAAGGCAAAACGGAACAAATTACAGGCTGAATGTTATTGGCCTGAGCAAGCTCAACCATGGAGATGATATTTCCGAAAATATCTTCTAAGGCAATTGGGCCGGTATTTTCTGCGATATCGTTAATTCCAGCTAAAAAGGTCACAACTTCAGGGTTAAGATCAATGACATCTCTTCTAAAGCGAAGTAGCATCTGTGAGGTAGTCTGTCCACTGATCCCTCGGTCAATATATGGATTGTCTTTAAAAAATTCCGGACGGGCATTGATCCAACCTTCGGTAATTGAATTTCCCATGAAAACCACTCGATTCTCCTTGGCCTTGGTAAGAGAAAGTGCAGCGTTTTGTTCAGCGTATTTTTTAAAGTTGGCAAACTCTGTTGCTGTTTGTTGGCTAAAGGATTGTAAGAAGCTAAGCATAAGGGTCATTAAAAGTAATTTTTTCATTTCAGTGGTGTTTATGAATATTCAAGTCCAACCAAAGATAGTTAAAATTGGAAATAGGAGCAGGAGTAAATATGTTAAGAATAAGACTTGTTGTGTGGTGTCTTTTGTAGAAAAGTTGGTGAGGTGAGATGTTGGTTATTTTTGAATTAGTCGATTCCAAATCAGAATAAATGTGATTTCTAAAAATCACATTTAAAGCTAGATACATACAGCTAACTAAAGTGTAGGTTTACAACTTAATCCCAGCGATTATTGGCTTGAATTCCTCCCCAGATGATGGTAGCTAAATAGGGATTGTCAATGAATGGATTTCTATTTCCTTGAACTTTTTCGATTCGGTTATTTCGCTGAATTTCAAATTCACTAACGGGATCTTTAGCATTCCATTTAAGAAAGAGTTCAAGAGAACCAACATCTTCAAAGGATTCAGCGTAGCGCAAGTTTAGATACATGATCATTCTAGCGACATCGCCTTCCCAACGCTCTCCGGGGTACCATGATTTACCTTTTAGTTTATAAGCTCCTTGGCCGTCCGTGAATGGAAGATTGCCGCGTTTGGAGTTGACCTGTCTGTCGCATACTCTTAAATGATGTAAATCACCTTTAGCTGTATTGATAATTAATGACTGCGGATATACATGTTCTGTATTAAAAGACTGCGGCTTATAATGGTTGCCTCCAGAGATGTATTCCTTCCAAAAACGGATTTCACCCGAATACATTAAAATAACGCTGTCTCCGTATTTGGGATTACCATCAACATCGTAAAGGTGCTTATGTCGCGCACTATAACTCTGAATATTGACATGCTTGGCAATTGTGGTGGCAGCTAGGTCATCATACAAGGCATCGCCTGTTTGATTAAAATTGATCTGTTTGTAATAGTCCTGTATATCTGATGGGATATGAAATGCTATATTACTGCTATCAGACTGAGAATTAGTTACTTTTTTAAGTTTCTTTTCACTGTCTTTACAACCAAAGAAAAGCACTACAATCCCTAAAAGGGCAACTAATAGTCTTGGTGTGGTTGATTGCATAAAAGTCATAAGTTGAGCACCTTTTTTAGCTGGTTTTTTCCAAGAGGGCCATATAGAAGCCATCAAACCCCGCTTCGCAGGCAAGTATTTTTTTATCCTTAATGAGTTTGTAGTTTTTTCCGTCTTCTGATTCCAAAAAGGAAGCTACCTGTTCTTGATTTTCAGAGGGTAGAATAGAACATGTGGCATAAACCATTTTACCGCCCACTTTTAGCAATTTGGAATAACTCGCTAAAATCTCTTGTTGTGTTTGTCTAATAGTATCGAGAAACTCAGGCTGAAGCTTCCATTTAGCATCTGGATTTCTTCGCAAAACACCAAGTCCACTGCAAGGGGCATCGATTAGTACTCGATCCATTGAATTGTGAAGTTTTTTAATAACCTTACTTGAATCAATTGCTCTAGTTTCTATGTTGTGAGCACCGTTTCTGCGAGCGCGTCTTTTGAGCTCGTTCAATTTATTGCTGTAAATATCCAAAGCAACGATCTGACCTTTGTTCTCCATTTTCGAAGCCAGGTGTAGCGTTTTCCCTCCGGCACCTGCACAACAATCGGCAACACGCATTCCTGGGGAAACATCTAATAATTCAGCTACAAGCTGCGATGAGGCGTCTTGCACTTCAAAGAGTCCGTTTTGAAAAGCCTCTGTTTTAAAAATATTTGCCCTCTCCTTTAAGACTAGTGCATCTGGATAATTCTTTATAAAATCTGTATCGATATTGTCCTCACGAAGTAGCTTTTGAAGTGTTTTCTTATCAGTTTTTAATCTGTTTACCCTAATAATAACTTCTGCTTGTTGGTTTAAGGCGTGAATTTCCTTTTCCCATACGTTTTCACCGAGTTCTTTAACAGCTAAAGCATCCATCCAATCCGCAATGGATTCACGGTATTTGCGTATTTTGTTGAGTTCGTCAAATCTCCCTTTGATTCGTCTACTGGGTGTGCCTTCTAATTGTTTCCAATCCGGCAGGCGTACACCTTTCAGTACTGCCCATACTGCAAAGATTCGCCACAGGTTTTCTCTGGTATAAGGTTCTTTTACCTCTGCGATCTCCGCATATAATCGTTTCCATCTGACGATGTCATAGGTAGTTTCAGCTATAAAACCACGATCTCGCGCACCCCAACGTTTATCTCGCTTAAGGAGTTGTTCTACAACTTTATCTGCATACTTACCTTCATTAAAAATAAGCTGGAGTCCGTCAATGACAGCATATACAAGATTTCTGTGAAGTCGCATAAATATTTTGAATGTTTTAGTTCAACCAATTGCCGGTTGTATAATTTGAGTGCAAAGGTATTGCTTTGTGAACTATTAAACTTATTTTTATGCAAAGAAATATACGCGTATTATGCAGAAACTTATTTTAATTTTGTTAGGGGTACTTGTAGGTTCATGCGTTAACCAACCCTATGTCCCACACCAGTATACAGCAGTAGATGTTCAAGATCTTTATCTCGATACCACCAGTATAAGAGCCATTACCTTAATGCAAGGGAATCTTGGGTTTGCAGGTTCTAATAACACTTTTGGCATCTACAATACGCAAGCAAATAAAACGGTTTCGAAGCAAATAGGACCAGATAGCCTTGAATTGGAATTTAGAGCTGTCGCCTCAACCAGTACGGACTTTTTTATGCTCACCATAGAAAGTCCTGCATTGTTGTATAAAACAGGAGATCAAGGCGATATGGAAGTGGTCTATAAAGAAGAAGGAGAACAGGTGTTCTACGATGCTATGCAATTTTGGAATGATCAAGAAGGAATTGCAGTAGGGGATCCTACTCATGGATGTTTGTCAATAATTATTACCAGAGATGGAGGTCAGACATGGAATAAACTTAATTGTAACATCTTGCCAGATCAAGTTGAAGGCGAGTATGCCTTTGCCGCTAGCAATACAAACATTGCCGTTGTTGGAGATCATACTTGGATTGCCACAGGAGGATCTAAAGCACGCGTTTTTTATTCTCCGGATAAAGGCAAGACTTGGGAAGTATTTGATACGCCAATAGTGCAAGGGGATGCAAACCAAGGAATTTACTCCATAGCTTTTTACGATGAAAAAACCGGATTTATTATTGGAGGGGATTATTCCAAACCAAATCTCAACAAGGCTAATAAGGCCTTCACCAAAGACGGAGGAAGAACTTGGCAGCTAGTGGCTGACGGACAACAACCAGGATATCGCTCTTGTGTACAATACGTCCCGGGAAGCCAAGCAAATGAACTGATTGCGGTAGGTTTTAAGGGGATTTCGTTTACCAATGACTCTGGAGCAAATTGGAAGCAGTTGTCCGATGAATCTTTCTATACGTTAAAGTTCATAAACGACAGTACTGCTTTTGCAGCTGGCAACGGAAGGATCTCTAAACTGAGCTTCCATTAAGATATGGCGCCTGGATTGAGGATTACTTTTTTTTCTTAGCGATTGCAAATAAGAATATCATTCCAGCAAATAACGCAGAAATTCTAGCGATATAATCCCCGTATTTCACATAGAATGTTTTTTTATCATTTGTGCTAACTGCAGCAGATAAAGTTCCTTTTTTAGAATAGCCTAGCTGCTTTAGAATTTCTCCTTTTTCGTTGATAAAGGCCGAGATACCGGTGTTTGCACTTCTGGCAACACTTTTTCTCGTTTCTATAGCACGGAGTCTGGCATAACTCAAATGTTGTTGATGGCCCTGCGTATCACTCCACCAAGCGTCATTAGTGATGATGGTTAAGAAATTCGCCCCCTTTTGAACATAACCAGTAACAAACTCCCCATAAATGGACTCATAACATATAATAGGTGCCACCTTTATGGTTTCCGTGGTATTGCTAAAGACGGACCGTTCTTTTTGAGTAGCTCTCATAGCAACAGTTCCTCCTAGATCTAACATAACATTGCCCAATAGGGGCTCAAGTATACTTTTAAAAGGAAAGGTTTCAACTCCAACGACTAATTTGGACTTTATATACTTTTGACTACTTCCAGCATGGTCAATTTGTACTGCGGCATTGTAAAAATCAAACCAGCCTTGAGGATAAAGGTTTGCCGTGGGTGTAGGTCTACTACTATTTGGATAATGCTTGTAAAAATCAACTCCTGTGATAAAGTGTAGATCGGGGTATTTGCCGACAAACTGTTGTAGTAATCGTTTTTCTGGCGATACATCAAAGTTTTTAATCGAAGTGCCGCGCGATAGTGCAGTCTCCGGGGCAATCACATAATCAGTTTGTGCATTGATATCAGTTGAAGCCAAGGTAATTAAATCCTGAGCCATTTGGGTGTTTTGAATGTTGTATTTTTCAGAATAGGGATCAATATTAGGCTGTAACAAGGTGACTTGAACGTATTGTTTTCCCGGTTCGTAGGTTTGGAAAATCCATAATGAAATAATTATAGGAATAGCAATTACTAGAACATTCTTCCCGATTCCAATACCTAATTGTCTTGTGTTCGCATTAGATTTAAACCGTATCATGGTTTTGAAAAGTCCAATATTGACCAGCCATACCCACAGACTGCCTCCGAAGACTCCTGTGTATTGATACCATTGTATCCAATTGATATTTTCTGAAAACACGTTTCCAAGATTCAACCAAGGCCAAGAAAAGTCCCAATTGAGATGGAATTTTTCAAATGACATCCAAATAACCGCTAAGAAAATCAAGTGAATTTTTGCGGGTAATCTTTTAGCAACAATGTGGTACAATAAAAACACAATGGTCATGAGTAGGGAATTCACTAAAATGGCGAATAACATACCAAAAGGGGTGGAGTACCAAATCCACCATGTGGTAATTGAATTCCAAATCAAAAATGTCATATAAGCGGTTAAAAATACCTTACGCTTCTTATTACCGGTGTTGGAATTACGTATGTTTTCTTCAGCTAATAACAGGGGAACAAATCCGATAAAGATTAATAGAGCCACACCATAGGTGGGCCATGACAACCCTAACAGTAACCCGGAGAGCAATGCAAGAATGATATTTTTCTTCATGAAATTCAATTAGAGTACGAATATCCAAATAATTATTGAAACCACATAGGGAATCACTTTGGTATGATAATACTAATTTTTTGTTCTTAAAAAGGATGGCGTAGAGGTGTTCGGAAGTGAACCAAGAGGTTGATTTGCTAATTGACACACATAAAATCACTGATTTGAATTCAATCGATTTTCTTTTTCTACTATTCAATACTTAGACGGCTGAGTAGGCACAAGTTGACTGCTCCATAGAATTAGGGAGTCAAATTAAAATTAAATTGTAATTTTACGGCACTAACAGCTAAGTGAAAAACCATGAAAAGATATATTCCTAACGCCCTTACTTTATTAAATTTATCAGCTGGTATTATTGCGGTCATTTTGGCGGTACAAGGACACCTGATCCTAGCAGCTTATTTTGTGTTTGCCGGAATATTCTTTGATTTTTTTGATGGGATGGCAGCTCGTCTTCTCAATGTTGAAGGAGAATTAGGATTGCAGTTGGACTCTTTGGCTGATGTAGTGACCTCCGGGGTTGTACCTGGAATTGTATTGTATCAGTTGTTTCAATTGAGTCTGGGAGAAAACTTTATTCCAGGCACAACCATACTAGGGGCGCACCCGGGTGAAGGATTGGCAACAATGCATCTTTTGCCATTTTTTGGACTATTGGTAAGCTTAGGTTCCGCGTATCGTCTGGCTAAATTTAATATAGACGACCAGCAAACTTCCTCCTTTATAGGACTACCAACCCCTGCAAATGCATTGCTTATACTTTCTTTGCCGTTAATGTTGTATTTTCAGCCAGGATCCTTTGATGTGGTAATATTGAATAAATGGTTTTTAATTGGATTGACAATCTTTTCCACCTATATCCTAAATGCCAGAATCCCGTTGTTTGCATTAAAATTTAAAACCTGGGGATTCAAAGAAAATGCAATCCGCTATGTATTTTTAATAGCTGCTTTACTATTGTTAATTCTATTACAGTATGCCGGAATTCCACTGGTTATTTTTCTATATATTTTGTTGTCAATATGGTCGAATTATAGCAAAGCAAACTAGCCTTCCAAAATGGATCTTAGAAAGTGAGAATGAAATAAATGTTTATTGGAGGATTATTTTTCCAATTCAAATTCGGCAAGAGGAGCCATCCTGGCCTTGGTGATCTGAAGCTTGTTCCCATTGATAATATAGGTGTCTGCTTTTTGAAGAACCCCCATAAACTGGTCTTCGATGTCCATGTTTTCACAGGCCATCATAGTACTCATCATTTGGCTTGTTTCAAAACGATTGCCTTCTTTTAGGGTATAGGTCCCGCCAAATGAATTACATCCGGAATTTCCACTAAGTCTTTTGTCTTGTCCATCGAAGATGATAAATACTTTTAGTGCACTTTTATCCAATTCAGACAGGGGTTGACCCATAAGTTTACTAAGCTTCCATTTTTTATCCACTAATGATGCTTCTGCGTTTTCAGGCTCAGAATTTACTTGTTCTTGTGAAGTAGTGGTTTGCTCATTTTGGGCGCCCTTTTTGTTGTTCACTCCATTACAACTTAGGGATAGTACAAGGCTAATTGAAGTAAAAAGCAATCCAAGAGTTTTCATAATATGTGCTATTAAGGTTTATGAATGGAAATCTAATTTCTTTTTTCGAAGTTCGAAGTTTTGTCCTAAGTATACTTTTCGAACCATCTCATCGGCAGCTAATTCCTCAGGGATTCCAGCCTTTAAAATGCTCCCTTCAAACATTAGATAAGAGCGTTCTGTAATCGCCAAGGTTTCCTGTACATTGTGATCGGTAATTAAGATACCGATATTTTTATTTTTTAACTGTGCTACAATCCTTTGAATGTCTTCAACCGCTACAGGGTCAACTCCCGCAAAAGGCTCATCTAGTAAAATAAAACTAGGGTCAGTTGCTAGAGCTCGGGCGATTTCAGTTCTCCTTCGTTCACCACCGGAGAGTAAATCTCCACGGCTTTTTCTAATATGTCCCAAACTAAACTCATCGATAAGCGCTTCCATCTTCATTTTCTGTTCCTTTTTACTGAGCTTGGTAAGTTGAAGCACACTCATGATATTGTCTTCAATACTTAATTTTCTAAAGACAGAGGCTTCTTGGGCCAGGTATCCAATACCATGTTGCGCTCTTTTGTACATAGGAAACTTAGTGATCTCCTTATCATCAAGGAAAATCTTTCCCCCATTGGGTTTTATCAGCCCCACAATCATATAAAAGGACGTTGTTTTTCCCGCGCCGTTAGGTCCTAGTAATCCCACAATCTCACCTCGATTTACCTCAAGTGAAATTCCTTTTACCACCTTACGTCCCTTATAGGACTTCATTATATTCTCCGCTCTTAATTTCATTCTAATGTTTTGGGCACTTAATAATTTAGCTTGGTTTCAAAAATATGGAATTAGAATTTAAAACTCTTCAAATTAGAATAGTTTTAGTATTCCTGCTCCTGTAAGGCATCCCAAAACTCATAGGCTTTCCTTAAGTGAGGAATAACAATACTTCCGCCGACAACAGTTGCAATTCCTAAAGCTTCAACAACCTGCTCTTTGGTATATCCTAACTCATGGCAGGTTTCCAAATGGTACTTTATGCAATCATCGCAACGCAGGACTGTGGAGGCTACCAAACCGAGTAATTCTTTTGTTCCTACATCTAAAGCCCCATCCATATAGGCATTGGTGTCCAGATTGAAAATGCGTTTGATCAGCTTGTTGTCATCCGATAAAATGCGATCATTCATTTTTTTGCGGTAGTCGTTAAACTCTTCAACTTGATTTGCCATTTTATGCTTTGCTTTTTTGTTTCTTTAGTTTACGTGCATCCCTTTTTAATACAACTTTGGAAATGTAAATACTTACTTCGTAGAGTACTAATATAGGGATTGCCACGATAATTTGGCTTGTGATGTCCGGCGGAGTAATTACTGCTGATAAGATTAACACTATCACAATCGATATTTTTCGGTATTTTCTTAAGAAATCAGGGGTTACCAGACCTATCTTAGTCAAGAAATACATGATGATTGGAAGCTCGAAAATAAGTCCACATGCAATGACTGAAGATCGTATTGTCGAGATATAGGAGGTTAAATCAATATCATTAAAGACCTCCTGGCTGACATGGTAATTGGCAAGGAAGTTTATGGATAAAGGAGCGATAACATAGTATCCAAATAGTACACCGATAAAGAATAATAAGGATGCAATCAAGATAAATCCTCTTGAATTTTTTCGTTCGTTTTCATACAGACCTGGACTTATGAATCGCCATACTTCCCAAAGTATATATGGAAATGCCAAAATAAATCCAGCCCAAATTGAGGTCCAAATGTGAGCAGAAAACTGTCCGGACATTTGTCTACTTTGAATTCTAAAATCGGGACCGGTACAAAATGCCTCATTCATTCCCAATGACCTGGTGAGATTACAAAAAAATTGATAGGTCGGGAAATCTGCTCTTTTCGGTCCAAATAAAATGGTGTCAAATATAAAATCTTTGGCTAAAAAAGCGACAACTCCGACAATGACCACAGCTAATGATGATCGAATTAAATGCCATCTTAATACCTCCAGATGATCGAGGAAAGACATTTCTTTTTCTTCCTCTCCAGTTCCTAATTTCTTTGTCATTATATAATACCTTCTTTAATTAAGTCATGTAGATGTATGACTCCGTAATAATTTTCATTTTTTTCCACTAAAAGCTGAGAGATTCCAAACTCATCCATTACATCCAGCGCATCAACAGCTAAAATATCTGCGTTGACTCTTTTAGGATTTAAGGACATGATATCCTTGGCTTTTAAATCATTGATGTAGTCGTATTTGCTCAACATCCTACGAATATCACCATCGGTGATAATCCCCACGATTTTGTCATCCCTAGTAACCGCAGTTACTCCCATGAGCTTTTCGGAGATTTCGACAATAACATCTTTTACGCTGCTCTGTTCGGTGACCTGTGGTTTAAGATTCATACGGGCTATATCTTTCACCCGTAAATATAGTTTTTTTCCCAATGCTCCCCCAGGATGATATTTGGCAAAATCAGCACTGCTAAATTTGCGAAGACTCAATAGACAAATAGCCATAGCGTCTCCAATAACCAATTGGGCAGTAGTACTCGTGGTCGGAGCAAGGTTGTTAGGGCATGCTTCTTTTTCCACAAAGGAGTTTATAACATAGTCCGCCTCCTGTGCTAAGTAAGACTCAGTATTTCCTGTAATCGCAATGAGTTTATTAGGCCCATCCTTTATAAATGGTACTAAAACTTTTATTTCTGCGGTATTTCCACTTTTAGAAATGCAGATCACAACATCGTCCTTTAATATGGTGCCCAAATCTCCATGTATGGCATCTGCAGCATGCATAAAAACAGCAGGTGTTCCGGTGGAATTCAAGGTTGCTACGATTTTTGTGGCAATTATCGCGCTTTTTCCAACGCCTGTAATAATTACTCTACCGTTTGAGTTATAGATGTGCTCTATGGCATCAGCGAAGGCATCGTCCACAAATTGGGCAAGGTTTTTGATAGCATCGCTCTCAGTATCAATGACCTTGATAGCATTAGCAATAATCGCATTTTTGGTGCTCAAATTTTTAAAATTTTATATTTGCATAAACTAAAGATTAATTAGTATCTTTAGTAGTGCAAATGTATATAAAATAGTAAAACGAAAGGATGAGTTCAGCTGAAATTGACTTACAGGGGGCGCTAAAAGAATATTTTGGATTCAGTCAGTTTAAGGGGTTACAGGAAAAAGTAATAAAGAGTATCGTTAACGATCGCAATACGTTTGTTATAATGCCTACTGGTGGAGGAAAGTCTCTCTGCTATCAACTCCCTGCTCTTGTTAAAGAAGGCACTGCCATTGTGATATCACCTTTAATTGCGCTAATGAAAAACCAAGTGGATGCCATTAGAGGAATTTCTTCTGATAAGGGGATTGCGCATGTATTAAATTCTTCATTAAATAAATCGGAAATCCGTCAGGTCAAAGAAGACATCACTAATGGTGTAACGAAGCTGTTGTATGTTGCACCAGAGTCCTTGACAAAGGAAGAGTATATCGAATTTTTTAGATCGGTAAAAATTTCTTTTGTAGCGGTGGATGAAGCGCACTGTATTTCAGAGTGGGGGCATGACTTTAGACCAGAATACAGAAATATTCGCACCATTATTCAACGATTAGGGGACGATATTCCAATTATAGCACTTACGGCTACGGCAACTGCCAAAGTTCAAGAGGATATTCTCAAGAACTTGGGCATTGGCGAGGCCAATGTCTTTAAAGCTTCATTTAATAGACCAAATCTTTACTATGAAGTACGACCAAAAACTAAAAACGTTGAAGCGGATATTATTCGGTTTGTCAAGCAAAATGCCGGTAAATCCGGAATTATATATTGTTTGAGTCGTAAAAAAGTGGAAGAGCTGGCGCAAACCCTTGAGGTAAACGGTATAAAGACTGTTCCTTATCACGCCGGTTTAGACGCTAAAACCAGAGCCAAGCACCAGGACATGTTCTTAATGGAAGATGTGGATGTGGTTGTTGCTACAATAGCATTTGGTATGGGAATTGACAAACCTGATGTTCGATTTGTGATTCATCACGATATTCCAAAAAGTATCGAAAGTTATTATCAAGAGACTGGAAGAGCAGGTCGTGATGGGGGAGAAGGGCACTGCTTGGCATTCTATGCCTATAAAGATATTGAGAAGCTGGAGAAGTTCATGAGTGGTAAACCGGTCGCGGAACAGGAAATAGGTCATGCATTGCTGCAAGATATGGTGGCCTATGCAGAAACTTCTATGTCCAGAAGAATGTATATCCTTCACTATTTTGGAGAAGAATTTGATCCTGTAAGTGGAGAAGGTGGTGCCATGGATGATAACGTTCGTTATCCTAAGAAAAAGCACGAGGCCAAGGACGAGGTGATTAAAATTCTCAAAGTCATCAAAGGCACCAAGCAGAAGTACAAAGCCAAAGAAATTGTGAACACCTTAGTTGGAAAGGTTAATGCGCTTATAAAATCACACAAAACAGATGAACGTCCATTCTTTGGGATTGGAAAGGATTATGAGGCCGCTTATTGGATGGCGCTGATACGTCAAGTATTGGTACAGGGGTTTATCAGAAAAGAGATTGAGCAGTACGGAGTATTGCATTTAAATGAGAAGGGTATTGAATTCTTGAATAATCCGGAATCATTTAAAATGACAGAAGACCACAGTTATTCTGATGAGAATGTAGATACAATTGTAACGGCATCCAAAGCTGGAGCTGCAGTGGCAGATCCTAAATTGCTCGTCCTGCTTAAGGACCTTAGAAAGCAACAGGCTAAGAAATTAGAAGTTCCTCCTTTTGTTATTTTCCAGGATCCTTCCCTGGAAGATATGGCACTTAAATATCCTGTGGATGTTGAGGAGCTATTAAATATCCATGGCGTGGGAGAGGGAAAAGCGAAAAAATTCGGAAAGCCTTTTCTACAGCTTATTCAGCAATATGTGGAAGATAATGACATCATTAGACCAGATGATCTAGTGGTAAAATCTACTGGAGCAAATTCCGCCTTAAAACTTTATGTAATTCAAAATATAGATCGAAAACTGCCATTGGATGATATTGCATCTTCCAAAGGAATTTCCATGGATGACTTGATTAAAGAAATGGAACAGATCGTCTATATGGGTACCAAGCTCAATTTGGATTACTGGATTGATGAGATCCTTGATGAAGATCAGCAAGAGGAGCTACAGGATTATTTCTTAGAGGCGCAAGATGATAAAATTTCACACGCCATGGAAGAGTTTGACGGGGATTATGAGGATGATGAAATCCGTTTATTCCGAATAAAATTCATTAGCGATGTCGCTAATTAAAAAGCTACGGTTTTAAAATTTCAAAAGAACTTTAATTAGAGAGTTTGTAATAGCGATCGATGCAGTTATCTTGTTCGTTGTATATTTCTTTTATGAAGTTGAAGGTGCTTTCAAGGATGCGTACTGAGGTGAGGTTTTCCTTATCTACATAGGCTACTATTTCCTTGAGTTTCAATTTTTCGAAGGCATATTTAATGACGCCATTGGTGACTTCCTTGCCATAGCCTTTTTTCCAATAGTCTTTGAGTAATCGATATCCAATTTCGTACTCACCTTTTTGGTTTTTGACAAGTGCAATAGTGCCAATAAAGCGCTCCGTGTCAATTAACTCAATAGCCCAAACCCAGAAGTCATTATCAGGGTCTTTGTAATATTTTAAAATGGTTTCAAGGTCTCTTTTGTTCTCTGCGAGTGAGGATATTTTGCCTCCAATATAGCGCATGACTTCTTGGTCGTTTTGCATTTTGTGAAAAAGACCAAGATCTTGAATGTCAAGAGGTCGAATTTGTAGTCGCTGAGTATTGAAAATCATATTCTCAAATTTAATACAAAATTATGAGAATTGAAACGTACTAATCTCGAACGGCATTCTCTTTTAATGTTATCGAAAAAGATTCAGTGTTTAAACTGGCTTGGATTCCAATGGGAAGTGTTAGGTTGCGATCGATATGTCCGATGGAATAGCCATAAATCGAGGGTACATTCAAAGATTTAATACGATCTAATATAACCTCTTTTATCGAAAATGACATTCTTTCAGGTTCGTTACAGCCTTTAAATACACCCAGTACAATTCCTGCCGCATGTTTAAAGGTAGGAGCGCTTAGGAGTTGTGTAAACATGCGATCGACGCTGTAAGGGTCTTCATCGATGTCCTCTATGAATACCAACTTACCTGTATAATCCAAGTCAAATTCGGTTCCACACATGGCCGAGAGTAACGATAAATTCCCTCCTATGAGTTTTGCAGTGACCACCCCAGGATTGATGACATATTGCTCGAAAGTATCATCTGCTTGAATGGTTTGCCGGCTGTAGTGCTCAGCAGAGATATTTAATTCAAGGGTTGATTTTGTAATAATCCTACTTAAGTTTCTTCGGCTGTATTCATTGTCCAGGGTTGTGCCTACAGGACCGTGGAAAGTGATGAGTCCTGTTTTTTCATGGATGGTATTGGCCAGGGCTGTAATGTCACTAAAACCAACGAGAACTTTTGGATTTTGTGCAATATAATCGTAGTTAATCTGATCTAAAATACGAGTACATCCATATCCACCTCGAGCACAAATAATCCCGTCAACCTCAGGGTCAAGAAACATTTCATGTATGTCCTCTACCCGCATCTTATCCGTATTGCTTAAATAACCGTGATGTCCTATGATTCTGGAAGTATGGTATGGCTTAAATCTCATAGACTTAACATTACTTATCGCATTTTCTAAAGCCTTGGCTGATAGCGCATAACCTGGAGCAATTAAGCCAACCGTAGCTCCTTCCTTTAATTTTTTAGGCAGTACGGTCTGTAGCTCCTCTGTTTTTTGTGGCTCAGTTCTGTGGGTGGAAGCCGTCAAACTGGCTGCAGGTAGTACAGATAACATTGAAGCCTGTGCACCTTTTGAAAGAAAGGATCGTCTATTCATTTAATTCGGATTTAGAACTCAAATCTACTGAACGCGGCGTCGAATTAAAAATTATTGAATGCAATAATTTGAAATAATTGCGATTAGGTGCAATTGCAATTCCCTGATTATCAGTAATACATTACACCGTTGAATTATTACTTTTAATCGAAATTAATAAGGGAAAATCCCTTTCTAATTACCGTGAAATCAACCTAATATATTAGTTTTGAAATGTTTACATTTGAGTTCTGTCTGCAAGGGAAAGCGCATGCTCGGTTTTTTTGGAGTATCTTCGTTCCAAGTTTTAAATATTGCATGACAAAAATGTATAACCAACTTAATAACTAAATTTATTTAAAATGGAAACCAACCAACTGAAACTACTTCTGACATCGCTTATCGTTGTCGGATCTTTATTTAGTACATCTTGTACAAAAACACAAGGAGGCGTATTAAACTATCAACCTGTAGAGCTGTCAAAACACAAATTACCGCCAACAACTGCTGAGAATATGAGCAAACGCTATGTCCGTGATATGGAGATTTTATTTGCTCAATCTGATTCTTTAGCTTATTACAAAGACCTCAATGCTAAATTAATGGCAGCCTTGGAAAATAAAACAAGCCTCAAAGAAGTTGAGGAGTTGAAAACACCAATGGTCATTAAACCTAAAAAGCCAAAATTTGAACTTGCTGTCTCCGATTGGTATTCTGTAGATCAATTGTTAACCTATATCGATAGCTCTGTTGAAAAGGTTGAAGCAAGTGGAGGCGAGGTAGATGGCTTCAGAGTATATATAGGAGTCTTTCCAAAAAAAGGTCATGGCGAAAAGGACAATTATTTGACCA
The DNA here is from genome assembly GCF_048266365.1 of Galbibacter sp. Taxonomy (NCBI): domain Bacteria; kingdom Pseudomonadati; phylum Bacteroidota; class Flavobacteriia; order Flavobacteriales; family Flavobacteriaceae; genus Galbibacter; species Galbibacter sp. The sequence continues at coordinate 86,579 of NZ_JBLWZP010000006.1, read as the reverse complement.
CCTTTATCACTCCAACAGGAAGAATGGGTGATGCCAAACAAAAAGGAAATATATTGCCATTAAGTTTACCACTATATGCTAGTTCACATGATATCACCGCAGTAGATCCATTGGAGTATGGTAGCGATGGCAATCCGCCAGCTGCGAGTTATCCTCAATAATTGATTTTGTAAATTGATGCTTAGTTTTGAATTTTTATTAAAGAAGACCATAATTTTTGCTGTCTTTTTAACAGCGATAATTGCAACGATTACCTATAAAAAATATAAAGATTCACAATCGTGGATCTTTATGCCTTTTCTATGGTTTACTTTTTTAATAGAATTGCTTAACCTACTTCCTACAGCGACACTCTTTTATCCACAGTGGAATTTTCTCAAATTGATGAGATACCTCCTTCCCGAGAATCTAATAACGTCTAGTATCTGGGTTGGGAGTTTGTATTCCATAATCTCGTTTTATGTGTATCTATGGTATTACCGATCGATATTGCGGTATAGAAAAGCAGCTAAGGCTGTGAATGCTTGTATTGTCATTTATTCGATTTTGGTGATTCACAGTTTATTACATTATCAGGACCTTTTGACCTCCTGGCTACAGCCTCATATGTTCGCAGGGGTTGTATTTACTGTGGTGGCAATATGTTTTTATTTTATGACAATTCTCAAGAGCGATAAGATTCTAAGTTTTTATAAGACATTGCCGTTTTGGATTACCATAGGAATCCTTTTCTTTAATCTGGTAACCATGCCCATTTTCATTTTTGCCAAACAACTAAGCTTTTCAGCCTCTATCTATGTTTATATACTAGTGATATCAAATTATGTGATGTATGGATGTTTTGCAATAGGATTTATAGTGAGTGTTAAATATTATGAACCAGAGGAAAATTATAACATTTATGGTGTAAAATAGGGAAAAACACCCTTTTAGAAATTAGCATAAGGCGTAATTTTGCATAATTATTAACTTGAGTACTTAATTTGTTAAATTAATTAGTAATACTCAACAGCTCCCTACACTCCTATGGAAAACCAAAAGGAAATTATAAGTCTAATTATATATGTAAGTATACTAATTGTAGTTTTGCTGGCATTTTTTATAAGCTTTTTTTTAGCCTATCAAAGAAGAAAAACACAATTACTCATCGAGAATGCTGAGGAGAAACAAAAATTTGAGCAGGAGTTGGCAAAGGCCCAAACTGAAATTCAAGAACAGACCTTTAAGAATATCAGCTGGGAATTACACGATAATATTGGTCAGTTACTTTCCGTGGCAAAGTTGCAATTGAATATGCTACAGAACGAGGTTCCGGAGGATAAAATGAAATCCTTTAAGGAGGCCTCTGACGTGTTGGGACAAGGGTTAAAGGAGCTCAGACAGCTATCTCACACCTTGAATAATGATTTTGTATCCAGTATGGGATTGCAAGAATCTCTTGAACTTGAAATCAACCGTTTTAAACGCTTAAATTTCCTGCGCATTGAATACAATGTACAGGGTGAACCCTATCACATCAATAAAAAAGATGAGATCATTATCTTTAGAATATTTCAGGAATGCTTCTCTAATGTGGTTAAGTATTCCAAGGCCTCATTACTGACCATCCATTTGAATTATCTTCCAGAGGAATTATATGTTAATGCCACTGATAATGGGGTAGGATTTGATCTAGAATCCGAGCGAAAAGGGACAGGTATAATGAACATGCAACGCAGGTCAGAACTTATCGGTGCAGATTTTTCAATCAAAACTGGAAAAAATAAAGGAGTTTCAGTAACTTTGAACTATCCAACCAAGCCAATCTGATGATGGATAAAAAACACACCATAGCTGTTGTAGATGATCATTTGTTGTTTGCCAAGTCCTTGACTTCGTTAATAGAATCCTTTAAAGGATATCAAGTTAGCTTTCACGCGACAAACGGTCAACATTTTATTGAATGCATGGAAGAATACGGGGCACCTGATATTGTCCTACTAGACATCAATATGCCTATAATGACTGGAATAGAAACCATGGAGTGGTTAAACGACAACTTTCCAGAGCAAAAGGCCATCGCACTCTCGATGGATGATAGTGAAGAGACGATTATCAAAATGCTCCGATTAGGTGCTAAGGGTTACTTACTCAAAGACATTCACCCTAAAATATTTGAAGGCGCCTTAAATGATGTCATCTATAAAGGTTTTTATTATTCGGACAAGATAACCAACAAACTTCTCGAAACCATAGATCGTAAGGAACAAGGCGATACCAATAGCGGCATCAAATTAAAAGATAGAGAGATTGAGTTTCTAAAATTGGCTTGTACTGAGATGACCTATAAAGAAATTGCTACTCAAATGTTTCTATCACCTAAAACTGTTGATGGCTATAGGGAGAGCCTATTCGATAAACTGGAAGTTAGAAGCAGAATAGGGCTTGTGCTATACGGAATAAAACACAAATATATTGAAGTGTAACTATAGCATAGTTACACTAGTATTACGAATTGAGCTGCTGTCATAAACTGCCTACACTAGCAGTTAAAAATATTCAAATCTCCTCCAGGGAATTAATGGCGCTATCGTACATCTTTTAAAGTATCTAAATCAACACGACTGACTTTTATTTTACCTGTTTGGGTGAAAATGGCATAGCAATTGCCTATATAGTTAAATGAAAAAAAGCTATTCTGGATATAATAGCTAGGAAGCAATAATAGAACGCTTTATAACATTATTAAAAGTCAAATGTCCACTGTTTTAATGACAGAATGACCCACGTAAAACTATGAGTAGTAATAATTTTTTTAATATTGACAATTTGTCACTGCAGCATATTGATGACGACGCTGAATTGATTCCCTTGATGACCCCTGAAGATGAGGAGGAAATTAACAATGAATCCTTACCAGAAAGTCTTCCAATTTTACCGCTTCGAAATACCGTTTTATTTCCAGGAGTGGTAATACCCATTACAGCAGGTAGAGATAAATCGATAAAACTGATTAAGGATGCCTCTAACAGTAGTAAGGTTATTGGGGTAGTATCTCAAAAAGATGAATCTATTGAGGATCCAGAGGTAAAGGATTTAAATAAAGTTGGAACTATCGCTAGAATTTTAAGAGTTCTAAAGATGCCTGATGGGAATACCACGGTAATCATTCAAGGTAAAAAACGCTTTGAAATTGATAGAATTTTAGAAACAGAGCCTTATATCACTGCAACCATCAAAGGATTGCCTGAAGAAAAGCCAGACATTGAAAATGAGGAGTTCAGCACTGTGATTGAATCAGTAAAAGAATTGGCTCTTCAAATCATAAAAGAGAGCCCAAACATCCCTTCTGAAGCATCTTTTGCCATTAAGAATATAGAGAGTAATTCATTTTTGGTGAATTTTATTTCTTCCAATCTAAATTTGGAGGTTATTGACAAACAAAAGTTGCTTGAGAATTCCAAGCTGATGGAGCGCGCTTTGGCAACATTGAAATACATGAACATAGAGCTGCAGAAATTGGCGCTCAGAAATGATATTCAGTCCCGAGTGCGATCTGATATGGATCAGCAGCAACGTGAGTACTTCTTACATCAACAGATGAAAACCATTCAAGAGGAGCTAGGCGGCGGTTCGTATGAAGAAGAGGTTGAACAAATGCACCTTAAAGCCAAAGGGAAAAAATGGGATGCTAATGTTAAAGAACACTTTGAAAAAGAATTAGCGAAATTGCAACGAATGAATCCGCAAGTTGCTGAATATTCCATTCAGAGAAACTACCTAGATTTGTTGTTGGATTTACCTTGGAATAAATTTTCTAAAGATAAATTTGATTTAAAACGCGCCCAGAAAATTTTAGATAGAGACCACTATGGGTTGGAAGATGTCAAAAAGAGAATCATCGAATATTTGGCAGTTCTTAAACTTAGAAATGATATGAAATCTCCAATATTATGTCTTTACGGACCTCCGGGTGTTGGAAAGACCTCTTTGGGGAAATCTGTTGCAGAGGCACTTGGTCGTGAATATGTTAGAATATCTCTAGGAGGTTTACGTGATGAGGCTGAGATTCGAGGTCACCGTAAAACCTACATCGGAGCTATGCCTGGACGTATCATTCAATCTTTGAAAAAAGCAGGGACCTCGAATCCCGTATTTATCTTGGATGAAATTGACAAACTTACGGTAAGTCACAGTGGAGATCCTTCTTCAGCAATGCTAGAGGTATTGGACCCTGAGCAAAACAGTGAGTTTTATGATAACTTCCTAGAAATGGGATATGACCTTTCCAAAGTGATGTTTATTGCTACGGCTAATAACATAGGGCCAATTCAGCCAGCTTTGCGAGATCGTATGGAAATCATTAATGTCTCAGGTTATACCATTGAAGAAAAGGTAGAGATCGCAAAACGACACCTGTTACCAAAACAATTGGAAGAGCATGGTATGACACCTAGTCAATTAAAAGTTGGCAAAAAGGAAATGGAAAAAATCGTAGAAGGCTATACACGTGAGTCTGGTGTTCGGGGATTAGAAAAACAAATCGCCAAAATGGTTCGTTATGCTGCAAAATCCATTGCAATGGAACAGGAGTATAATGTTAAGGTTAGTTTGAAAGACGTAGAAGATGTGCTTGGGCCAGCACGATTGGAGCGCGATAAATATGAAAACAATGATGTAGCGGGAGTAGTTACAGGACTTGCATGGACCAGTGTAGGAGGTGATATTTTGTTTATTGAATCCATATTATCTAAAGGTAAAGGAGCCTTGACAATTACAGGAAACTTAGGTAAGGTGATGAAAGAATCGGCTACCATCGCCATGGAATATATTAAGTCGAATGCATCGTCTTTGGGGATTAATCCCAATATTTTTGACAAGTATAACGTTCATATACACGTTCCTGAAGGCGCAACTCCGAAGGATGGGCCTAGTGCTGGGATTACCATGTTAACTTCTTTAGTGTCGTTGTTTAGCCAACGCAAAGTGAAAAAGAGCTTAGCGATGACCGGGGAGATTACACTAAGAGGGAAGGTATTACCAGTAGGTGGAATCAAGGAGAAGATCCTCGCTGCAAAAAGAGCACGAATTAAGGAAATTATTTTGTGTGAAGAAAACAGACGAGATATTGAAGTGATTAAGGAAGAATACTTAAAAGGATTGACATTCCACTATGTTAAGGAAATGAGTGAGGTCATTGATCTGGCCATCACTAATGTCAAGGTGAAGAATGCCAAAAAATTATAATAATTTAAATTATACTCCACGTAGTGCAGTCTTGTAATACGTGGAGTTATTTGAAAACTAATAGCATGCAAAAAATCACCATAGCCATTGATGGGTATTCCTCAACAGGAAAAAGTACAATAGCAAAACGATTGGCTAAATCCTTGGGGTATGTATATGTTGATACAGGAGCGATGTATAGGGCAGTATCCTATTACGCGTTATCACATGATTTTTATCGCAATCAAGAACTCCAAAAGGAATTATTGATACAGGCTTTAGATGATATACATTTAAAATTTCAATTAAACAAGTCCACAGGAGATCCAGAGATGTACCTCAATGGGGTGCTTGTAGAAAAGGAAATTCGAACTCTTGAGGTGTCTAATGTGGTGAGCGAGGTGGCTACCATTTCTGAAGTTCGCCAGAAACTTGTAGAACAACAACAGGCCATGGGGAAAAACAAAGCCGTGGTAATGGATGGAAGGGATGTGGGAACTGTGATTTTTCCGGATGCTGAATTAAAACTCTTTATGACAGCCTCTGCAGATGTCCGAGCACAAAGGCGTTTTTTGGAGCTCAGTGAACGAGGTGACCAGGTAACTTATCAAGATGTATTGGATAATGTTCAAAAGCGCGATTTAATTGACACCACACGTAAAGACTCACCATTAATAAAAGCAGCTGAGGCTATTGAAATTGACAGTACTACACTAAGTTTAGAAGAAACTTTTGCCCGCTGTTTAGAACTTGTCCAGAAGACATTAAAGGCTCTGGCGTAGTTTATCCTGGAGGTTGCCAGATGAATATTTCTATAATTGTTTGTAAATCAATTAATATAATTGTAAATTTGCACTCCTTTTTACTATCCCAGGAGGGAGAAGGGAATGTCTAAAAATTAATAACAACATCTTCTGTGATTAAATATTGTTAACCTCCTGATTTAATGCAGAATACAAATTATTCTCAGCAAAATGGCTGAAGCTAAAGAAACACAAAAAGAACAAGCAGCAGAAGCAACTTCTGCTCAAGCACAAACCGAAGTGAAAGAAACTGTATCTCCAGAGGAGTTTCTTCAAAGCTTTAACTGGCACAATTACGAAGAAGGAATTGACCAAGTTGAAGACGAAAAATTAAAAGAATTCGAAAACTTAGTTGAAGAGAATTTCGTTGATACAGCTGATGAAGAAGTTGTTGAGGGAACTGTAGTTCACCTTACTGACAGAGAAGCAATCATCGATATTAACGCCAAATCTGAAGGTGTTATTTCTTTAAACGAGTTTCGTTACAATCCTAATTTAAGTGTAGGGGACAAGGTTGAAGTATTAATCGATGTTCGCGAAGATAAATCAGGACAACTAGTATTGTCTCACCGTAAGGCGAGAACAATCAAAGCTTGGGATCGCGTTAATGCTGCTCATGATAAAGGTGAGATTGTTAACGGTTTCGTTAAGTGTAGAACTAAAGGTGGTATGATTGTCGATGTTTTCGGAATCGAAGCCTTCTTACCAGGTTCTCAAATTGATGTTAAGCCAATCCGTGATTACGATGCTTATGTTGGTAAAACAATGGAATTCAAAGTGGTTAAAATTAATCACGAATTCAAAAACGTTGTTGTTTCTCACAAAGCTCTTATCGAGGCTGATATCGAAGAACAGAAAAAAGAAATCATCGGACAACTTGAAAAAGGTCAAGTTCTTGAAGGTACAGTTAAAAACATCACTTCTTACGGTGTATTTATCGACCTTGGAGGCGTGGATGGTCTTATCCATATCACAGATCTTTCTTGGTCACGTATCAACCATCCAAACGAGGTGGTAGAATTGGATCAAAAACTAAATGTTGTTATCCTTGATTTTGATGATAATAAATCTAGAATCCAATTAGGTCTTAAACAATTACAGAAACATCCTTGGGAAGCTCTTGGAGAAGAAGTAAAAGTTGGTGACAAAGTTAAAGGCAAAGTAGTAGTTATTGCTGACTACGGTGCATTTATCGAAGTTGCTGAAGGTGTTGAAGGTCTAATTCACGTTTCTGAAATGTCATGGTCAACTCACTTGAGATCTGCACAAGATTTCGTAAATGTTGGTGATGAGGTTGAAGCAGTTATCCTTACATTGGATCGTGAAGAACGTAAAATGTCATTGGGTATTAAACAATTGACTCCAGATCCTTGGACAGATATTACTTCTAAATATCCTGTTGGATCTAAACACTCAGGTATCGTACGTAACTTTACTAACTTCGGAGTATTTGTAGAATTAGAAGAAGGAATTGACGGATTAATCTATATTTCTGATCTTTCTTGGACTAAGAAAATCAAACACCCATCTGAATTTGTAAATGTTGGTGATAAATTAGAAGTTGAAGTTCTTGAACTTGATGTTGAAGGACGTAAACTAAGTCTAGGTCACAAACAAACTACTGAAAATCCTTGGGATAAATACGAAAGTGAGTTTGGAGAAGGTACCATTCATACCGCTGAAATTTCTGAGATTGTTGACAAAGGAGCTACTATTGAACTCAACGAGGATATCGTAGCATTCGTTCCTTCTAGACACTTAGAGAAAGAAGATGGTAAGAAACTGAAAAAAGGAGAAACAGCTGAATTTAAAGTTATCGAGTTTAACAAAGAATTCAAAAGAGTTGTTGCTTCTCATACAGCTATCTTCAAAGAAGAAGAAGAGAAAAATGTTAAAGCTGCAGCAAAACGTAGTAACCAAGCGGAAAAAACTACCCTTGGTGATGCGAATGCAGAGCTTCAAGCATTGAAAGATAAAATGGAAGGGAAGGCTTAATTGAAACTTTTCTGAAATTTATGATAAAGACCCTCCTTTGTGGAGGGTTTTTTATTGGAATCAATTTACGCTCTAGGGTGGAGTCTTATCTTTCTTATGAGGATCTAAACAAGCTAGGTTAGTTGTAGGTTTGATATGGAGATTTTGTGTAAATTGCCCTAGCGTAACTTATTTAAAATAACAACCATGCAAAAATTTATTTTAGGTGTATTTATGGTCTTTGGAGCATTTCAAATCAATGCTCAAGTCCAAACTCCACAACCAAGCCCTAGTGCTACCATTGTGCAAACTGTCGGTCTTACAGAAGTATCTATTGAGTATTCGCGACCATCCTTACGTGGAAGAGCGATATTTGGAGCGTTGGTACCCTATGATGAGATTTGGAGAACGGGAGCTAACGAGAATACGGTGATCTCTTTCAGTGATGCTGTAATCATCGGTGGTCAAACTTTGCCAAAAGGGAGTTACTCCTTATACTCTCAACCAGGAAAAGACAGTTGGGTGGTATACTTTTATACCACTACCGACAATTGGGGTAATCCAGAGAATTGGGATACTTCTAAGGTTGCTGCACAACTTAAGGTAACACCTGTTAGCTTTCCTTTTAAAATTGAGACATTTACCCTTTCTCTAGACAACCTAAATAATACCGGAGCAGTTTTAGGGATCCTTTGGGAGAACACCTATGTGGGTATTCCTTTTGAAGTTCCTACTGAAGAAAAGGCTATGGCGAGTATCGAGGATACTTTTAATGGTCCAACAGCTACCGATTACTTCGCAGCTGCAGTGTATTACTTTGAAAATGGGAAAGATCTTAAAACTGCTGAGCAGTGGATGGATAAAGCGGTTGCCGAGCAAGAACAACCAGCATACTGGATGCTTTATCAGCAGTCTCTTATTCAACAAGCCAATGGTAATACAAAGAAGGCTATAGCGACTGCAAAACAGGCTATGAAAGCAGCAGAAGCAGCAGGAAATCCTGACTATGTTCGTTTAAACCAGAATTCTATTCAAAAATGGGAGGCTAGTAGATAGTCAACAGCCTATTATAATTTAAAAACCGCAACACCAAAGCATAATCTCTTTTGGTGTTGTGGTTTTTTAAGTTTTACTTGTAGGCCTTGAGGTTGCTTAAACTTATGGTTCTCAGTAGTAGCTTGTGTTTGGAAGGTAAAAATATGTTACCGTCAGTGACTTTCCATTCATCCCAGCTTGCCTGTAATCCTCCTATAGGGTTGTCCTGGGTCCACATCTTAAAGCTGTTTGGAAATCCATCTTGGTTTAAAAGCCATAGATAGGAATCCTTTGGTTGCTTATCACTATCAAAATAGGTGACAAGCAAGCCATAACTACCATCTTCCAATTCTACACTATAACGCTTAACATTTGGATCCATAATTTGAAAAGGAGCTACCAACCAAAAGGAATCATTTTCAAAAAAGGAAGTCGCTTTTTCAATAAGTTCCTCCTTGGGGTCTGTATGCATTTTAACGCCGCCCATAGAAACCTCACTTAATGCGTAGTTATTTAGGTTTAAATCTACTGAGATATCATCCCATTTTACATGGACATGATCCTTTAGTTTGTCCCATTTATAATGGTGTGTATCATTGTAAGTCCATTCGAGATATCTTACCTTTTGGTAATTGACAGCATTTATTGCTTTTAGCATTTTCTGTGCTAATTCTTCAGCCTGAGGTCCCGCTTTAGAAGCTGGAATAGGCTGGTGAAAGCTGAAATAAACGCCCGCACCTAACAAAAGGATCACAATAAACGTTACAATTAAAAATTTAAATAGTTTAGCAAACATAACTTAGTTTTAGATTGTTAAAAACCTACTGCAGTGTCATCCCCTCGATGGTCTGCACCACCCTCTAATCGACCGTCTGGTAATATATAAATGCCATCCACTTTACCGATAATTCTAGAACGTCCTTGCTGGATCTTATAACCTTTCCCTTTGAGTGTTTCGATGGTTATGGTATCAAAGCCTTCTGGTTCCATTAAAATTTCATCAGGAAGCCACTGGTGATGAAATCTCGGAGCATCTACCGCTTGTTGCATTCCCATACCGAAGTCGTATACATTAAGTAAGGTCTGTGCAACAGAAGTTATGATTGTAGAACCACCTGGGGTTCCCAAGGTCATGGATAGGGCCCCGTCTTTTTCTACAATGGTCGGTGTCATGCTGCTGAGCATTCTCTTTTCGGCCACGATGCTGTTGGCCTGTCCACCGGTAAGCCCGAACATATTTGGCGTACCCGGTTTTACACTAAAATCATCCATTTCATTATTGAAGAAAAATCCGAGTTCTTCGCTATAAAGCTTGGAGCCAAATGCACCGTTAATTGTCGTAGTAACTGCAATAGCATTGCCCATAGCATCGACAATAGAGTAATGAGTGGTTTGATCGTGTTCCAGCACTTTTATGGCTCCATGGCCAACATCTGCAGAACTGCTTGCCCTGTCAAAGGAGAAGGATTCCATTCGTTTGTTGAGATACGCCTGATCTAAAAGTTCTTTCTGTGGTACGTTGACAAAATCAGGATCTCCTAAAAAATAAGCGCGATCGGCATAGGCTCTTCTTTCAGCCTCAGTCATTAATTGTATGTGCTCAATGGCATTATGGGTATAGTTGCCAATGGAGTAGGGTTCAACCATTTCCATGATTTGTGCCAGAGTAATTCCACCACTACTAGGTGGCCCCATGGCAATGATTTTTAAATTATGGTATTGAAACTCGACGGGGTCTCTCCAAATCGCTTGGTATTGTTTTAAGTCTTCGAGACTAATAATACCTCCATTAAGCTGAATGAAATCTACAATTTTCTGAGCAACTTCACCTTGATAAAATCCTGCAGCACCTTGATCTCTTATGTGTTCTAAGGTTTTGGCCAAAGCCTGATACTTGATGGTGTCATTGGCATTAAATTGTTTAGCAAATAAGATGGTATCACCGCTGACTTCAACGATTTTCTTTCGAAAATAATTTAATGAATTGGCCTGTTTTTGAGTTACTACAACACCTTTTTTAGCCAGATCAATTGCGGGCTGAATAAGGGTTTCCATAGGGAGACTGCCAAACTTCTTATGGGCTGCAAACATACCGGCAACACTGCCCGGAATACCGACGGCCGATGCACCAGTGGTGCTTTTCCCTTCAATAACATTCCCTAAAGAATCGAGATACATTTGTTTGGATGCCGCAAGCGGTGCTTTTTCTCTAAAGTCCAATGAACCTGTTGTACCATCATTCAGACGGTATACCATAAATCCGCCACCACCGATATTACCCGCAACGGGATAGGCTACAGCAAGTGCAAATTTTGTCGCAATCATCGCATCAAAAGCGTTCCCCCCTTTTTTTAGGATATCAAGACCAATTTCAGAAGCCTCAACTCTAGCCGAGACCACCATGGCATGATCTGCTGTGACACCTGTGGTAACATTCTTTGTTTTGCAAGCTATAAAAGAAACTAATAATAGAGAATAGAGTAGTGCTTTTTTCATATGATAGCTACGTTTTTTTATCTTTTAGAGGTCTAGGGGACCTTTTGGTTTTAGGAGTTTAAGCTTTTGTAGTTGATCTGACGAAAACTCCTTTAGTTCTTCAAAGAACGAAGTGAATTCTGATTCAAACTCAGCATAATGTTCTTGTAGCTCCTCGGTGGCATAATTCATTTTTGATCTGTTTTGTGTCCTGCGGTTCATCCCGTTTAAAACCTTTGAAATCCCCTCAAGTTTGGCATAGCTCAACAACCAATTATCAGCAATCATGTAAGGCATCATTCTTTTGATATTAATAGGAAGAATATGATAATGGTCTTGGAGTAGGTCATAAAATTCATCCACATAATTAGCAAGAGGAACATCACAATAACGTTCCCAATTCTTTGCTAAAAAATGATCGTAAAAGATATCCACAATCACACCGCTATAATGACTGTAATTGGCATGGAGTTTTCTGGTGCTTTTTCGAACCGTAGGATGAGCATCCGTATATGTATCTATGGCTCTATGTAAAAGGATTCCGTTTTTGTATTCTTGGGGATATTCCTGGTATTTTTTACCACGAATGCTATCGGCCATAAAATTGCCCACCTTAACTTTAGGATTGTCTCCTGATAAATAAATATGTGCTAAAAAGTTCATGCCTATTATGGGGTTTAACTACATTAATGGATCAAAACGGAACTCAATGTGATTCCAAGGCAATCCTAATTGGGGATGATGATGCCAGTAAAATACTCATTTTTTTGATCAACTGAATTGTTTTGCAACATGTTCTGCTTTCTTTGTGGTGCTGTAATTGTAAAATCCTTCTCCGGATTTGACACCCAACTTGCCAGCTGTAACCATATTAACTAGTAAAGGGCAAGGGGCGTACTTAGGATTTTTAAATCCATCATAAAGAACATTCATAATAAATAGACACACATCCAAACCGATAAAATCAGCTAATTGTAAGGGACCCATCGGATGTGCCATTCCAAGTTTCATAACTCCATCGATTTCTTTGACGCCTGCCACACCTTGAAACAAGGATTCAACTGCTTCGTTAATCATCGGCATTAGAATTCTGTTGGCGATAAAACCGGGGTAGTCATTAACTTCTACGGGTATTTTAGTTATGGATTGACAAAGCGCCATGATTTGTTTTAAGACCGATTCACTGGTATTATAACCTTTGATGACCTCCACTAGAGGCATAATGGGAACAGGATTCATAAAGTGCATTCCAATTAGGCGATCGGGACTTGATAAAGCCGTCGCAATCTTAGTAATGGAAATCGAAGAGGTATTGGTAGCTAAAATGGTTGTATCCTTGCAATAGTCATCCAGAGACTTAAATATTTTTAGTTTAAGATCTAAGTTTTCTGTTGCGGCCTCAACAACTAAATCAGCACTTTGAACTGCTTGTTCTAGATCAACAGTAGTCACAATGTTCTCTAGGGTACTTGCTTTGATTTCAGGAGTGATTTTTTCTTTAGCAACCAAGCGATCTAGGTTGGTTTCTATGGTTGTTATAGCCTTGTCTAGGGCTGAACCGGAAATGTCATTTAAAAACACTTTATACCCGTGTTGCGCAAAGGTGTGTGCGATTCCATTGCCCATGGTACCAGCTCCGATGACTGTAATGTTTTGGATGTTTTTCATTTAAGTTAATTTAGCGCTAATTCATTAGTTTCCGACTAGTTCAACAACTTTAAGTGCTACCTTTAAAGCAGCTGCACCTTGTTCTAGGCTAACTGCAGGAACACTGTCATTTTCAATGGCCTCCGCAAAGGTTTCTAATTCTTCAAGGATGGCATTGTTTTGTTGAACCTTGGGGTTTTCAAAATATATTTGTTTTTTCTCTCCTTCTGCATTTTGCAGGATTAGAGCATACTGATCGGGATCCTTAGGGGCATTTTTCATTTTGACCACCTCTACCTTTTTATCAAGAAAATCGACCGAGATATAAGCGTCTTTTTGAAAAAACCTTGATTTACGCATGTTTTTTAAAGAGATTCTACTTGCTGTTAAATTAGCCACACAGCCATTTTCAAATTCAATTCTAGCATTGGCAATATCTGGTGACTGACTAATTACAGAGGTTCCACTGGCGTGAATTTCCTTGACAGGAGAATTTACCACACTGAGAATGGCATCGATATCGTGAATCATTAAATCCAGAACAACAGGAACATCGGTTCCTCTTGGATTAAACTCTGCCAGACGGTGGGCCTCGATAAACATTGGGTTTTCTATCTTATCTTTTACCGATAAAAAAGCAGGATTAAAACGTTCTACATGCCCGACCTGGCCTTTTACGCCATGCTCTTTGGCCAGTGCAATCAGATGGTCAGCTTCCTCAACAGTGTTGGTGATTGGCTTTTCTAAAAAGACATGTTTTCCCTTTTTAATAGCTTGTACTGCACAGTTGTAATGAGATAGAGTAGGTGTAACAATATCTACGACATCTACGGCATCGACAAGAGCTTCAATGGTATCGAAGTAATGATACCCAAATTCTGCAACGATCTTTTTGGCTGTTTTTTCATCTGGATCGTAAAATCCAACGAGTGTATATTTATCAGATTGATTGATTAATTTCAAATGAATTTTCCCAAGGTGTCCAGCACCTAGAACTCCTGCTTTAAGCATATAAGTATGTTTTTAAACAAAAATAAGATTATTGAAGCATTCTTTCAACCTTAATTTTTAAAAGACTGTAATCTAAGGAATTATTTTTTGGCTGTCGTTTTTAGAAAAATATTAAGCACAGCAATGTTTTGGTTATCAGCAATAAGGTCAATTAGGGGTATATTGCGACTACTTTATTACGTTGAAATTGTCTAGTTTTGTAAAAAACTAAACCATCCTAATATTCCAAGAGTTTTGAAAGATACCTTCCGACATCAGGGCATGCGTAAAAAATTAGCTGAAATCGTTGAACAAAAAGGAGTTTCAGATAAAAGGGTACTCAACGCTATAAAAAAAATACCACGACATTTATTTATGGAAAGCAGCTTTGAGGAGCATGCTTACCAAGATAAGGCATTCCCTATTGGAGCGAGCCAAACCATTTCCCAGCCCTTTACGGTTGCCTTTCAGAGTGAATTGTTGAAAGTGAAAAAAGGAGATAAGGTTCTTGAGATTGGAACTGGAAGTGGTTATCAAACTGCTGTACTTCTCGAATTAGGAGCCCAGGTATATACTATTGAAAGACAAAAGGAATTGTTTAAAAAGACAAATTTGTTCCTTCCCAAACTTGGCTACAAGCCCAAGCAAATGATCTTTGGTGATGGTTATAAGGGATTAGTTGCTCAAGCACCATTTGACAGCATTATTGTTACCGCAGGAGCCCCTTTTGTTCCCAAACCATTGATGGCCCAACTCAAAGTAGGAGGTAGGTTAGTGATTCCTGTAGGGGAGGATGTCCAAGTGATGACGCTCTATACGCGTAAATCTCCCAAGGAATTCGAGATGTTTGAATATGGCGAATTTCGTTTTGTCCCCATGTTAGAGGACAAAAATTAAGTAATAATTCCGTTAAACGGATTTAACGAAAAATTTATAGTATAATACAAATATACGCTATCGGTTTGCGTTATATTTGTCTGTCAAGGGGCTATTTTGATGGTCCAAGACCAATTAAAATTAAGTACAAATTAATTTAACAGCATCATTATATGACACTTATAAAATCAATTTCTGGAATACGAGGTACCATTGGAGGAAAAACAGCAGATAACCTAACACCCTTGGATACTGTGAAATTTGCCGCGGCGTATGGTAGTTGGCTTCAAGGACAATCTTCAAAAGATAAGTTAACGGTGGTTGTTGGTCGAGATGCTCGGCTCTCTGGAGAAATGATTGAAAAGTTAGTAGTTTCTACATTGGTAGGACTTGGAATTGATGTTATAAATTTAGGTTTGTCCACAACGCCTACCGTTGAGATCGCAGTACCTATGGAAAAAGCTGATGGAGGAATCATTCTAACCGCTAGCCATAATCCAAAACAATGGAACGCTTTAAAATTACTCAATAACAAAGGTGAATTTATCAGTGGTCAAGATGGTTTGGCAATTTTAAAAATTGCCGAAGATGAAGATTTTAATTTTGCACAGGTTGATGATCTAGGTAAAATTACGGTCAATGATTCTTATATGGATATTCATATTGATGAGGTACTGGAATTATCACTTGTGGATGTTGATAAAATAAAAGCAGCCAATTTTAAAGTGGTTGTGGATGGTGTCAATTCTAGTGGGGGGATCATTATACCGAAGCTACTAAAAGAGCTTGGCGTAGCCGTTATTGAATTGTATTGTGACCCTACGGGTGACTTTCCTCACAATCCAGAACCTTTAAAAGAACACCTTACAGATATTTGTAAACTCGTGGTTGAGGAAAAAGCCGACATGGGTATTGTAGTCGATCCAGATGTTGATCGATTGGCCTTTATCACTAATGAAGGAGAAATGTTTGGCGAAGAATACACTTTAGTAGCCTGCGCTGATTTTGTCTTGGGTAAATCTAAAGGGAATACGGTGTCGAACCTTTCATCATCTAGAGCACTAAGAGATATTACCGAGAGACACGGAGGAAACTATCAAGCATCAGCCGTAGGAGAGGTTAATGTGGTGTCACTTATGAAGAAAACCCAAGCCATAATTGGAGGAGAGGGTAATGGAGGAATTATTTATCCTGAGAGTCATTACGGAAGAGATTCTCTAGTTGGAGTAGCACTGTTTTTAACCCATTTGGCAGAAAAGCAAATGACTGTAAAGGAGCTTAGAGAGAGCTATCCATCTTACTTTATGAGTAAAAAGAAAATTGAATTGACTCCAGATTTAGATGTCGATCGTATTTTAGAAAACGTGGTTGAAACCTATAGTGGTGAGGAGATCACAACCATTGACGGCGTTAAAATTGACTTTGCTGACAGTTGGGTACATCTTCGCAAGTCCAATACCGAACCTATAATTCGTATTTATACTGAGGCAACCACGCAGCAAAATGCTGATGACTTGGCGAATAAATTTATTGCTGAATTAAAAGCTATAGCACTGGTGTAATTGGATAGGTGTTAATCCTCTTTTGGAGCCTTGTCCTTGTGCTTGAATCTGTTGTGAGTCCAGAGGTAATACTCTGGTTTATTTCTGATTTCTCGCTCTAGGTGTTCCCAATAAATATCAGTGATTTCATAATCAGGGTATTTTGCTGAGTTTGAAGTTATGTCAACAATGGTGGTTTCATAATATCCCCGTTTTACTTTTTTTACACAAAAGAATACAACGGCCATATCGAACTTTTTGGCCAGGGTTTCTGCAGCGGTAAAAACAGGGACCTTAACACCGAAAAACTCCCGCCAATAATCTGCATGCGTTAATTGTGGGGATTGATCGTTTACAAAGCCGTATAATGACAATCGGTTGTCTCGATGATTCTTAAGTACTTTTCTGGCAGTTTGATATCTGGATACCAATTCTCCGCCGTTTTTCTTTCTTATTTTTTTTATCAGACGATCAAAATATTTATTAGAAAGAGGGGAGTAGATGCCGAAACCTTCGTGTTTGATGTGCGAAGCAAGTGATAATACCCATTCGTAATTAGCGTAATGGCCACAAAGTAGTACGACGCTTTTGTTTTGCTCAGCATACTTGTCCAGGAGTTCTGTATTATGAAATACGGCATGTTTTTTCATCTGCTCGTTGGTCATGGTCATGGATTTGATCATTTCCAAAAATAGATCGCACATGTGGAGATAGAAATTCTTGCGAATGGTCAATAATTCTTGATGACTTTTCTCAGGAAAGCAAAGTTGGAGATTTTGAAGGACTAATTTTTTTCTGTAGCCTACCACATGAAAAAGAATGATATGTAAGAAATCTGAAACTTTGTACAATAGCACAAATGGTAATTTGGAAATAATCCAAAGTACTGGATAGCTTAACAAATAAACGAGTAACTGCATTCAGTATCAATTTTGGCAAATGTACACAAAAATAAACAGGATTTTTGTTTCATTTGTTGGCTATACTTTCAATCCCTGCAATTGAAAATAATAGTTGTGATTAATTAGTATATCGTGATTTTGTATGAGCAACAGTTCAGGCATTAGCTGTATTTGGATTCAAAACCAATTAGAATTCGATATAGGAAAAAATTGTGTTTTAGTGAATTTGGAGTAATACTCTGACCATATAAAAATGGAATGCCATATATTTGAACTAGAATTTTTCAAGTCGCACTATGAATATAAATATCGTTACCATTGTGGTTATTTTAGCCAATGTTATACCATCCTTTATAGGATTTAAAGATTACAGCTTTTTTGAGCGTTATAAGTTTCATATCGGATCTATTAAGAAGGGAGAACGAATTAGAATTCTAACCTCTGGTTTTTTACATGTAGATGTAACGCATTTGCTTTTTAATATGCTAACGCTCTATTTCTTTGCTCCCATTGTGGTGGCTTATTTTGGAAGTGTTAAGTTTCTGATCGTTTATTTAATTAGCCTAATAGCTGGTAACCTGTTATCCTTGAACTTTCACAAAGGTGAATACCACTATAGTGCAGTAGGAGCCAGCGGTGCCGTTACAGGTATTCTGTATGCTGCAATTTTGTTACAACCCGATATGAGACTTGGGTTCTTTTTTATACCAATTCCAATTCCAGCTTATATTTTTGGAATTGGGTATTTGCTGTACTCTATTTACGGAATGCGTAACAGAGTAGGTAATATTGGGCATTCAGCTCACTTTGGCGGAGCCATTGGAGGATATGTGATCACACTGTTGTTCTTCCCGTCACTTATTTGGGTACAACCCCTAATGGTAGGTCTATTAGCTCTTCCTATTGTGATTTTATTTATACTCGAAAAATCTAACAAATTATAGTTTGGCACTAGGTTTGTTATACATACAACTATAAAACCAATTTATTAAAGCAAGATGAAAAAAGCAATTTTAGTATTAACCGTATTATTTACAACCATGAGTTTAACAGCACAAGAAACATCACCATATGTATCAGTCAGTGGAGAAGGTATTGTTAAAGTTGTTCCGGACCAGGTATTTATCAAAGTTAGAGTCGAAAATCAAGGCAAGTCTGCTCAGGAAGTCAAACAACTTAATGATAAAGCCATTGACCAGGTTCTTAAATATGCCAAATCGATGGATGTCGCTAAAAAAGATATCAATACTGAGTACATCAATTTAAATAAAAACTACGATTATCAGACTAAAGAATACCATTACGTAGCCAATCAGTCTATTTCTATTCTATTAAAGGATTTGGACAACTATACTGAATTTACGCAAGGACTATTAAATGCGGGAATCAACAGAATTGATGGTGTTGAATTTAGATCTACTGAGATCGAGAAATACAAAACACAGGCTCGCATTGCTGCTGTTAAGGACGCTAAGAAAAAAGCTGATGAGTTTGCCTCTGCGTTGGGAATGAGTGTAGGTAAAGCTTTGTTTATAAATGAAGCTGGAGGAGTAAGTGCTCCACAGCCTGTTTATAGAATGGAAATGGCTAAAGCCAGCTTTAGTGACTCAGGTAGTATGGAAACTATCGCAGTTGGTGAAATGGCTATTAAGGCAGAAGTTTCAATTAGATTTGAGCTAAAATAATTGAAGTGTAGGTCTTTACCAAGCTCTATTAATAATCGTTAGGGGTTGTCCAATTCGGATGCCCCTTTTTTTTATGGGGTAAACTGATCTAATACCATTGTTTTACGCTCTCTTTCTGGTAATTGTAATTTCCATGATGATATCATTGGCCTGATCAGATTTGACAATCCTTTACTTTACATTTGTCTATCGACTTCACCTATATTAGGATTGTACCTTATCGTTTTCTGGGCAAAAGGTATATGTCTTATTCGTTTGGTAAATGGATACAAAAAACCCAGGAAATTTATTTAAAATCGCCTGGGTCTATATCTTAAGCATTTTCAAATGGTATAATCTGAAATAATGCCTATGGTTTAATACGAATCGTATTTCTTAAGGTAATAGCGTAGCTATTTTTGCATAAAGCTCTTCGCCACGAAGGTCCTTTGCAATAATCTTACCTTCAGCATCCAAGATGTAGGTTGCAGGTATTGACTTTATATTGTACAATTCTGCGATAGGATCTTGCCAGAATTTAAGGTTCGACATATGGTGCCAAGGCAATTGATCTTCTTCAATAGCTTTAATCCAATCTTCAGCTTTTCTATCCAAAGAAACACCTACTACGTTTAATCCTTTCTCGTGGTAATCTTTGTATAGTTCTACTAAATTAGGGTTTTCTACTCTACAAGGTTTACACCATGCAGCCCAAAAGTCTAGGATGGTAACTTTACCTAAAGAAGATTTTAACGAGATGACCTCTCCCTCTGGTGTAGGAGCAGAAAAATCAGGAGCTATTGAACCTATAGATAATTTCTTAACGCCTTCAAACTGCTTTGCTAGTGCTTTACCGATCTCATCGTTTTTCAAAGCGTCAGACAGTCCTTCGAAAAGTTCTGCTGCTTTGTCTGCATGAGGGCTGTTGGCCATCTGCTGCAATACCATTAAAGAAATGTATGATTCAGGATTGTTTTTTACGAAATTCTGCTCATACTCTCTGGCCTCTTGTTGAACTTCACTAAAAGTTTCAGTAAGCATATTTAATGAAACGGTATCCCCTTTTTGTTGGGCTTCCATCCCTTGTTTTTGGATGCTAGCCATTTTTTCTCTTATGCTTTTAGTTCCGTCTATAAACGAGTTAAAATCGTCGTTAGAAGGCGTACCAACAACCTTAGAGGTATTCAAACTATCAACATGAGCAGTAACGGTAATGTTACCTTCTTCAAGGATTATTGGAAGAATTCCGCGGTTTCCATCAAAAAGTAAGTAATGCAACTGAGGACTATCTGCAGTTCCGGCGAACTCTACCATTCCGTTCTTAATTTCTAAAGTATCTATTATGCTGGGTGGTAATCCAGTCTGTGGTTTTTGCAAATACACAAGTTTCCCATCTTCTACTCCTGCTGCATTAACTGTTACTTTATAGGCATTCTCAGCAACCTTTTCACACGCTACTAGACCTACAAGTAGGACAATAATTAATCCAATTTTTTTCATTAAGTTATTTTTATTTGATTTTTGCTAATTACAAAGTTAAAATTTCAGTTCAATTCCAAAAGGGAATTAACAAATAAAAGCCTTGAAAATATAGTTTCAAGGCTTTTATATATAATTTCTAATGTTATTTTAGAATTGGTATCGGATTCCTAAACCGATATCGAAGCCTAAATCGTCATCGAAGTCATTAAATCCTAATTCTGGTCTAAAGTCCAGAGATAGCAATAAAGGAATATCAAAGTTATATTCGATCCCAATATCACCTGCTACGAATAAAAATGTGCCGCTATGGTCATAATTATTGTTATCGAACCAATCCTTGTCGCCGTCGTAACTTCCTAAACCACCACCAGCACCTACATACCAATTAAATCCACCTTCTATAGGGAACACCCATTGATAAAGTCCGGTAAGTTTAAAAGCATCAAAATGATCTTCATCTCTCCAACCAAGGTCAAATTCAAGACGATTATTAGAAGAAAGGCCTCTTTGATATGATATTTCTGCTCCGAATCCATTACCATCTCCAAGACGTAGTCCTAATGCATTTTTAGAAATTTCCTGCGCAGCGGCAGTCGATGCAAATCCAATAACTAAAACACTAAATAATAGTAGCTTTTTCATAAATTTGGTTTTTGTTTGTCTTATATACGGTAGAAAATTAACTAAAAGTTTATGTTCTATTGTTAAAAAATTCTAAAAACATGTTAAAGGCCTTGTCCTCAACTATTAAGGGAGAGCTATTTTTGGATGATCTTCATCGTACCATTTACGCTACAGATGCCTCGGTGTATCGACAGCTTCCTTTAGGGGTTTGTTATCCTAAAGATATAGAAGATATAACTCAGGTTATTCGCTTTTGTCATCACCATAATGTACCTATAATTCCAAGGACTGCAGGAACCTCTTTGGCAGGTCAATGTGTAGGAGAAGGCTTGGTAGTAGATGTGTCAAAACACTTGACAAGTATTTTAAAATTAGACGCCGACAAACAAACAGTTACTGTTGAGCCCGGAGTAATTCGAGATGAGCTCAATGCATATCTACAGCCACATGGTCTATTTTTCGGACCCAATACATCGACTTCCAACAGATGTATGATTGGAGGGATGGTCGGAAACAATTCCAGTGGAACAACTTCCATAAAGTACGGGGTCACTCGAGATAAGATCATCGAAATCCACGCGATATTAAGTGATGGGTCCACAGCCGTATTTAGAGATCTAACTGCCGAAGAATTTCAGCAAAAGTTGACATTAAAAACGCTTGAGGGTGATATATACCGATCCATTTTTGAAGAACTGACAACAGAGGGAATCGCATCACAAATCCGCGATAACTTTCCTAAACCGGAAATTCATAGAAGAAATACTGGTTATGCATTAGATGAGCTCCTTAAGTTTCAACCCTTTGATACAGAAGGAGGAAAATTCAATTTATGTAAATTAATTGCTGGTAGTGAAGGAACCTTGGTCTTTATGACTAAACTAGTTCTTCAACTCGATACCTTGATGCCTGAGTCGGGCGTCATGGTTGCTGCGCATTTCAACAGCGTATCGGACTGCTGTGACACTGTATACAATGTGATGCAGCATGATTTGTTTACCTGTGAGATGATGGATAAGGTGATATTGGATTGTACTAAAAACAACAAATCTCAATTGCCCAATCGATTTTTTATAGAAGGTGATCCTAAAGCTATTCTGATGTTAGAGCTCAGGGCAGATGATAAGGACATATTAGAGGAGATGCGCCTGAAATTAATAGCAGCCTTGGATCAAAGTCTAAGCTATGCTCACCCGTCCCTATACGGTTCGCAAATTGATCAGGCTCTTGAACTTAGAAAAGCTGGTTTAGGATTATTGGGTAATATTGTAGGGGATAAGAAGGCTGTAGCTTGTATAGAAGACACGGCAGTAACAATTGAAGACCTGAGTGCCTATATAGCCGAGTTCTCTGAAATAATGAAAAAATACAATCAGGCGGCAGTTTATTATGCGCATGCTGGTGCAGGGGAGCTGCATCTACGCCCAATCTTAGATTTAAAAAAATCTGAAGACGTAAAGCTATTTCGTCAAATAACTACCGAGGTAGCTCATTTGGTTAAAAAATACGGTGGATCTATGAGTGGAGAACACGGTGATGGAAGGGTAAGGGCAGAGTATATTAAGCTAATGATTGGAGATGCCAACTACCAAATTTTAAAACGTATCAAACAAGTCTTTGATGCCAAAGGTATTTTTAATCCGGGAAAGATTATAGATGCAGATCCCATGGATACCAATCTACGATATGAAGTTGATAGAAAGGAACCTGAAATTAACACCCTTCTGGACTTTTCAGATTCACTGGGAATTCTAAGGGCATCAGAGAAATGTAATGGAAGTGGGGACTGTCGAAAAACACATCATTCCAGTGGCTCAATGTGCCCGAGTTACCATGCTACAAAAGACGAAAAAGATACCACACGCGCCAGAGCCAATGCTTTACGAGAATATTTAACCCAATCTGAGAAACCTAATAAGTTTGATCAAAAGGAACTCAAGGAGGTCTTTGATCTTTGCGTAAGTTGTAAGGCCTGTAGCAGTGAATGTCCAAGTAACGTCGATGTAGCCACCTTAAAAGCTGAATTTCTGTATCAGTATTACAAGAGTAACAAACCTACTTTGCGAGATCGCGTTTTTGCCTATAATGCTCAACTCAATAAAATGGGAAGCATTTTACCCTGGGTAACCAATAGTAAAATAATGGGATATGTTATAAAAAAAACACTGAATATTGCCGACAAGAGAAGATTGCCACAAGTACAGCGTTTTAATTTTGATACCTATCTAAAAAAGGCACTGCTAAAGTATCCGACCCCGAATAGGGGTAAAGAAGTGGTCCTGTTTATCGATGAGTTTACTAAGTATATGGATGTTACCATAGGTAAGGATGCTATTGATTTACTTCTTGGGCTGGGTTATAGTCCTATACTGTATTATGGTGAAAGTGGCCGGAGTTTTATTTCCAAAGGATTTTTAGCGCAGGCTCAAAAGTATGCCAATCAAAATACAAAGGCCTTAATTGGCTATCTGGATGAACAAATTCCAATAGTAGGTATAGAGCCTTCTGCAATACTCAGTTTTAGGGATGAGTATGTAAGGATGGTTGATGATCAGGTAACTGCAGCCAAGCTTGCCAAGGGTAGTTTTATAATAGAGGAGTTCTTAGCGAGTGAAATTAAAAAAGGCTTGATTACCTCAGATCAGTTTACCCAAGAGAAGCGTACCATAAAGTATCACGTTCACTGTCACCAAAAGTCGCAATCAGATACCAAGGTAAGTTTTGATATTCTGAATTTGCCAACCAATTACAAGGTGACTTTGATCAATTCAGGTTGCTGTGGTATGGCTGGTTCTTTTGGTTATGAAAAGGAACACTATCATGTGAGTATGCAAATGGGAGAATTACGCCTATTCCCTTCCATTAGAAAAGCTGCCGATCAGTGTACCATTGTGGCCAATGGAACCAGTTGTCGACATCAAATCAATGATGGGACAGGAGTAGGTGCCATACATCCTATAAGCCTTTTAAAACAAGCCTTGGTGTAGTGTTACAACTGTATGATTATGGATTGATTTGGTCGTTTAACTTTTTCTTTCAGCTAATATCTTGTTGAATTTTTAAAGCATGTTCATACTCGTCTTTATGCACGAATACCTGCACCTGATCTATAATGGCCGGTCCAAAACCAGCCAATCTTCCGGATTCGGTTTCATTTTTGATAACAGGATTAATACCAGCTTCCTTAAGCCGATACTCCAGTTGTTTACTCATTACAATGCTACCGGTGAAAATTCGAATATAGTTTTGATCTTCCATTATTATAATCTGAATTAGTGTTTAACTTTTGTTGTATTTATTGTTCCATATAGCTGGGTTAAAATTTTTACCCAATGCCACGCCATAAAATATTGTGATTGTTCCAATCATTTTAAAAACAAAGAGAAAGATAATCCAAAAATAGATACGATCCTCTTTTGGCGTAAAAAGATCCAAAGGGATGATATTGGCAACGATCCAACTCAAAGCAATAACAGTAATTGCTAGGTGTAAAAAACTTTTAAACGGCAATACTAAATATTTTCGTAGTGGATGCAAGTCTTTTCCCCATTTGTGTACGAGATAGAAATAACCATTTCCCATTGGGGCAAACAATAAAGGGTCATCAGGATTTTCCAGCTTAAAAAGTTTGGAAGGAGCAACAATTTTAAATCCTTGTATTTGAACTCGATGCGCATCTTCCAGTTTTTCTATAGCTTCAATTGCGGATTTGGGATATTTTCCTTTGAAATATTTTGAACTTAAAAAACGTAAACGATATTGAATACATATTTCTTTGATATGGTCAATGTGATAGATTCTATCACTGTCTAAAAGGTCAAATTGAAATTCATTATGACCATCAGATGGGGATTGAAGTTCTTTTTGAATGTCGGCTTTTCGATTTAAAATCGCATATACCTCATTTAATAGTTGCTCCCCTTCATGGTTTTTATCCCTGAATGTTTTAAGTTTTTCCTCAATGTTAACCCGGTTCCACATAGACTAAAACACTTAAATTAAAATAAGGTCTTTATAAAATTAAACAAATTATCCCAAATCATAACTATGAAGGTGTTAAAGTTAAACACCCTAAAATGTTTGGGATATCTTGTTAGACTATGTGTGAATTTAGTTTAAAACCAAATTCAATTATCGCAATTGCGCGTTGATTTGTTTCTCGAAACTATCCTGTAATTTGCGCATTACTTTATCAATCTGTTTGTCCGTTAGGGTCTTGTTTGTATCCTGCAATGTAAAACTAACAGCGTATGATTTTTTACCATCAGGTAATTTATCACCTTGATATACATCAAAGAGATTCACATCCTTCAATAGATCCTTTTCACAATTGTAAGCGATATCTGCGATGGTATCAAAATTGATATTTTGATCAATAAGCAGAGCTAAATCCCTTCGCACCCCAGGATATTTTGAGAATGATGTAAAGTTGATATCCTGTTCTTTCACGAGTTCTATGACATTGCCCCAATAGAAATCAGCATACAAAACTTCTTGTTTAATATCAAAATGTTTTAGAATCTTTGGGTCCACAACACCAAAGGATACAATGTTTTCTTCTCCGATCTTATATAGCAATCCTTCCGAGAAAATGGAGCCTTTTGCCGCACTGGCTTTAGGCTCTTTAAGCCCTAGACGCTCTATAATGGAATCAAGTACTCCTTTTAGAATGAAAAAATCACTTTTATGTTCTGAAGTATTCCAGTTCTCCTTGTGAATATTACCGGTGATTAACAAACTTAAGTGTTTATGTTCTTCTCTTTGGTCAGCGTACTGATGATAGGTTTTTCCAAATTCAAAAAACTTTAGGTCGTTACTCTTGCGGTTGATGTTATGGTGAATAGCCTCTAGACCACTAAAGAGCATCGATTGTCTCATGACAGAGAGTTCTCTACTCAAAGGGTTAAGGATATTAATATTGTGCTCCTCTTTGAAATCCTCCGTTAATTCCACATAAGCTGGGGAAGTAAGTGAGTTTGTCATAATCTCATAAAAACCATTAGAAGCTAATTGGTTTGCAATAGCGTTTTGGATTTTGTAATCCTCAAACTTAGAAGTAGGGGCAATAGAGGCATTTAATTTTTTGGTGAACTCTATATTGTTATAACCATAAATACGCAAGATCTCTTCAATGACATCCACCTCGCGTTGTACATCCACTCTAAAAGATGGAATGGTAAGTCCAATTCCTGTTTCAGTGACATTGTTAATCTTAATGTCAAGTGAGCTCAAAATGGACTTTATGGTGTCTGTGGAGAGGTTTTGCCCAATAAGTGAGTTAACCTTTTCGAAGGTTAAAAACACTTGGAAATCCTCAAACTTTTTAGGGTAGAAATCCTCGGCATCACTTGATAAGGTTCCGCCAGCGATTTCTCTAATTAATAAAGCAGCCCTTAGTAAGGCATACTTTGTACTATTGATGTCAATACCTCTTTCAAAGCGGAAAGAAGCATCTGTATTTATTGCGTGTCTTTTAGCTGTTTTTCTAACCGAAACAGGGTTAAAATAAGCACTTTCTAAAAACACGGCTGTGGTTCGCTCAGTAACTCCCGAATTCACTCCCCCTAGAACTCCTGCGATACACAGTGGTTTTTCACTATCACAAATCATAAGATCCTCTGCATGGAGTTCTCGTTCTACACCATCAAGGGTGGTAAACTTCGATCCCGGTTCTGCAGTTTTTACTACAATTTTTTTAGATGCTATCATATTGGCATCAAAGGCATGTAGAGGTTGCCCTAATTCGTGCAACACATAGTTGGTAATATCCACCACATTATTCTTTGGAGTGATTCCAATGGCTTCTAGGCGATTTTTAATCCATGAAGGAGACTCTCCTACTTTAATCCCGGAGATGGTTATACCGCAATACCGAGGACATAGCTCTTTATTTTTCACATCCACATCAATTCGTAGTGTTCTGTTGTCTACGTGAAAACTACTAACTGAAGGTGTGATGAACTCTAAATGTATATCATTTTGTATCAGTCCTGCTTTTAAATCACGTGCGACACCATAGTGACTCATGGCATCTGCTCGGTTAGGCGTTAGACCAATTTCAAAAACAGTATCTGAAACTATTTCAAATAATTCAGCACATGGAGTACCAGGAGTTAAGCTTTCATCCAAGACCATGATACCTTCATGCCCCTTACCCAAACCTAATTCATCCTCAGCACAGATCATCCCAAAGGATTCCTCTCCTCTAATTTTCCCTTTCTTAATGACCCAGGATTCTCCGTTTTCTGTATAAAGGGTAGTTCCAATGGTAGCCACAGGCACCTTTTGACCGGTCGCTACATTAGGTGCTCCACATACAATCTGAAGAGGCTCTTGTGACCCGATATCCACTTTTGTAAGTTTTAATCGATCAGCATTCGGATGTTGCTCACATGAGAGCACGTGTCCTACTACAATACCCTTTAAAGAACCTTTTACCGACTCAAATTCTTCAACTCCTTCTACTTCTAATCCTAAATCAGTCAATAAGGCTGATGTTTTTTCAGCATCCCAATCAAGTTGAATAAATTGCTTTAACCAGTTATATGATATTTTCACCTGTGCGTAATAATTTGAATTGAACTGCAAATATAGTAATCCACAATGGAAAATAGGAAATATTACCATGTAGAATCACATGGGAAATTCTTCATTTTTCACAGTGATTTTAAAGTGGCCGTTATTTGGAGTTTGATTTGGGTATGCGCTAAAGGGGGTATCTCAGGTTTATCTAAGGTTAGTAGGAGTGAACAAATCAAGTATGCTTTTGATTTATTCTAACTATGTAGGGGATTAACTGATGTAATTCCATATTTTTTTGTCCTTGTTAAGCTGAAGATAGTTTTGACGAATTACCTGATGTTCCTCCATGGTTAAACCAGGATCTTTCTTCAAAATAGCCGTGGCGTAGTATCGTGCAGCCTTTAAGATATCATTGTCTTTTACAATATCTGCTATCTTTAGGTTTAGAATACCGCTTTGCTGTGTTCCCATAAGGTCTCCAGGGCCTCGGAGTTTTAAGTCTACTTCTGCAATTTCAAAGCCATCATTGGTAGATACCATGGTTTGTAATCGGGTTTTTGAGTCTGCAGATAATTTGTGGCTGGTCATTAGGATACAATAGCTCTGTTCTGCACCTCGACCTACTCTTCCTCTTAACTGATGCAGTTGGGAGAGTCCAAAGCGCTCTGCGCTTTCGATAATCATTACCGAGGCATTGGGTACATTTACACCAACTTCAATTACAGTGGTAGCCACCATAATCTGAGTTTCACCTTTAATAAAGCGATCCATTTCATAGTCTTTATCTGCAGGTTTCATTTGTCCGTGAACAATGGATATTTGAAAATCTGGTGCAGGAAATTCTCGTGCGATACTTTCGTAGCCATCCATCAGATCCTTGTAATCTAATTTTTCAGATTCTTGGATTAGTGGGTATACGATATAGATCTGTCTTCCTTTTTGAATTTCATCCCTTATGAAACGAAATACCTTGAGTCTGTTACTATCATACCGATGCACCGTATTGATAGGTTTTCTTCCAGGAGGAAGTTCATCAATAACAGAGATGTCTAAATCACCGTATAGACTCATAGCTAGTGTCCTTGGTATGGGGGTAGCAGTCATCACTAAAATATGAGGTGGTATATCGTTTTTACGCCACAATTTCGCCCGTTGTGCAACGCCAAATCGGTGCTGTTCGTCAACAATGGCTAGTCCTAGATTTTGAAAGGTGACCTTATCTTCCAAAACAGCGTGAGTGCCTATGAGGATATGAAGTTCTCCGCTTTCAAGTTGTTGGTGTATTTCTTTTCGAGCAGAGGTCTTGGTTGAGCCTGTAAGCAGTCGTACTTCGATCTCCATTTCTTTAACCAAATCTACAATACCATTGTAGTGTTGGGTGGCTAAAATCTCAGTAGGGGCCACCAAACAAGCTTGAAATCCATTATCGAGAGCCAAAAGTATACTCATCAGTGCTACGATGGTTTTTCCTGACCCTACATCTCCTTGTAAAAGACGATTCATTTGAGCGCTAGTACCCAAGTCATTTCTGATTTCTTTAATAACTCGTTTTTGAGCAGAGGTAAGTTCAAAGGGAAGGTGTTTCTCGTAGAAGGTTGTAAAGTTAGCACCAACCTTTTCAAATTTATAGCCTTTAATTTTAGTTTTTCGGCTGAGGTTTTTCGATATCAATTGGAGCTGGATATAAAACAACTCTTCAAATTTTAACCGATACTGCGCTCTGGCCAAATATTCTTGACTTTGTGGGAAATGAATATTGAACATGGCCTTACTCTTAGAAAGGAGTTTGAGCTCCTGTGATAACCCAAAGGGTAGTGACTCTGCAAAACGTCCATTGGTGGTAATAAAAAGCTGCTCCATCAGTTTAATAATCACACGATTGCTGATCCCTCTTTGGGCGAGCTTTTCAGTGGAAGGGTAAATGGCTTGCATAGCAGAACGTATGCTCTTTTCATGTTCTGAGAATAGCTCCATCTCAGGGTGTGCCATGGAAAATCCAGCATACCAATTTAATTTACCGAAGATCACATAGGGTTGATCGCGCTTAGTGTTTTCGGAGATCCATTTTTGTCCTCTAAACCAAACAAGTTCAATCTCACCGGTGTCATCTCTAAAAGTAGCCACCAATCGCTTACCTTTTTTTTGTTCTACTATACGGAAATTTGAGATGTACCCTATGAGCTGAACTTCAGCTCCGTTTTGTTGAAGCTCATTGATCTTGTAGTATCGCGTTTTATCAATATAGCGATTTGGGAAGAGTTGAATAAGATCCTGATACTTGTGAATGCCTAATTCCTTGCGCAAAATATCCGCACGGGTGGCACCCACTCCCTTTAAATATTCTATAGGTGTTTGTAGTATACTTGGATTCATGGTTACGAAGATAACAGTTCGTGGTAAAGTTTAAAAGCGACATTTAAACTAATAATCAACAATTCATCCATCAAATACAACAGTTCGGTAATTTATATTTTAATAAAAGGCTATTATGTCACACTTTTGAATCAAATCTTAAACCAATCAAATAATGATGCAGTTAATTTATTATTTATCGTATTACTTTATTGAGGGAATTTTTTCAGCCAATATTTTAGGAATCCACGGGGCAGAGTTAGGTTCAGATTTCGAAATGTTTGGCATCACTCAGGAAGCTGTCTGCCAAACTTTTACTACTTTTATGAATCATAATTTACTTTTTGGATGATTCTTAATTTAACAAGGGATATAATCAGAGGGTTCATTTTAGGAATCCTTGTCTTTTTGATTATTATGATAGTCAATTATAGCAATGGGGAACAGATTGTTCTAAACCATATGCTGAGAAATAGATTGATTTTAACCTTGATATACACCATTGTTTTGTTTATTGTCAATGCCAATTTCTTTAGATGGACACGTAAGCAGAATAGATATAATGCAAAGGGCAAAGTACTCTTTCTTATAAGCACCATAGGAGCGGTGTTGTTGAGTTTTGTTTGTTTATTTTTCTTAAATTTTGGAGCCTATTTGACCATAGAGGGAGCGACTGTAAAAGGGTTCTTAGTCCATGAAAGTATAGAGGACTACGCTGTACCTTTGGCCATCAGCTTTTTATTTGGCGCTGCATTTAGCGGTTTCCATTTGTATAAATCTAGGCAAGAAACTAAGGTTAAGGAGCAGAAAGTCATCGCCGGAGCTGCGACAGCCCAATTTGATGCTTTAAAGAGTCAGCTGGATCCTCATTTTTTATTCAATAGTTTGAATGTGCTCAATAGTCTGATTGAGGAAAATCCAGAAGCTGCTCAAAAGTTCACCACCTTGCTTTCAAAGGTCTATCGCTATGTATTGGAACAAAAATCCAAAGAATTAGTCAGCGTGGAAGAGGAGTTGGATTACGCTAAAATTTATATGTCTCTAGTGCGTATGCGCTTTGAAAACAGTATAATTTTTGAAGTAGCCCAGGATATTAATTTTGAAGCCAAAGTGGTGCCTTGTTCATTACAACTCTTGTTAGAAAATGCAATAAAACACAATCAAATAACCCAAGACTCACCTTTAACTGTGAAGATTTTCCAACAAGGAAACAACCTGGTTGTCACCAATAATTTTAAGCCTAAAGCCGTAATTAAACACAGTACTGGAGTAGGACTGGTAAATATCAAACAGCGCTATGCATTACTCACCGAGAGAAAGGTTGAGGTAGAAAAAACGGAAGCTAAATTCAGTGTTAAAATACCACTTTTGACAAAACGTATTAAAATGGAACAGATTCAAGAAGATTACATAGATAACAAACGTTATGCTAAGGCTAAAAAAAGAGTTGAAGACTTGAAGGGATTCTACGGAAACCTTACCGCCTATATAGTAGTGATACCTTTTTTAGTGTGGATATATTATATCACAAACTCAGGTTTTCCATGGATAGTATTCCCAGTCGTTGGATGGGGGATAGGAGTTGTCATGCATGGCATGTCAGTATATGACTACCATCCGTTTATGAGTAAAAACTTAGATAGGGCCAAGGCAAAAAAAATAAGAGATTTCTATGCAAATCTTACGGCCTATATTTTAGTGATACCATTTTTAGCATGGATCAACTATACGACCTCTGCAGGTTTTCCATGGATAGTATTCCCGGTAGTTGGATGGGGGATTGGGGTGATAATTCACGGTATGGAAGCTTACAATTACCACCCAATTCTAGGAAAAGATTGGGAGGAGCGAAAATTGAAAGAACTCATGAAAAAAGACAATCCTAATAAACTATAGCATGGAATCTAACGACAACAAATACATCAATGCCAAAGAACGAGTTGCAGAATTGAAAAAGTTTTACAATTCATTGACCACCTTTATCATAGTTAACCTATTTTTTATACTAATTAACTTTATGACCAACGGATTTGAATATGCGTGGTTTTGGTGGATAACAATATGGTGGGGCGTTGGAATAGTCTTCCATGCCTTGAAGGTTTTTGGGTTTAATTTAATCTTCACCAAAGATTGGGAACAGCGCAAAATTAGAGAATATATGGAAAGGGAAAAGGGCTCTTACACTAAAGAAACTGGCCATAAATGGGAATAGTAACATAAATTTTACGAGATTTAAACCAACCAATTAAAAACGAATAACTTTTCATGAAAGTAATTGTCATAGAGGATGAAGCGGCCTCTGCTAGGAGATTAGGAAGGATGTTACACAAACTCGGAGTCGAGGTTGACCAGTTGCTTCACGATGTAAAACAATCCATTAAGTGGTTTGAAACCCATCAACATCCTGATCTTATTTTTTTAGATATTCAACTCTCTGATGGTTTGTCCTTCGAAATTTTTGAAGCTGTAGAAATCAAGAGTGCTATAATCATTACTACGGCTTATGATGAATATGCTTTAAAGGCCTTTAAACTCAATAGTATTGATTATCTCTTAAAACCCATTTGTGACCAGGAGCTTGAAAATGCTATTGCAAAGTATCGCCATTTTAAACCTGAAATCGGACAGGTTTCTTTAAACTTTGAAGAGGTCAAAAAATTACTCATCAACCCTGTGGATCGGGGCTATAAAAAACGAATTAGCGTAAGCGTGGGCCAGCGAATCAAATTGATTGCTATGGAAGACGTCGTTTGCTTCTATAGTAAAGATAAAGGCACCTTTCTACACACCCTGGAGAATCGAAGTTATGTAATGGACACCACAATGGACGGCATCTACGAGGAACTACAACCTGATTTGTTTTTTAGAATTAGCAGGGGCTACATTATAAATATCAATCAAATTGGAGATATACTCAATTATACCAATAACCGTCTGCGACTTAAGATGAATCATTTAGAGGATGCAGAGGTTATTGTTAGCCGCCAAAGGGTCAAAGCTTTTAAGGATTGGTTAGGATAGGTAACTAAATGTTTTCCAGGTATTTAACAATCACTTAAGTTAACACCAACGGCTAGACCTCCCTCTGAGGTTTCTTTATATTTAGAGTTCATATCCTTAGCGGTTTCCCACATGGTGTTAACCACCATATCCAATGGAACTTTTACGTTCTTAGGATCAGTTTCCAAAGCAAGTTCAGCTGCATTTATTGCTTTTATAGCACCCATGGAGTTACGCTCGATACAAGGTATTTGAACAAGACCTCCAATAGGGTCACAAGTGAGTCCTAAATGGTGTTCCATGGCTATTTCAGCTGCAATCAATACTTGATCCGGACTACCTCCAAGAAGTTCTGTTAAAGCACCGGCAGCCATGGCAGAAGAGACTCCAATTTCAGCTTGACAACCACCCATGGCTGCAGAGATCGTAGCTCCTTTTTTAAAGATACTACCAATTTCTCCTGCCACTAATAGGAATTTTTTAATTTCTTCAAATCCAGCATTATGATTTTCGATGACTAAATAATACATTAAAACAGAAGGTATAACACCAGCGCTTCCATTGGTTGGTGCGGTGACTACTCTTCCTAAAGAGGCATTTACTTCATTAACGGCTATAGCAAAACAGCTAACCCATTTTAGAATTTGTCTGAATTTTACCTCTGTTTTTCGAATCACACCAATCCACTCTGTAGGGCTATTATATTCTAGATCTCCTTTTAAACGTTGATGTGTGTCAAAGGCTCTTCTTCGTACATTCAGTCCACCCGGTAAATTACCCTCGGTATGACAGCCTAAATACATGCATTCAAGCATGGTATCCCAGATGCGTTTTAATTCCGTATCAATTTTCTCTGCACTTCGAAGTGAAAGTTCGTTCTCTAAAACAATTTCAGATATCGTTTTTTGCTCTGCATGACAGAAGTTTAGAAGTTCTGTTCCCTTTTGAATTGGAAAAGGAAACTGCTTTATAATATCAAGGTTATCCTTAGGATGATAGAGTTCTTCTTTCACAACAAAACCACCCCCTATAGAATAATAGGTTTGTTCATAGGTAGATCCATTATCTAAAATACCGGTGAATCGCATACCATTAGCATGGAATGGAAGAAAGTCCCTGTGAAAAATCAAGTCTTTTTCAGGATTGAACTCAACTTTCCTTTGGTTGTTAAAGTTCAATACTAATTCTTCCTTTATTTTATTTACTATGGAATTGATATGATCTATGGGAACATATTCTGGATCAGTTCCTGAGAGCCCAAGTAAAACAGCCAAATCGGTGGCGTGACCTTTACCTGTTAGAGATAAGGAACCATACATGTGAACCTGGATGCTTTCCACCCTGTGGAATAATTGATCATCATTGAGTTCTTCTATCCACCGCTGAGCTGCACGCCAGGGTCCTAAGGTGTGAGAACTAGATGGGCCAACGCCAATTTTTAGCATGTCAAAAACACTGATACACTCCATAGACGAAAACGTTAAAGTAACTGCAAAGATACGGATAGTTCCACAAGGTAAAAGTTAATAGATTTAAAATATTTTCGTATAGGAAATCCTAGCGTTTTCACCATTTTTAATGGATTTCCCCGCGTTTATAGAAAAGTCTATGGATGCTAAAATTTAAATCTCTACGGAAAGATTTGAAGGGCGAGATTGCATTGTCGCACATACTGAAAATAGACCGCAATTTTTAGGATAATAAATAATTCGATGTACCTTTAATTATGAGCTTCCTAAAAGCATCGTTTTTTCAATTATTTCGTAGCCCTAGTACCATAAAACATTTGTATTTTTGTTATCTAACTATAATATTCATCGCAAATAAAATTATATGAATACATATGACGTAGCCGTTATCGGCTCAGGACCAGGTGGCTATGTGGCTGCAATTCGATGTGCTCAACTCGGAATGAAAACTGCAATTATTGAAAAGTATGACACTTTAGGTGGAACCTGTTTAAATGTTGGTTGTATTCCGTCGAAGGCACTTTTAGATTCTTCGCATCACTATGAGGAGGCTGTAAAAAACTTTGAAGCCCATGGTATTGAAATTCCAGGAGAAGTAAAGGTCAACATCGAAAAAATGATTTCTCGTAAGCAAGGAGTAGTGGATCAGACTACCAAAGGGATTGAGTTTTTGATGGATAAAAATAAAATTGATGTATACCACGGTTTCGGAAGTTTTAAAGATGCTACTCATATCCTTATAGAAAAAGACGGTAAAACTGAAGAAATAGAAGCTAAGCAGAGTCTTATTGCTACAGGTTCCAAGCCTTCTACATTACCTTTTATTAAATTGGATAAAGAGCGTATAATTACTTCTACTGAAGCCTTATCTCTAAAAGAAATTCCAAAACATCTTGTCATCATTGGGGGTGGAGTTATCGGATTGGAATTAGGACAAGTATACAACCGTTTAGGTGCTCAAGTAAGTGTGGTAGAATATATGGATCGTATTATTCCAACAATGGATGGCGGTCTTTCTAAAGAGTTACAGCGTTCCTTGAAAAAAGGCGGTATGAAATTCTACACTTCGCATAAGGTAAAAGAAGTTACCCGTAAAGGGGACAAGATTACCGTGAAAGCGGATGATAAAAAAGGCAAAGAAGTTAGCTTTGAAGGTGATTACTGTTTAGTTTGTGTCGGTCGTAGACCTTACACAGAGGGACTAAATCTCGATAAGACCGGAATTAAGCTAAATGAAAAAGGACAGGTTGAGGTAAATGAACACTTGCAAACCAATGTCTCAAACATCTATGCCATTGGTGATGTCATTAAAGGTGCTATGCTTGCACATAAGGCAGAAGAAGAAGGGGTGTTTGTTGCTGAAACTTTGGCGGGTCAAAAACCACATATAAATTACAACCTTATCCCCGGTGTTGTATACACTTGGCCAGAAGTTGCAGCAGTTGGAAAAACTGAAGAACAACTCAAGCAAGAGGGGGTGAAGTATAAAACCGGACAGTTCCCCATGCGTGCTCTAGGAAGAGCTCGTGCTAGTATGGATATAGATGGTTTTGTAAAAATACTCGCTGATCAGACAACAGATGAGGTTCTTGGTATCCACATGATCGGAGCAAGAACTGCTGATTTAATTGCTGAAGCTGTTACGGCTATGGAATTCAGAGCTAGTGCAGAAGACATTTCAAGAATGAGTCATGCACACCCTACATATGCGGAAGCTGTTAAAGAAGCAGCACTTGCCGCTACAGATGATAGAGCTTTACATGTGTAAAAGGAATAGTTTGTCAACTTAAGTATCGACAATCTGAGAGAATGATATATGCACTATAACTTAAAAGTGCGGCCAAATTTTAAGGGGTTGATTTTTTATAAAAGTCAGCCCCTTTTATTTTTATGATAACTGTGGAAGTTAGATAAGGGATTATTTAATTCAAGACGATTTAATGGATTTCAATAGTAAAGGAAGCATTAAAATTCTCTCCTGGCCCAAGCGTTAAAACCCCTTCTTTTTTGGTGAAATCACCGCTGGTATCAATATGATCAGTTATACCAAGCCAAGGTTCAATGCAAACAAAATTCCCGTTAGTTTTTGCCCAAATACCTAGGTAATTAAAATCTTTAAAAGCTACACTGAGCACTTTTCCTTTGGTCTTGTGCTCTAAACTAACTAGTCTGGATTTTAAGTTCTTGAAAATTAATGCATCATCCCTAAATAAAGAGTGCTTTAATTCTATGGTATCTTCATCATTAAAAAAAGGAATAGACTCCCCATTTTGCAAACCATTCTCATCGATCATATGACGTTTGCAAGTCTCCTTGTGTTTAAATTTTAAAACATAGTCTTGGTAGTTGTCCTGGTCTGTCAGTGGGCATTTAAATGCGGGGTGGCCACCTAAGGAAAACAACATTTGGTCATCACCGTGATTTAAAACCTGGTGTTGAACCTCTAGGCTTTTGTTTTTTAATGAAAAGCCAATGATAAACTCAAATTTAAATGGATAATCTTTTAGGGTCTCATCATTAAAGGTATAATGAAGCTTTAGTTCGCTTGTAGAGTGTTTGAGAACCTTTAGATTTTCATTATAGCGAATCAACCCATGTTTCGGCACACTATATTGCTTGCCTTTATAACTAAACGAACCATTCTTTAAGGCTCCAATTATCGGGAAAAGTACAGGCGCATGACTTCCCCAAATCTTTGGATCGGCTTGCCAAATATACTCTTGAGAATTGCTGTCTTTGATACTGGAAATTTCTGCTCCTGTACCTTGAATAATTACCGTTAAATGCTCGTTGTTTATTGTGAATTCACTAGGTTTTAACATGGAAAAATAGCTATAAATAATTGATTTGTAAAAGTAAGGATTTGAATAATTTAATTAAAAAAAGTTACTTATATTTAACGATAATTGCAAAATTTATTAGCGTCTTATTTATGAAAAAACTCATCGCTTTTGCCGGAAGTAATTCAAGTACCTCAATAAACTATGAACTGGTTAAATATACCGTTTCTTTAATCGATGATTTCGATATTCAATTATTAAATATGGCCAAGGTTGAGTTCCCAATGTTCAGTGAAGACCTGGAGCGGGCAAAGGGTTATCAAGATTCTTTGGTAGCATTAAAAGACGACATTGTAGAGGCTGATGGAGTCATTATAAGCGTTAATGAACACAATGGAAATCCCTCAGCATACTTTAAGAACCTAATTGATTGGTTATCCAGAGTAGATCGTAAATTTTTGAACGAAAAATATGTTTTTGTTTTAGGAACTTCTAACGGAGCCAGAGGTGCAACGGGATCCATTGGAGTTACCGAAAAATTACTGCCACGTTTTGGCGCTCAAGTAGAAGATATTTTTTCCTTGCCTAATTTTAAGGAGAACTTTTCAGTTAAAAAGGGTGTTATGACCAATACTGAGTTGATAGAAAAACACCAGGAGGCATTGCAAAACTTTTTGAAGAAGATTTATTAAAATAAACTAACACTCTTAAAAAAAGCAAGGTACCCCATTGTTGTGAGCACCTTGTTTTTATGTTTGTCCAGATTTTAGCCTTAATGAATTTGATCCATTTTGGCCTTGATTTCATCTAAGCACAAATTGCCTAAACTGCCTTTGTGCGTATGTTTAATATCTTTCTTGGGTTTGTAATCACCATTTTCAATAGCCTGCCCCATTTGTTTATAAGCATCCCTAAATGGCATTCCGTTTAGAACTAGGTCATTTAATGTGTCTACACTGAATAAGTAGTCGTATTTAGTATCATCTAAAATACTTTCGTTGACAATGACGTTTTTGATGGAAAAGCTCATCATTTCCAAGCAAGATTTTAGCTCCTGAATTGCTGGAACAATGATCTCCTTAGTCAATTGCAAATCCCTGTGATATCCACTAGGAAGGTTAGTGGTCAGCATGGCCAATTGATTTGGAACGGCTTGGATTTTATTACATTTTCCTCGAATGAGTTCAAACACATCAGGATTCTTTTTATGTGGCATGATACTCGATCCTGTGGTAAGCTCATTGGGAAAGGTGATGAACTCAAAATTCTGGCTCATGTAAAGGCATATATCCATGGCGAATTTCGATAAGGTCGCAGCAACACTACTTAGGGCAAATGCCGTAGACTTTTCAGATTTTCCACGACTCATTTGTGCAGCCACCACATTATACTTAAGATCTTTAAAATCTAACTCCGCTGTGGTGAAGTCTCTATCAATTGGGAATGAGCTTCCGTAGCCGGCAGCACTTCCAAGCGGATTTTGATCTACTGTTTTATATGCTGCTTCCACAAAGTACATATCGTCAATGAGGCTTTCTGCATAAGCAGAGAACCACAATCCAAATGAAGACGGCATCGCGATTTGTAAATGCGTATAACCGGGAAGTAAAACATCTTTATATTGATCCGCCAAATTGATTAAGTCGTCAAATAATTCTTTGGTACTGTGTTTAATTTGTGCGAGTTCACTTTTGAGGTAGAGATTAACGGCGACTAAAACTTGATCATTTCTAGAACGTGCAGTATGTATACGCTTACCGGTATCTCCAAGTTTCTCAGTTAACAAAAATTCTATTTTAGAGTGAACATCTTCGAAACTGTCTTCTATGGTAAAGTTACCCTCTTGAATATCCTCTCCTATAGTATCTAATGCAGCAGTCAATTGTTGGGCTTCCTCCTTGGAAATTAGTCCGATTTTACTGAGCATTTTTGCATGAGCTTTGGATGCAAGTACATCGTATTTTGCAATTACCAGGTCCAATTCTCTATCAGAACCAACGGTAAAAACATCAATTTTCTTATCTGTTGAAAAACCTTTATCCCATAGTTTCATAGCGATCTTATTTTTTGAATTCTAACGCAGTAAAATTAGCGGTTGTTTTGTTAATTGCTTTATGATATTAAAAAATTATTTTAGTTGAATCTAACCTAGGACTTTAGTCAATAGTTCAATGTATAATTCGATTCCTTGTTCTATTTCGGTCACATAAATAAATTCATTTGCCGAATGCGAACGTGTTGAGTCACCTGGTCCCAGTTTAAGGGAAGGACAATACAAATTGGCTTGATCCGAAAGAGTAGGAGAACCATAGGTTGTTCTACCGAGTTCAAGGCCTGCTTTGACTAAAGGATGATCTGCAGGAATTGCAGAAGAGTTTAATCCAAGGGACCTAGGAGTTAGCTCACATGGTGCTTCGTTTTTTAAGGTGTCGTAAATCTCTTGATTGCTGTACTTGTCATTCACTCTGACATCAATAACCATACGAACATCAGCAGGTACCACATTGTGTTGGTTCCCAGCCTCTATTTGAGTGACTGTTAATTTCACGGGACCTAATACCTCAGATACTTTTTCAAATTTATAATCTCTGAACCACTCTAGAACATTAATGGTTTTATAAATGGCATTGTCATCATTTGGATGTGCTGCGTGACTAGGTGTTCCTTTTACAACAGCGTCAAAAACCACTAAGCCTTTTTCTGCAATAGCGAGATTCATAAGTGTAGGTTCTCCTACAATAGCAACATCCAAATTTGGAAGTTCGCTTAATACTGATTTAAGTCCATTAGGACCTGAACTTTCTTCTTCTGCAGAGGCTACAATCACTAGATTGTAATTTAAATTGGTCTTCTGGTAGAAGTAGGTGAAAGTCGCAATCAACGAGACTAAACATCCTCCGGCATCATTACTTCCCAGGCCATAAAGTTTGCCATCTTCAATATGAGCATCAAAAGGATCCTTTGTATAAGCACTGTTTGGCTTTACAGTATCATGATGTGAATTGAGCAACATCAAAGGTTTGCCTGATTGAAAATCTTTATTAAATGCCCAGATGTTATTGCCTTGTCTTTTAAAAGGTATGTTGTAACGAGTGAACCACTCGGTAATTAAAAGCGCAGTTTTGTCCTCCTCTGATGAAAAGGATTGTGTCCTTATAAGTAATTTTAAGAGTTCGAGAGCCTCTTTTTTTAGGGATTCTATGGTCATTATATTCTAGTTGAATTCGTTTAAATGTAGGGTTGTTTTTTGTTCGTTCGGGTTTGCAAGCATCGAAATACTTCCGACATAGACATGTTGTACTTTATTTTCAAGTGCGTGAAAACAGTTGTGCAACTTAGGCAACATACCATCAGCGATGATACCTTCTTCAATCAATTTATCATAAGAGGTGCGATCGATGTCTGTAATTACAGAATTCTTATCGGAAATACTTCGAAGTACTCCTTTCTTCTCAAAGCAGTAGTAGAGAGATACTTCATACTTCTCGGAGAGAGCTATAGCGATCTCTGAGGCAATAGTGTCAGCATTGGTATTGAGTAGCTGTCCATTTCCATCGTGGGTAATTGCACAGCAAACAGGAGTGATCTGTGCTTTTAGAAGTGTACTAAAACTCTCTGCATTCACCTTTTTGATATCTCCCACAAAGCCAAAGTCATGGTCTTTAACAGGGCGTTTTACCGATTGTATACTGTTTAGATCGGCACCCGATAAACTAACAGCGTTACATTGCTTTGCTTGGAGTTTAGAGACGATGGTTTTACCAACCAATCCTCCATATACCATGGTGATTATTTCCAGGGTTTGCGCATCGGTAACTCTTCGCCCATCGACCATTTTGGTTTCGATTCCTAGTTTTTGCGCTAACTGAGTTGCTAATTTACCACCTCCGTGAACCAGAATTTTCAATCCTTCTATTTGAGCAAAATTATTTAGGGCTTGCTCTAAATCAGCCTCATCTTCAATAAGGTTTCCACCTATTTTAACTACGGATACTTTCATTCTTAATTAATTACATTACATACTTTCAAGTAGTTCTTTTAAAACAGCTTGAGCGGCGTATGTTCGATTATTGGCTTGTTGGATAACTAAAGATTGATCACTGTCTAATACTTGGTCTGAAACGATTACGTTTCGACGAACAGGAAGACAATGCATAAACTTAGCATTGTTTAATTTCTTTGAAGTTATCATCCAGCTCTGATCGTTGCACAAAACTTTTCCGTAGTCAGCATAGCTGCTCCAGTTTTTAGCATAAACAAAATCAGCATTCATTAAAGCTTCGTCCTGATCGTAAATGATCCGTGTATTTCTAGTGATCTCCGGATTGAGCTGATAACCTTTTGGATGAGTGATACAAAAATCCACATCCATCATTTGCATTGCTTTAGCAAATGAATTTGGAACAGCATGAGGTAGTGCTCTAGGGTGAGGTGCCCAAGTCAAGACAACTTTTGGTCTTTTGATGGTACTGTGTTCAACAATGGTAATGGCATCAGTTAGTGCCTGTAGTGGATGTGCGGTAGCACTCTCCATGTTTACCACCGGTACACTAGCGTATTTTTGAAAGCTTTTTAAGATTGTTTCTTTTTGATCTTGCGCCTTGTCAGTCAGGGTAGGAAAAGCTCTTAGTGCCATAATATCGACATACTGTGAAATTACCGCAGCCGCCTCCTTAATGTGTTCTGCTGTATTGGCATCCATAATGCTTCCATCTTCAAATTCCAGTTGCCAGCTATCAGTCTTAAGATCTAAAGTCATCACGTTCATCCCGAGGTTTTGTGCTGCTTTTTGAGTACTTAGACGCGTTCTAAGACTGGAGTTAAAAAACAACAACCCAATTGTCTTATTCCTACCTAAGTCCTGATGGTTAAACGGGTTGCTTTTTAAAGCGATGGCTTTTTGGATCAGACCATCTAAATCATTGATGTCCTCTAAATCTAAATACTGTTTCATGTGTTGATCGTTTAATTTACCGCTACATATAAACTTATAATCTCACTAAGCTATAGTATATTACACGATATTAATGTGTTACTGTTTTTAAAATCTTGGTAAAAACGCTAGATTCATTAACCGCTTTGACAATAAAGTCATCTTCTAAACCATTAAGAATCCAAGTTTCAATATTTGCTTGGTTGGCAATTTTTACGGCTTCTACCTTAGAGAGCATACCGCC
Organism: Galbibacter sp.; assembly: GCF_048266365.1. Taxonomy (NCBI): domain Bacteria; kingdom Pseudomonadati; phylum Bacteroidota; class Flavobacteriia; order Flavobacteriales; family Flavobacteriaceae; genus Galbibacter; species Galbibacter sp. The sequence continues at coordinate 44,061 of NZ_JBLWZP010000006.1, read as the reverse complement.
GGTACCGTGTGATGATTTTCCATCTACTACTTCACTTGTTAGCTCTTCTATGCTAGCCACATTGGTAATGGTTCTTAGTTGTTTGTTTTTGATAGAGTCTCTGGTATAAATTCCGTTGGTATTGGTGGCGATGATCAATAGGTCAGCATCGAGTAATACAGCTGTCATGGCGGCTAGCATATCGTTATCCCCAAATTGAATTTCATCTGTGGCCACGGTGTCATTTTCGTTGATAATCGGTATATAGTCATTCTCGCACAGAATGTTTATCGTATTTACGATATTCTCCCTAGTAGAATCACTTTTAAAATCAGAGTAGGACAAAAGGCATTGCGATATAAAAAGTCCCAGCTCTCTAAAGTTCTCTTGATAAATTCGCATCAAATGCAATTGACCTATAGAAGCAAGTGCTTGTTTTACATTAATTTCTTTTCCGTTGCCCTCTAGCCTTACAAATTGTTTTGCTGCAGCAATAGCGCCTGAGCTTACAATTATGAACTCATATTGATCTTTAAGAGAGGCTACCTGGTTGGCGATATCCTCAATCTTCCCTCGGGAAATATGATCGGATTCTTTTGTTAGGGTATTAGACCCTATTTTAAGAACAATTCTTTTTTTGTTGGTTGCATTCATTTATTTTCAAGGATGATATATACGACTAAAAACACCCAAAATGTACAACTTTTCGCTGTGTTTACTTTGCTTAAAAGTCATTTTGGGTGCTGATACTTTCAGGATTATCTTACGCTTTATTCAATTTTTGTAAATGGTGTTTTTTGATTGATCGCATTTATAATAAAATTGTCTTTTAATCCATTGACAATCCATGTTTCTATATTTGCCTTATTGGCTATTTCTAATGCTACTACTTTAGAACTCATACCTCCGGTACCATGTTTGGACTTATCGCTATCTACAACTTCCTTCTTTAAGTCTGAAAAATTTTGAACGTCAGTTATTGTTTCCGGATGTCCATTTTTAAAAGACTTAGCAGTGTAAATCCCATAGGTATTTGTGGCTATTATTAAAAGATCAACTTTTAATAGTTCGGCAGTTAGTGCTGCGAGTTTATCATTATCCCCGAACTGAATTTCGTCCGTGGCTACCGTATCATTTTCATTGATAATTGGAATGTATCCGTTATCTACAAGAATGTTAATGGTGTTCACAATGTTTTTCTTAGATTCTTCTTTTTCAAAATCGGAATAAGAAAGTAGACATTGTGAGGCTAGGAGGCCCAATTCCCTGAAATTCTCTTGAAAAATTCTAATGAGATGGGGTTGACCTATTGAGGTTAATGCTTGTTTTACATTTATCTCTTCGCTATAAGTACTTTCCAAATTGACAAATTGCTTTGCAACAACTTTCGCTCCGGAACTGACAATCACAAATTCATACTCGTCTTGGAGCACTGCGATTTGTCGACCTATATCTTCAATTTTACCTCTTGATATTTGATCGGATTCTTTTGTAAGCGTATTGGAACCTATTTTTAATAGAATTCTTTTTTTCTTCTTTTTTGGCTTACTCATTTTTTTGTTTTTATTTGTTTCTCTATTTATTTCGAATTCTTCGAAATACGGACTATAAAATTTAATTAATTATACTTGAGTTATCTGATCTGTCCATCTCCGTGGATATACCATTTATTGGTGACTAGGTGTTCAAGTCCAATGGGACCACGTTGATGTAATTTATCTGTACTAATGGCCAATTCACCGCCAAGACCTAATTGCCCACCATCTGTAAATCGAGTAGAAGCATTATGATATACTGCTGCTGTATCTACTGTGGTCATAAATTGATCTGCGGTTTGTTGGTCTCTAGTTATGATAGAGGAGGAGTGACCTCCAGAATATTTATTAATTTTTGAAATAGCTTGCTCTACAGAGTCAACCAATCCAACTACAATTTTATAATCTAAAAACTCTTCGTACCAGATATCCTGATCGGTAATGCTTTTGACACCATCAAAATCACTCAGCTCTTTATCGACAAAAACTTCAACATTGAACTCAGAAAGTCTTTCTAATAGTCTTTTTACAAAAGCATTGTAGTTGGGTAAGTTTTTATCGATCAAAACTTTATCCAAGGCATTACAGGCTGAAATTTTAGCTGTCTTAGCATTTATAATAACATTAAGCGCCAGATCGAGATCAGCATCCTTGTGTGCATAGACAAAATTGTTTCCCCTTCCGCTGACAATAACCGGGCAGCTGGCATTTTGTTTAACAAACTCAATTAAGCGTTCGCCCCCTCGAGGCACTATTAAATCAATTGGTTGTGTTGGTTTTTCTAAAAAGGCCTGGGTTTGTTTTCTGTCAAATTTCAGATACTCTACCCATTGCTCATTGATACCGTGTTGTTTTAAAGCACGATCCCATAATTCTACAATTTTCAGATTTGAATTAATTGATTCTTTCCCACCTTTTAGAACAATCTTATTTCCAGACTTAAAAGCAATTCCGGCAGCCTCAACGGTAACATCCGGGCGTGACTCATAAATGATCATTACGGTTCCGAATGGTGCGGTTTTGTTATAAACATGCATACCGTTGTCATGTTGAAAATGGAAACGTTCCACTCCAAGAGGATCTTCCTTGGCAGTAAGTTCGTTTAGTGATGTGATCATCACTTGGATTTTCTCTTCATCGACCTTCAAGCGATCCTCCATAGCGAGGTCACCCCCATCATAGGCATCTAGATCCTTCTGGTTTTCTTTTATTATGGCGTCCTTTTCCTTTCGAATCAGTTCGGCCATAGTGGTTAATACATTGTTTCGTTCTGTAATTGTTAATAATTTATTCATTATGTTTTTGATTTTTTAAAACATCAGTTAGTGCAGTGAAAAACTGATCTATGTGATGTTTTTTAATCGTTAACGGCGGTAAAATTCTTAATAAGTTCTTATTTGCCGAGCCGCCAGTAAAAATGTGTTTCTCGTAAATAAGTGCTTTTCGTATTTCTGATATAGCTTGCTCAAACTCCATTCCAAGCATGAGTCCTCTACCTTTTATTTGTTGTAAAGAGTTGATTCCCTTGGCTTTTTCCTTGAAATATGTAGCAATTTTTGCCGCGTTTTCTATTAAGTTTTCCTTTTCTATAACCTCCAGTACCGCAAGGCCTGCAGCACATGCCAGATGATTCCCACCAAAAGTAGTACCGAGCATACCGTGTTTTGCCTGAAATTTAGGATGGATCAAAACTCCTCCCATAGGGAATCCATTCCCCATACCTTTGGCGACTGTAATTATGTCAGGTTCTATATTGTGATGTTGGAAGGCGAAGAATTTACCGCTTCTTCCGTACCCGGATTGAATTTCATCCATTATGAGGACTGCATTGTGTTTTTTACACAATTGAGCCACTCCTTGTAAAAATTCTGTGGTCGGTTGGTCTAATCCGCCGACACCCTGGATGGGTTCTAATATAACCGCACAAACGTCACCGAACGCTAATTCATAATCTAAAGAGTGAAGTTGGTTTAAAGGAAGGAAAGTGGTGACGCTGTGCTGGTTATTAATAGGCGCATTGATAGCCCTATTATCTGTTGCTGCAACTGCTGCTGATGTTCTTCCATGAAATGCATTTTTAAAAGCAATTACCCGTGATTTATTGGTATGAAATGAGGCTAGCTTAAGTGCATTTTCATTAGCTTCTGCTCCTGAATTGCAAAGAAATAAATGATAATCTTCACAATTAGAAAGTCTTCCTAACCTTTCTGCCAGTTCCACCTGAAGTGGATTTTGAACAGCATTGGAGTAAAAGCCTAGTTTTTTAATCTGCTCAGTCAAGCTTTCTACGTATGTAGGGTGGGCGTGACCAATTGAAATTACAGCGTGACCTCCATAGAGATCTAAATATTCATCGCCGTTAGTATCGTAAACAAATACATCGTTCCCTCGCTGCGGAGTAACGTCGTATAATGGATAAACATCGAACAGTTTCATTTATTGTGTACAGAGTTTATTATTTTGGTATTTTAATGGAATTCTTAAGAAATACAACAAAATACCCTAGTTTATGTTATTTATTCGTTGGTATGCTGCCATAACACCTTTAATAACAGCGGAACTAAGTCCGTTGTGTTCCATGGCATTTAAACCTTCAATAGTACAACCTCGTGGTGTGGTGACATTATCCACCTCGACCTCTGCATGTGTTCCATCTTCGATTAATGCAGCTGCCCCGATGGCTACTTGCGCTGAAATCTCTTGAGCCTCATGAGGGTGAAACCCCATTTGAACTCCCCCTTGAGTTAAGGCACGTAAAAAACGTAAGAAAAATGCAGTGCTACTAGCCCCTAAAACAGTTGCTGCTTGCATGAGATGTTCTTCAATAATCATGGTCTTTCCAATAGTGCCAAACATTTTTTCAACAAAGCTTACATCCTCGTGCTCATTGTCTAACGAGGTGATAAAAGACATGGATTGTTGTTTTATGGCTGCCGTATTAGGCATTGCCCTTATGATCTTGTTTTGAGGAACAGTTTTATTAATTTCTTCGATGGACACTCCGGTGACAGTAGAGATTAAAATCTGATCCGGATTGAGTTGATCTTTAATCTCATCCAAAACCAATTTTAATACCCTTGGTTGGACGCAAAGGATAATCCACTTGGCGTCTTTAACGGCAATATTGTTATCAGGGGTCACGGAGACTCCAGATGACTCTTTAATGAATTGCAAATTTTCGTTTGACTTGTCGGCTACTAAAATGTTCTTTGGATCAAATAACGAGCTGGACGCTAGTCCTGCAATTATAGATTTTCCAAGGTTTCCTGATCCAATAACGGTAACTTTCATGTGTTTTGTTTTTAGTTTTTAGAAATAACTTCCTTTTAAATTTAGTCCGTCCGTTTCTGTAAAACCAAAGAGTAAGTTCATATTTTGCACGGCTTGACCAGAAGCACCCTTGATTAAATTATCAACGATACTAGTGATAAGCAATACGTCATTATGCTTATGAAGGTGAATAAAACAATGATTGGTGTTAATAACCTGCTTTAAGTGGACTTCTTTGGTTGAAACATGCGTGAACGGTTCCATAACATAATAATCTTGAAACAAATTCCAAGTTTCTTCCAAACCTTTTTCAAATTTCATATAGGATGTTACAAAAATACCTTTTGCAAAATCACCGCGCTGTGGCAATAAAAAAATGTTTGGTTGGTTGTTCTGAAGACTCTCAATACTTTGATTGATTTCTCCTAAATGTTGGTGTGTAAATGGTTTGTACCAAGATAAATTATCGTTCCTCCAACTAAAATGTGTAGAAGGTGATGGGACTACACCAGCACCGGTACTTCCTGTTGTAGCATTAGTATGAATAGATTCCGTTAAAAGTCCAGCCTTAGCCAAAGGCAATAGACCAAGTTGTATAGCTGTCGCAAAACATCCTGGATTCGCAATGTTTTGGGCATTTTTAATGGTCTCTTTTTGCAATTCCGGAAGTCCGTATTCGAAGGTTCTTCCACCATAACTTTTATCAGGTGTTAATCTGAAATCATTACTAAGGTCTATAATTTTTGTTTTTGCTGAGAACTCATGGGTATCCAAGAATTTCTTTGAATTCCCATGCCCAAGACATAAGAAAAGGACATCGATATCAGTGTTTATGGATCCGACAAATTTAAGGTCACAACTTCCTAACAGATCCTCATGTGTGAGTACAATAGGTTGATCAGCTTTGGTTGTGCTGTATACAAAATCGATCTCTACTTTGGGGTGGTTTAGCAGAAGACGAATTAATTCGCCTCCTGTATAACCTGAACCTCCTATAATTCCTGCTTTGATCATTTTTCTGAATTGTTTACGGATTGATGGATTCTAACGGCATTTGCGCTGAGCTTGATAAAGCCTTTGGCCTGTTCGGCGGTCCACCCTTTATTCATCTCACCGTAGCTACCGAATTTTGCGTTCATTAAATCATGAGCTGATTGTATTCCTTCTATAATAAAACGGTAAGGGTGAAGGCTCACAAAAACATCTCCGGTTACATTTTTTTGAGTGTCAGTTAGAAAAGTTTCAATATTTCGCATGACCTCATCTAGGTAGTTCCCCTCGTGAAGTAACATTCCGTACCAATTCGAAAGGTATTCTTTATGTTGTTGTTGCCATTTGGTCAACGCATGTTTTTCAAGGGTATGATGCGCCTTGATAATGATTAGTGGAGCAGCGGCTTCAAATCCAACTCTTCCTTTAATCCCAATAATGGTGTCACCCACATGGATGTCACGACCTATGGCAAATTGCGAAGCTATTGAATTAAGTTTTTCGATTAATGCTACAGGAGAATCGCTTTTTCCATCAATGGCGGTTAGCTCACCCTTGGTGAAGCTTAGTTTTAGCCTTTGAGTTCCCATGTTCGTCAGCTGGCTAGGATAGGCTTCGCTAGGAAGAGGTAGGTGAGAGGTAAGGGTTTCGTCCCCACCAACACTAGTACCCCAGAGTCCTTTGTTCACGGAATATTTAGCTTTTTCCCAAGACATATGGATGCCTTTACTCTTTAGATAATCAATCTCTTGTTGTCTTGAGAGTTGTTGATCACGAATAGGCGTGATGATTTCAATTTCCGGTGCTAGAATTTGGAAGATCATATCGAATCGAACTTGATCATTTCCGGCTCCTGTACTACCATGTGCAATGTAGCTAGCGCCATTTTCTTTGGCGTAATTTACGATTTCAATAGCCTGGACGATTCGTTCAGCACTTACTGAAAGCGGGTAGGTATTGTTTTTAAGTACATTTCCGAAGATTAGATATTTCACAACCTTGTTGTAAAAGTTCTCTACGGCATCAATGGACACGTAATTTTTGGCTCCTAAAGCAAGAGCCTTTTCTTTAATTTCTGCAATTTCTTCTTTAGAAAAACCTCCAGTGTTAACACTAACCGCGTGAACTTCATATCCTTGTTCAGAAAGTGATTTTGCGCAATAGGAAGTATCGAGCCCTCCGCTGTAAGCTAATACTAATTTTTTCATTTTTTGAATATTTTATCTAGTTTGTCTAGTTTGTCCTTTGATAGAAATAAGGATTCTTTAATACTTTTTAACCGTTTAAAGACTTTAGAGTCATAAGTGTGTTTATGCTGTGATTTTTTGTTCTTTTCCTTTTCAACAGGATCATACAGCATCCCTGTGCACAAGCACATTTTTCCTTCATTACGCATTAATATGTCGTAATTTCTACAGGTTTTACATCCGTTCCAAAAACTTGGATCATCTGTAAGTTCAGAAAAAGTTACAGGCTCATAACCCAAATCATAATTGATTTTCATTACTGCGAGTCCCGTAGTAATCCCAAAAATTTTAGCGTCCGGAAACTTTGTTCGACTGTGCTGAAATACTTTCTTTTTGATTTCAGTGGCTAAACCTTGTCCTCTAAAATCAGGATGGACAATTAGGCCAGAATTCGCGACAAATTTCCCATGCCCCCAAGTTTCGATATAGCAAAATCCGGCGAATTTATTGCCTTCGATGGCAATTACCGCATTCCCATTTTGAATTTTGGTGGTAATGTATTCAGGAGTTCTTTTAGCAATACCGGTCCCTCTTTGCTTAGCGGACTCGTCTATGGTATTACATATCTCCTTAGCATAATGAATATGCTTATCGTTTGCAATTAGTATTTGCATTCAATTACCTGATTAAAAATTAATGAAAATATAAAAATGGATTCTTTGAAGGGGAGTCGGACACACCTAACTCCAATAATATGATCGCACCCTTACGGGCGACGACGACGTGGAAAGCGAACTTGACGAACAGGTACCAAAGCAAATAACGGCGTTGTTGTGCTTAACGACGCTTTTGAAGTGGAACTATATTTTTGTTGTTCTGTTTGCATTGTGCAAAAATTCGTGTTGTATTAATTCTACACTGCAATATTAGGAATTATTATTAGATTAAAATGTGTATTCTTTGTTAAATTTGTAACATACTAATCTTAAGCCTAACCACAATATGCGTAGAACTGTTAAACAATTCAATATTTCCAATGTTGAGCTGTTTAAAACCCAGCTTTTAAAATGGTCGGAGCAATTTCAAGAGGTGGCCTGGTTGGATAGCAACCAGCACCAAGACACTAAAAGCAATTATGAGGCCATACTTGCTGTAGATGCATTTACAAGCATAAGGACTGATTATTTTCATGCCTTTAACGAACTGAAGGAGTACCAAATTGCCATGAAAGACTGGATATTCGGCTTTCTTACTTATGACCTAAAGAATGCAGTTGAGGATCTAAGTTCAAAAAATTTTGATGGCTTGAATTTGCCTGACCTTTATTTCTTTCAACCTAAAAAGTTGTTTTTAATAAATGGAACTGTTGTGGAATTCCACTACCTGGCTATGGTAGATGATGAACTTGATCTAGATTTTCAAGATATTGAATCCCAAGAGATTTCTTATCAACAAGCGTATCAGGGGAATCCACTTAAGATAAAACTTCGGATGCAAAAAGATCAGTACTTCGAGCATTTCCAAAAAATCATTGACCACATACATCGAGGTGATATATACGAGGTTAATTTTTGTCAAGAATTTTATGCCGAAGATTCGACTATAGATCCATTAAAAACATTCGTAAATCTCAATACCATATCCAAACCCCCGTTTGCGAGTTACTTCAAATTCGATGCGTATCATTTGTTATGTGCCTCTCCTGAACGGTTTTTGCAAAGACAGGGCAATAGCGTCATCTCACAACCCATTAAAGGGACTTCCAAAAGATCAAAGGATATAGCTGAGGATGCTATGTTAATCGAACATTTGAAAAACGATCCTAAAGAGTTGTCGGAGAATGTTATGATTGTTGATCTTGTTAGAAACGACCTTTCGAAAATTGCAGTAAAGGGTAGCGTTGAAGTTGAGGAATTATGTAAGGTCTACAGTTTTTTACAAGTACATCAGATGATTTCCACCATTGTCGCACAGGTGCCTGAGCAAACCAATTCAGTGGATTTAATAAAAAGTACTTTCCCTATGGGGAGTATGACTGGCGCACCGAAGTACACTGCTATGAAAATTATAGAAGAACAAGAAACATTCAAAAGAGGCTTGTACAGTGGTGCCGTGGGGTATATCACTCCCCAAGGAGATTTTGATTTCAATGTAATCATTAGAAGCATTTTATATAATTCTGAAAAAAGATATGTATCTTTCTCCGTCGGGAGCGCTATTACAGCAAAATCAATCCCTGAAAATGAATATGAGGAATGTCTTGTTAAGGCGAAAGCTATGCGGGATGTTCTTGAACATTAAACTGAAATCCAAATTTTATGAAACCTACGTTATTATTCTTTTCCCTCTGGGCTTGCCTAACTATTTCTGCACAAAACAACCCAGTGTTTCCGGGTTGGTATGCGGACCCCGAAGGTATTGTTTTTGATGACACCTATTGGATATATCCAACCTATTCAGCCGCCTATGAGGACCAGGTCTTTTTTGACGCATTTTCTTCACCGGATTTGGTGAATTGGACAAAGCACCCAAAGGTATTAGATACCTCTAGTGTTAAATGGGCAAATCGGGCAGTATGGGCACCTGCAATTGTTAAAAAAGATAAGAAATATTACCTCTTTTTTGGTGCGAATGATATTCAGAGTGATCAAGAAATAGGAGGTATAGGTGTTGCTATTGCTGATAAACCATCTGGCCCTTTTAAAGATTTAATAGGTAAGCCATTGGTTGGGAAATTTCACAATGGTGCTCAACCTATTGACCAATTTGTATTTCATGACAAAGATGGCCAATACTATTTGATCTATGGTGGTTGGGGCCACTGCAACATCGCCAAACTCAAGGATGATTTTACTGGCTTTGTGCCTTATGAGGATGGAACTGTGTTTAAGGAAATTACTCCTGAGGGCTATACAGAAGGACCATTTATGTTTATTAAAGATGGTAAATACTATTTTATGTGGTCTGAAGGGGGATGGACAGGTCCAGATTATAACGTGGCATATGCTATCGCGGATTCACCAATGGGGCCTTTTAAACGAATTGATAAAATACTTGAATTTACACCAGAGATTGCCACAGGTGCTGGTCATCACTCGGTTATTAAATATCCAAACGCTGAACAATACTATATCGTTTATCACAGAAGACCAAATGGGATTACTGCAAGGGATTCTCGAGAAACTTGTATCGAAAAAATGGAATTCGATGAAAATGGTTTTATTAAACCTGTAGAGATCACTACAGAAGGAGTTAAAGCACATCCTCTGATAAAATAATACACAATTCGGTAGGGCATCTACTTATGGTTTGCGATTTTAGAGCAGTGAACGATCTCTTTATTTTGTGAAATGGAATATCAAGGATATCATTTTTTTTGTCATAATAGACGACTTTTCGGCCAGTATTGGTATAACGAAAATCCTAAAGCGGCTATAGTTTTAGTACACGGTATGGGAGAACACAGTGGACGCTATTCAGGATCATTGGTTCCTGAGTTAGTAGATGCTGGGTTTGCAGTGTTTGGATACGATCTATTTGGTCATGGACACAGTGAGGGCAAAAGAGGCTGCTGTCCAAGTTACAAAGCCGTGCTAAACAGTCTTGAGGTAGTATGTCGCAAAAAGGCGGAGATCTTTCCGGAACTGGACTTGTTTTTATATGGTCATAGTCTAGGAGGAAATGTGGTATTGAACTTTACCATGACTAGATCGCTCCCATGTAAAGGCTTGATTATTTCAAGCCCATACTTAAAATTAGCTTTTGATCCACCAGCTTGGAAATTATATTTAGGACGACTGTGTCATTATTTATATCCTACGATAACCCTTCCCAGTGGTATAGACCCAAAGCTCATCTCTAGACTCGAAGAGGAAGTGGTGAAGTATAAAGATGATCCACTGGTACACAATAAAGTAAGCCCGGTCTATACGTTTCCAGTTATGGAAAGTGGCCATTGGATTATGCAAAATCCTGAAAAGCTTACGATAAAAACCCTGATGTTTCACGGAACTGGAGATTATATAACTAGCCACTGGGCAAGTAAAGCTTTTGCTAAACAGTCAACTCTGATTGATTTAAGGTTATATGATGGGGGCTATCATGAATTGCACAATGACCTAGAACGAGAAGATCTGTACAAAACTGTGATTGATTGGTTAAATGATCAAATCGGGTAGAAATAAGGCGATCAACTAAAAAGCGATAGGACCATGGAATTAAATCTTAATTCAGATTGGAAGGTTCATTTAAAAGGTGAATTTAAAAAGAACTATTTCAAGCAGTTACAACAATTTGTAGAAAAAGAATATGAAAGCAACACTTGTTACCCACCTGAGGAGCTCATATTTTCTGCATTGGATCATTGCAGCTTTGATCAGTGTAAGGTCGTTATTTTAGGTCAAGATCCTTATCATGGCCCCACTCAAGCAAACGGACTTTGCTTTTCAGTTTCCGATGGAACATCGCATCCTCCTTCACTGATCAATATTTTCAAAGAGTTAGGTACAGACGTTGATAAAACCTATCCTTTGAGTGGAAATCTGGAACATTGGGCTAAACAAGGAGTGTTGCTACTTAATGCTACCTTAACCGTTCGAGCAAGTCAAGCTGGGAGTCATCAAAACAAAGGTTGGGAGACTTTTACAGACCACCTTATCAAAACCATTTCCAAAGGCAAATCCGATGTGGTTTTTATGCTTTGGGGTGGTTATGCCAAGCGCAAAGTGAAACTTATAGATGCCGGAAAGCATCACATTCTGACTTCCGGCCATCCTTCTCCTTTAAGCGCTAATAGAGGGTATTGGTTTGGGAATAAACATTTTAGTCGCTGTAATGAAATCTTGAGTTCCAGAAAATTAAAGCCTATAGATTGGTGACAAGCTCATCAAAAGGAATCGTTTGATCTATGATGTTTAATGCTAACAATTGTTGCTGAACGTTTTTGATCATCATAGGTGTAATATTTTCCTGACTCCAACGAGTGATTGACATCCATTCTTGAACATCATCTATTTTTAGACCATAGCGATTAGACAACATTCGATCAATACTTGGAATGTCCTTAAAATCTGTGGTGTAGATGTTGATGACCTCTAGTATATGTTTTATGAGATTTGAATGTTTTTTAATGGCAGCATCACTTGCAGCTATTACAAAACATGGCCATGGGGTAGGGCAATCTGATATTCTTCTAAAAACGCCCTGGTCCACTAGTGGTTTAGTCATAAAATGTTCCCACATAAAATAATCAGCCGAACCATTACCGAGAGCGGTTACAGCACCATTGATGTCATTGACAACCTCAAAACTTAGATCTTTAGTGTCCCATCCTTGTTCATTGGCGTTGATGTAGGCCATTAGATGGCTACCACTTCCAAATCTAGAAATAGCGGCTTTGGCTCCTTTTAGGTCTTGAAGTCCCATAAAAGAAGAACTCGCATCCACGTGTATTCCCCAATACAAAGGAGAATCTACAAACTTTTGAACTATTTTTACGTTATTTCCAGCAACAATGTCTTTTACAATACCTTCAGTAAGTAGTACTGCAAGATCTGTTTCATCATCGCGAAGAAGTTGACACATTTTACCGGTGCCCTCAGGAACGTCAGTCCATTGTAATTCAATACCCCTATCTTCAAAGGCATTATCGTCAATAGCCAAATGCCAAGGCAGGTTAAAATGTTCAGGGACTCCAGAAATTCTTATTTTTTTCATAGTTCGTGTTCAAAGAATATTTGAAAATAAAAATAGACAATTAATTAAAGTCGGTTGGCTGTGGTGGTATTAAATTTTAGAAATTTTATGCAAGGCGAAAACAATCAATTTTTTCATGGCTAATTTTGGATCTTCAGACACAGTGCCATTGGCTCTATTGGCTACGACACTGTTTAGAGAAACTGCCTTATGCCCCAATAGCTTTGAAAGGCCATAGATTCCAGAAGTTTCCATTTCTAAATTTGTAATTTTTTGACCCTTATGATGAAATGAACTAAGACTGTCAATTAGTGCTGAGTTATTTAACGGCAGACGTAAAACCCTAGATTGCGGCCCGTAAAATCCAACATTTGTGGCTGTGATGCCTAGGTGTAAATCAGCATCCTTAAAAATCGCTAATAACTCCTTGTCGGCAGTAATTATGTAGGGCTTAGGATGAGTAGAAGGCCAGTTTATTTGTGCAGAGAATGCATCTTGAAAGTCATGCTCTTGTACTGCTTCACTCTGATAATAGTGTAATAAACCGTCTAAGCCTATGGCGTAATTATTGGCCAACATACTATCGACCTTTAATTCATTTTGAATGGATCCAGTGGTGCCTATACGAATTATGTTTAAGGAAGTCTTATTCTTCTTTACAGTTCGTGTATTAAAATCAATATTGACCAAGGCATCCAGTTCATTGAGTACGATATCGATATTATCAGTACCAATACCCGTAGAGATTACACTAAGTCGTTTACCATTGCACCATCCAGTGTGGGTAATGAACTCGCGTTTCCCTTTTCGAACTTCTACGCTTTCAAAATGTTTAGAAACCTCTGATACACGATCTGGGTCACCTACAGTAATAACCGTAGGTGCTAGTTCTTCAGGGACTAAATTTAAATGATAAATACTGCCGTCTCCGTTAAGGATAAGCTCAGATGCATCAAGGGTTGTCATTTATAATTTAAGCAATTGTGCAGAATCTTCAACGAATAAGTACGAGTATTTAGGAGTTCCTCCCAAAAATTCATTTTCGTTTCTTATATGCGGATAGTAATTCTCAAGTTTTTCTGCCACTGCTACACCAGTTTTAGTAAGTTTAGTTGGTGTAAATGAACGAAATAAGGGTCTTAGTTTAGAAGCTATTTTATAATACTGTATGTCTCCGAATCCATAAAATCCAGGATCTTCAAGCATAGCTTCAACCAATAAGTCTTTGTTTTTTATATTTTGGTGTAATGCCTTGTTAAGCATTTTGTTTTCCAATTCGTTCAGGCCATTTTTTAAACTTGGGAATCGGTGTAGGTGTGTTTGAATAACTTTGGAGAGGTATTGCAGTTGACTATTGTTTTGTTTGATAGCAGCCTGTATGCGGATGGGACTGTTTTCGCAGTATAGTTGCCAAATATAATCTCCAAATTCAATATCGTCCTTATTCAGTAGAAGTTTATTTTGATATAGCGCTTCAAGTGCTGGTTTGTCTAAAGTCGATAGAGGAGCAGTGTGGTGCGTTTCATTTTCATTGGCAGAACCTATAAAATATATATTTGCATTAGTTCTGTTTTTCTTTATCCAACTCAGCACAGCAATCATGTTAATCTGACAAAAAAGATCTTTGTTAAACCAAAGCACAATATCTTCTTGGGATTTTTGATTACACAGATTTCGATACTCCTTTAGTGTTTTATTAATAAAAGTATCTTTTGTTACCTTATAGGCTCGGTTTAAGTATTCATACCGTTGTCGCCAAAAGGTTTCACTACCGACCTCGTGGGTGGTTTTACCTTCGCAAAGCATCTCACGCCAGGTAATGATGTCGCCGGGAATGCCTAGCGTCCTCAAAACCTCGGTAAAGCCGTCTCCGTTTGTAATATGCAGTGTTTTAGCCATTTAATTTATAGATTTGGAAGAAACAATTGGTTTATTAAAGGGTAAATGTATAAATTATGTAATGAATTACCATAATTTTTGATGTTAATTTAAATCTGAAAGAAATTAACAACTAACCCCCTACACGTTTGACTTTGAACCCTTTTTCTTGTAGGATCGCCATGATTTGATCACGATAATCTCCTTGAATTATTATAGATTCCTTCTTAAATGACCCGCCAACACTCAGTTTAGTTTTTAGCTCTTTTGCGAGGATTTTAAAATCTTTATCGGCACCATTATAACCATCAATAATGGTAATAGGTTTTCCTTTTCTCTTTTCGTACTTACAGAGTAGGGGTTCTTCTTGAAGCCAAATCGAATCCTCCGATGGTTCTACTTGAGGTTCTTGTTCAAATTCATGCTCAGGAAATAAATTCTTTAATTGATCTTGTAAGTCCATTGTTACTAATTTCAGCTATTTCTATTATGCTATTTTGTTTTAGGCCTTAATAAGTCCAAGTTCTATTAATCGCTGATGTAAAAACTCACCTGCTGTAATATCTTCGTATAATTTTGGATGGTTTTCATCCACACAGTTTTCTAGTACATTAAGTGGCATATTACTTATCGGGTGCATGAAAAAAGGAATGGAATAACGTGAGGTGTTCCACAATTCTCTTGGAGGGTTGATTACCTGATGAATGGTTGATTTTAATTTGTTATTCGTTAAACGCGATAACATGTCACCTACATTAATCATGAGTTCATCATCTTGTGCTATTGCATCGATCCACTGTCCATCATGATTTTGAACTTGTAAGCCTTTCCCTTGGGCTCCCATGAGCAAGGTAATAAGGTTAATGTCCCCATGTGCCGCTGCTCTAACTGCTGCCTTTGGCTCTTCCTTAATTGGTGGGTAGTGAATAGGTCTTAAAATGGAATTACCATTAGTGATGAATTTATCAAAGTAAGTCTCTTCAAGGTCTAAATGTAAAGCCAATGCTCTAAGTACATATTTGGCTGTCTTTTCCAATTGTTTATATGCTTCCTTTCCAGAGGTGTTAAATTCTGGAACCTCTTTAACCATGACATTGTCTGGATACTCTGCTTCTAATTTTGTATTGTTCTCCACATATTGTCCAAAATGCCAGAATTCCTTTAAGTCTCCTTCCTTTCTACCTTTAGCATGTTCTTTCCCAAAGGAGGTATAGCCTCTTTGGCCCCCAATTCCTGGAATTTCATATTGATCTTTAACCTTCTGTGGTTGGTCAAAGAAATCTTTTATTGCTCCGTATAAATTCTTGATTAAGCTATCAGATAAAAAATGCCCTTTTAATGCTACAAAACCGATCTCTTCGTATGCTTTACCAATTTCATCAATAAATTTTTGCTTTCTCTTCGGATCCTCTGATATAAAATCAGTAAGATCAACACTAGGTATCTTGTTCATCTTTTCGTATTTTACACTAATGGTT
This sequence comes from Galbibacter sp., assembly GCF_048266365.1. Classification (NCBI taxonomy): domain Bacteria; kingdom Pseudomonadati; phylum Bacteroidota; class Flavobacteriia; order Flavobacteriales; family Flavobacteriaceae; genus Galbibacter; species Galbibacter sp. Next base: position 28,050 of record NZ_JBLWZP010000006.1, on the reverse strand, counting down.
ACATCTAACAAATGTAAGGATTTCTGAAAAGGAAAGGGTAACTTTTTAATTGCTTTGTTTTTATGTAAAAAAAATCAAAATTCTATTATTTTTTCTACATTTGATGAAAATGCAATCCATGGAACACCCATTAATTTCCAATGTGATGGTTTTTGATAACCGCCTTATTTCTAGTGAAACACAATTGGAGTTGTATAAGAACATGCTCACCTCTAGGATGATTGAGGAAAAGATGTTAGTCCTACTAAGACAGGGTAAAATTTCAAAATGGTTTAGTGGTATTGGTCAGGAAGCAATCTCAGTAGGGGTTACAGCTGCCCTAGAACAAGATGAGTATATACTTCCCATGCACCGCAATTTAGGTGTATTTACCACTAGAAAAATTCCGCTTTATAGACTCTTTGGACAATGGCAAGGTAAAGGTATCGGCTTTACTAAGGGAAGGGATCGAAGTTTTCATTTTGGAACCCACCAACACCATATTGTCGGAATGATTTCACATCTGGGACCACAACTGGGAGTAGCCGATGGAATCGGTTTAGGTTATTTATTAAAGAGAGAGTCCAAGGTTTGTGCCGTTTTTAGTGGAGAAGGAGGGACTAGTGAAGGTGATTTTCACGAGGCATTAAACATAGCCTCAGTTTGGTCCTTACCTGTGTTGTTTTGTATTGAAAATAACGGTTATGGATTGTCTACCCCAACTGAAGAACAATTCAACTGTGAACATATTGCAGATAAAGGGAAGGGGTATGGTATGGAATCACATATTATTGATGGGAATAACATCCTTGAAGTGTATTCTAAAGTAAGCAGTATAGCCAAGAGTGTACGTGAAAATCCACGACCTGTACTTTTAGAGTTTAAAACCTTCCGAATGCGAGGGCATGAGGAGGCAAGCGGAACCAAGTATGTTCCTAAGGCCTTGTTAGAACAATGGAAAAGAAAGGATCCGGTACTAAACTTCGAAGCATTTTTAAATGACGAAGGAGTTCTCGGATCCCAACAGGTGAATATCATAAAAGAAAATATTACTAGAGAGATTGAGCAGGGTCTAAATAGAGCATTCAGCGAGCAGGAATTAGAGAGTAGCATCCAAGAAGAGCTTCAGGACGTATATAAAGGACATCAACATTCCGAGGTGCTTCCAGGAGAAGAAACAGAGAATATGCGTCTGGTGGATGCGATTTCTGATGGTTTAAGAGAAGGTATGCGGAAATTTGAAGATCTAGTAATTATGGGACAGGATGTCGCAGAATACGGTGGTGTGTTTAAGGTTACGCAAGGCTTTGTAGAGGAATTCTCCAAAAAGCGTGTTCGCAACACGCCAATATGTGAGTCTGGAATTGTTTCAACAGCAATGGGGCTTGCCATACAAAATTTCAAAACCGTTGTAGAAATGCAATTTGCAGACTTTGTCAGTAGTGGATTTAATCCTATTGTAAACTATCTGGCCAAGTCACATTATCGCTGGGGGCAGCAAGCCGATGTGGTTATTCGAATGCCATGCGGAGCTGGTGTGGGTGCCGGACCATTTCATTCACAAACAAACGAAGCTTGGTTTTTAAAAACCCCTGGATTAAAGGTTCTATATCCGGCTTTCCCCATGGACGCCAAGGGGCTGTTAATCAGTGCTATAGAAGATCCGAATCCTGTATTATTTTTCGAACATAAAGCCTTATATAGAACGCAATATCAAGACGTTCCATTAGGATATTACAATACACCAATTGGCGAAGCAGCCCTATTAAAATCAGGTGATACAGTTAGTATTGTTACTTATGGAGCTGCCGTCCACTGGGCGGTCGAAGTAATCGATGAGCTTCATATCGATGCCGAACTTATTGATTTAAGGACTCTTATGCCGCTTGATGAACAAACTATATATAGCTCTGTGAAAAAGACAGGAAAATTACTTATCTTGCATGAGGATACGCTGTTCTGTGGACTGGCAAGCGAGATAGCTGCCTTAGTCATGGAACATTGTTTTGAGTACTTAGATGCCCCAGTAATTCGAGTGGGCAGCATCGAAACCCCCATACCTTTCGCTAAATCCCTAGAAAAAAATTACCTGCCTAAAACCAGGCTTAGAGAGGAATTGTTAAAACTAATAGAATATTAACAGTTTATTGTAATAAAATTATTATTAATTTAAAAGGTGGCTCTTGATTTACTTGGAATATTTAGTAATTTTGACCCCAAAAATCAGTTTAATTAAAACTATTTAATTATGAAGAAAAAAGCATATTTGTTATTATTGGTAGTTGCAGTGGTAGCGTCATCCTGTGGGTTAAGTAAAGCCAATAGGGATTCTCGAAAAACATTAAACGGGACTTGGGAATTAAGCCATATTGATTATCAGAACAATGAAGGGTACTTCAAATCATTATTATTTAATGATGTAGCCTCAAAATGTTTCAGAGGAAGCGAATGGTTCTTCCGCTCTAATAATAGCACTGGCTATTATAACATCATTGATCCGGGTGATTGTGCACCAGGTCAACGATTTATTCGTTGGTCAGTTCAAGATGATGCTAATGGGAATCCATATAAATTTCAATTTAAATTTATTGATGAAAAGAAAAAGGATATTAGCGGAGGCTTTGGCTATGTCTTTGATATAAGAAGTTTAAGCGAAAACCAAATGGTAATAAGTTCTGTAGCGGATGTAGACGGTGAAAGTATCACAGTAGTATATCAGTTCAACAGAATTAGTATGTAAATTAAAATAAATACAATTAAATAAGAATCTTATGAAAAGAACAGTGTATAAGGGAAGTTTAATCTTCGCATCTGTATTATTAATGTTCAGTTGTGAAGCAATAAAAAACTCAAATAGTAGTCAAAGAGGTACCGCTATTGGTGCTGGATCCGGAGCCGTAATTGGTGGAGTGATCGGAAACAATGTCGGTGATGGAAACAATACCGTTCTTGGAGCTATTATTGGTGCCGCTGTAGGTGGGGTTGTTGGAAATAGAATTGGTAATAAAATGGATCGTAATGCTGAGGCAATTGAAGAGGCAGTTCCAGGTGCGGAAGTTACAAGAATTGGTGAAGGTATCAATGTAACCTTTGATGAGAATAGTGGTGTTAAATTTAAAATCAATTCCGCTGAAATCTCTCCTGAAGGTAAGGCAACCTTAACCAAAATGGCAGAAGTATTTAGAGAATATGAGGATACCAATGTTCTAATTGAAGGGCATACAGATACATCAGGTGCTGATGATTACAACTATTCATTATCTGAAAAAAGAGCTAAATCTGTTCGTGATTTCTTATCTGTTAATGGTGTGTCTACTTCTAGAATGACTACCAAATGGTACGGTGAAACACAACCAAAATATGATAACGCGACAGCTGATGGTCGTATTAAAAACAGAAGGGTTGAGCTCGGAATTGTAGCCAATCAAGAAATGATACAAGATGCTAAAGCACAACAATAAGCTTGGTTAAAAAGTATTGTTTTTAGTATTTCTAAATGCTAAAAAATAAGGTCTGACTTAAAAATCAGACCTTATTTTTTTGGGTACTAGATGACTAATTAGCCTTTAGCTTGCCTTTCTTTTTTTCTAACTGACGTTCTAAATCATTTGCGGCTTCTTGGATAGACATCTCGAATTTTTCATGTGAAGCTTCCGAAAATAATAGTGAGCCGGGAACTCGTAATTTTATTTTACAAATTTTTCCATCCTCTCTGGTGGAGCTTCGTTCATTTTGAAAAAAAACATCGAAACGGACGATAAAATCATACTTATCTTCCAGTTTGTCTAATCTTTTCTTAACCAGTTGTTCCAGACGGGAACTAGCGGAAACACCATCGTATTCAAAGTTTATTTGCATAGTACATATGTTTGTACTAAAAATATGAAAATTTTCTGTATGATCTATGAAACTGCGTTAGTTTTAATAGCAATTTAAGAACTCGGTTAAGTTCGTTTAGGATTCAGCTAAGAGCTCTGGAGTTATATTTTTTTAGAGGTTATGGTAATAGCAGCAAGCAATTCTTTATAATTCATGGATTTTAGATCCTCATCGGCATAAAATGAGCTAAGTTTATCCTCGTTAAAATGATAAAGATCCCAACGTTTGTTATGGTACTCCAAAGCGGTTAAATTTTCGATCCAATCTCCGGAATTTAAATACAAACAGGTCCCATTCTTATTTACCTTTCTAAGCATCTGTGGTTGATGTATATGGCCGCATATTACATATTTATAGCCATTTTCAATAGCAAGGTCTGCAGCGACGCTTTCAAAATCATCAATATACTTTATCGCCTTTTTTACGCCGTTCTTTATTTGTTTGGAAAGGGAATATTTTTCCCTTCCCATTTTGATTAATACCCAATTGATCACTCTATTGAGTAGTATCAAGAAATCGTATCCCCAGCCTCCCAATTTGGCGATCCACTTGGTGTGTTGAATAGAAACATCGAAGACATCTCCATGAAATATCCATGCCTTCTTCCCATCTAGGTTCATGATCAACTTATTGAGGATATGTATGTTCCCCATGCTCACGTCGCTAAATTTTCGGAGCATTTCATCATGGTTTCCAGTTATGTAATATACCTCTGTCCCTTTGGTGGACAAATCAATAATCTTTTTGATAACTTGAAGATGTGTCTTTGGAAAGTAACGTTTTCTAAAATGCCAAATATCGATGATATCACCATTTAGAATTAATTTTTCTGGCGAGATGCTATTCAGATAGGAGAGTAGTTCCCCTGCATGGCAACCAAAGGTTCCCAAATGGACATCTGAAATGACTACGACTTCTAATTTACGTTTTCTCAAAAGATAATTTTTATAGTGTAAATGAAAGAACTAAAACTCAGAAGTATATTTTTAAAAAATTAAGTATACATCATATTATTGTTAAGCCAGTTAGGGTACCTTATTTAAGGTGACTTTTACTTTTACTACGATCAAAATAATTTGTTTGTATACTAAAGGTCTATAACAAAATGAGTTAAGTTTATTATGCTGTATATAGGCTGCCTCCTGTGTTGGAGATATTAATGTCGTAATTGAACCGAGTATCGGAATTTTAATTCATAGGTGTTAGTGATTTTTATAGGATTAACTACTGGGGAATGAGAAAATTAATTTTTGTATCTCTTTATTAAAAATTACATTTGTCAAAATCATAAAATTCATGGCAGGAAATTCCTTCGGAAATCTTTTTAGTTTAACCACATTTGGTGAATCACACGGGCCAGCATTAGGTGGTGTAATTGATGGATGCCCAGCGGGTATTCAACTTGATCTCGATAAAATCCAATTAGATTTGGATAGAAGAAAACCTGGGCAATCAGCTATAGTGACACAGCGGAAAGAGCCAGATGAAGTCCGATTTCTATCGGGTCTGTTCGAAGGTAAAACTACAGGTACGCCCATTGGTTTTATAATAGAGAATACAGACCAAAAATCGCATGATTACTCTCATATCAAGGATAGTTTCCGACCTTCTCATGCGGATTATGTATACAATCAAAAATACGGTTTTAGGGATTATAGAGGAGGAGGACGTAGTTCTGCAAGAGAAACTGCTAGTAGAGTAGTGGCTGGAGCAATCGCCAAACAGTTCCTAAAAGATATAAAAATACGAGCCTTTGTTTCTTCTGTAGGACATATTACTTTGGACAAGCCGTATACTTCCTTAGATATCGATTTGGCAGAACAGAATATTGTTCGTTGTCCTGATCCTCAAAAAGCAAAACAAATGGAGGCCTTTATCAAAGAGGTTAGGAAAGACGGGGATACCGTCGGAGGAACAGTTACTTGTGTTATTGAAAATGTGCCTGTCGGCCTTGGTGAACCTGCATTTGAAAAACTACATGCCGAATTAGGTAAGGCGATGCTTTCCATCAATGCGGTAAAAGGATTTGAATACGGCAGTGGATTTTCCGGTACCGTCATGAGAGGTAGTGAGCATAATGATCTTTACAATCCTGATGGGACGACTATAACCAATAATTCTGGAGGAATTCAGGGTGGTATCAGTAACGGAATGGACATTTATTTCAAAGTAGCCTTTAAGCCCGTTGCAACTATCATGAAAGCGCAACCCACTATTGATAATGAAGGAAATGCTGTGGAAATGCATGGTAAAGGAAGGCACGACCCTTGTGTAGTACCAAGAGCGGTGCCTATAGTGGAAGCAATGGCAGCACTAGTATTAGCAGACTACAAACTCATAAATCAAGCAAGAAATCACAATGAAATTTAAGGATCTATAAAAACATTTATTATTACAACAGCTAATTTATCTAACTAAACACATTTTAAGTGAAAAAAATCGCACTACACTGGCAAATCGTCATAGGATTAGTACTGGGTATCGTTTGGGCTCTTCTCTCTAGCACACTGGGTTGGAGCCAATTCACCATTGATTGGATTGCTCCATTTGGTACCATTTTTATAAACCTACTAAAACTCATTGCAGTGCCATTGGTGCTATTTTCAATTATAAATGGTGTCGCTGGGATTGGAGATCCTGCCAACTTGGGAAGGATGGGTGCAAAAACACTTTTGGCTTATTTGCTAACAACAATTTTTGCGGTTGGATTAGGGCTTTTGCTGGTGAATATTATTAAACCAGGAGAGCTCATAGATCAACAAAGTAGAATTGATAATCGGATTGCCTATGAGTTGTGGGCAGAAGGTGAAGATTTACAAATCAAAGATGGTATTAACTACTTACATGATCCGAAATTTAAGGAACGCGCTTTAGAGATTACAAATCTTACCAAATCAGAATTAGAAGATGCCACGGTTAGTGAAAAAATGCAAGAGGCTGATAAAACTAAAGGAGCTGGACCATTAAAGCCGTTAGTTGATATTATACCATCTAATATTTTTAAGTCCTTAGGTGATAATGGACTGATGCTTCAGGTAATTTTCTTTGCAATATTCTTTGGTATAGCACTTCTGTTTATTCCAAATGAAAAATCAGAACCGGTTACAAAATTTGTTGATGGCGTAATGGAGGTTTTTTTAAAGATGGTCGATCTGATTATGAAGGCTGCGCCGTTTTTTGTTTTTGCGTTACTTGCAGGAGTAGTAAGTACAATGGCAGGGAATGATGTCGGTAAAGTTGTTGAGATATTTAAAGGGTTGAGCTGGTACTCTCTTACGGTAGCTTTAGGTTTGATGCTGATGATTCTCGTGGTGTATCCTCTCTTTATGAAGCTTTTCGTTAAAGTTGTACCATATTTTGATTTATTTAAAGCTATTGGACCTGCACAAACCCTGGCATTTTCAACCTCAAGTAGTGCAGCCACTTTGCCTGTAACTTTGGAATGTGTTGAAGATAATTTAAAAGTAGACAAAAAAATAACAAGCTTTGTATTGCCAATAGGTGCCACGGTAAATATGGATGGTACCTGTCTTTATCAAAGTGTTGCAGTGGTGTTTTTGGCTCAACTTCACATGATAGATCTTACTTTAGGGCAACAATTAACCATTGTGCTTACGGCAACTTTAGCCTCTATAGGATCTGCTGCGGTGCCTAGTGCAGGTCTAGTCATGCTTATCATTGTACTGCAATCCGTTGGTTTAAATCCAGCGTGGATTGCTATTATTATACCTGTGGATCGAATTTTAGATATGATGAGAACTGTCGTAAATGTGACAGGGGATGTTACGGTGTGTTCAGTTATTGCGAAAAGTGAGAAAATGATGTATTATGATCAGGAGGAACCTAAAGAAGTTGTTGAATCTTAGTTAAATTAGTGCAAATGAAGAATGCATTAATAGATCAATATAAGGGATTGTTTGCTATTGATAGGAATTTAGATCGCTTAAATAAGGGCATTGAATTACTCACCTATCTGAATCCGTTAAACTCAGAGAAAGAGAAGCAGAAGTTTTATGCTTCAAAGTTTACAGAAGGTCCGAAGTTCAGATATCCGAAACGCAATTTTAATGCCTTTAAATTACAGCAAGGACTGTTTTTAAACAATCTTGAAGAAATTCAAGATGACGATATAAGGGCGCTGTACCAAAGCATAATCTATTATTATTCTAATGTGTTACAGTGTTCAGATGTTATAGGGGAGAAAAGGAAATTCTTTTACAATAGCCTTCGGCTTTATGGCGCACCCAAGGAAAGGGATGTCCAGAACGCAAAGTTTATTATACACTTTAAAAATCATCACCAGGAGGATCCAAAAATATACTCAGCTAATGATGCCATTGCTTATTTTGAAAAATTCGTCAAGGGTTATGATTTTCAGATGAACATTAAGTTGTCAAACAGTATCGCCGCCGATGCGATGGTTTCCAATAAATTACAGACACTTTTTGTTAAAAAGAATGCTCGATTTAGTTCGAACCAACTTAAAACCCTTGCAAACCATGAAATTGGGGTTCATATGGTGACAACTTTTAACGGAATAAACCAACCATTGAAGATTTTCTCCAATGGATTTCCTAAAAATGTTGAAACTCAGGAGGGTTTGGCAGTATTTAGCGAGTATATGAGTGGGGCATTGACACTTGATCGTTTAAAGACATTGGCGTATAGGGTTATTGCAGCAGATTCGCTGACAGATGGTTACGACTTCGCAGATACCTTTGATTTATTACACAACCAATATAAACTCGATAGAGATAAAGCCTATATCATTACCCTACGCGTCCATAGAGGAGGAGGATTCACCAAAGATTTTCTGTACTTGACCGGGCTTAAAAAGGTGTATGACTATTATATAAAGCACCAAGACCTATCCGTGTTTTTAACCGGCAAGGTTTCTTTGGAACACCAGAGCAGTATAATGCGGATGCTAGATTTAGGGTTGGTTCATAATCCAATTCATCTTACCCAGTCCTATAATCACAATTACAACACTAATAAAACTATTGACTTTATTCTAGAAAATTTAAGGTAATTCTCGACTTAAATTTTTGAGCTGGTTTCACATACAAAAACCATCCTTACACAACAAAAAGTTTTCTTTCAAATACTTTACAAATATGTTTGTATTAGAGTTTAAGTGGAAGTACCGCTAAAAGACTCTAATGCGCCAAATCACAGTAGTAATACATGTAGAACTTTCTCAAATGCATTGATTTAAAAGTTAAGCAATGAAGAGTCATATTAATTTATTTACAGTGAAGAAAGAATCAAATACAAAAAACGTCGATATTTCAAAACTCGTTACTGAGTGTCTAGGAGACAAAGAGTATCTCAATGAAATCATTGTACTTCTAAACGATAATATCGAAGAGTTTTACGATACTACTGAGGTATGTATTAAAGCCAAAGACAGGTTCTCTATTTCTCGAGGAGCACACAAAATAAAAAATGGTTTAGAGATGGTTCAAGCTCCTGTTTTACTTCATTATGTGGATTTAATTCAAAAGGAATGTCAGCATTTGGATACATATTGGAAAATTCAAGATATTTTGAATCAATTTAAAACGGAGTATAAATTAGTGCTAACAAGCTTGTATAATCAAATCGAATGTCTCGATGACTAAATATAAATGTGCGCTCATTGAAGAGGACAAGATGGTAGCATCTTTAGTTCGATTCCGATTGAGAAAACTTCAGTTTGATGTCCACCATCTAAGTAATTCTAATTTCCAAGGGTTGCGAACACTTGGTGCAGATATAGTTCTTATAGGTTTGCATTCCAATAACCTAAATACCATTGGAATTCTTTCTGAAATAAGAGCTATTATCGGAATTAAAACACCTATGGTTGCAATACTTTCAAACAAAAGGCAACAACTGGTCATTGACAATAACAATATACAAGTTGAAGGGTATCTATCAAGTCCAGTCAGTTTATCTGATTTGGAGAATATCGTTGTTGAGCTCATAAATAAGAAGGAGTGTGTTAATAAAGAATAATCGTAAAATACCAATAGATTATTACTTACATTTTCACATACAAAAAATTGTAATTGACAACAAAAAGTTTTTAACCCCAGAGAATTGGGTTACTTTTAATTTGAAATTATAGAGAGCCCCAAATTCTATAGGTTCAACAATGTTTGAAGGGTTTGCCTCAAGTCTTACCTGAATCCTACTTTGTACTTAAATCTCCCTGATGCTTATGATGGGAGATTTTTTTTGGATCTTGTTCTTTGGCGGCATACTCAATTAGTTGTGCCCATATTTTATAGATTGCAATAGAGCAGGGTAGAAGCAAGATTGCGAACAACCAATTCCAGCTAAGTCTATTTACAAAACAAAGGGATTTTCTGTGTTAAATAGTTTTTCTTGTACTTATAATTGCTAAAAAAATTGTAACTTTTGTAGGTTTTAAACGAAAATAAAAGTAGCTATGAGACAATATGCCACTAAAATAGTGTTAGTTTTAGGTTTACTTTTGAATTTATTGTCCTTGGATGTTCAGGCGGGCACATCCGGTATTGTATTGCCTCAGATTCAAGATACAATCCAATTTGAAGAGTATCACGGATTGGTTGTGGATGCCGAAACTAATGGTGAACTTGTATTTGCAACCATAACTGTGGACAACACCAATATTAGTTCTGTTACCAATACTGAAGGTGAATTTACAATAAAGATTCCTGACTCTCTAATCAACAAGGACATCGCGGTATCCTTTTTAGGCTATCAGAAAAAAATTATACCTATCAGATCCCTAAAGAGCCGTAATAATATCATCAGCTTAGAACCAATTTCTATTAACTTAAAACAAATAGACTTGGTCGTTCCCAAGGACGCCTTGGAACTGGTAAAGCAGATGCTTAACAACAAGGGTGAAAATTATCTAGAGAATCCAGTTAAAATGACTGCATTTTACAGAGAGACGATTAAAAAGCGGAGTAAAAATGCCTCGTTGGCTGAAGCTGTAGCTTATATATACAAGCAGCCAAATAGTTCAGGGAGAAAAGACATTATAGACTTATATAAATCAAGGAAGAGCAGTAATTATTCAAGACTGGATACTGTGGCTTTAAAATTACAAGGCGGTCCCTTTACACCTCTCTTTGTTGACGTTATGAAGTATCCTGAATATATATTTGGTGAAGATTTGATTTCATATTACGACTTTTCCTTTCTTAAAGGGTCTACCATTAACGGCAAACCGGTTTATGTGATTAGTTTTAAACAGAAAGAAGAAGTAGAAGAACCACTGTTCTATGGAAAGCTATATATTGACTCGGCCACTAAAGCCCTTGCGAGTGCTGTATTTAATCTAAATGTAGAAGATCGTGATCGCGCCAGCAATTTATTGGTAAGACATAAGCCTCATGATATTGAAGTATATCCAACCGATGCGTCTTATAGGGTTGACTATCGTATACAGAACGGAAAGTGGTATTATGGCTATGGAAATGTGCAACTAGCATTTGTTGTAAATAGAAAAGGGAAGTTATTCAATTCAAAATATTATGTCAGTAGTGAAATGGCCATCACAGACTGGCATCAGAATGGTTCCGGGAGTAATGTCCGATGGCGTGACCGTATGAAACCGTCAATTATTATAGCTGACGAGGCATCAGGGTTTTCGGACCCGGAATTTTGGGGAGCTTATAATGTGATTGAACCTGAAAAGTCTATTAAATCCGCGATCAGCAAAATTCAAAGACAGTTGGAAAGAGATAAAAGTTAATTTTTACATGATTACTTGATTGACCAACCAAGGAAGCCAATTTTTTAAATGCACAAATGTTTAAAAAATTGGCTTTATTTTTTGATATTAGAATATAAATTAACTTTTTTGAAATGATTTGGCATGCTTTTGGTTTGTATTTTTACCAGCAAATGATTGAATTATATGATTGAGAGAAAACAACTAATACAATTTTACAGTTCTCTGTTTATTTTATTAATTGGCTCGATAGGTTATGCACAAGGTGAACTGCCCAATACTCCTATAGAATTAGAAGGACTCGACCCGATTATTATAGAAAGCCCTGAGGCTGAAGATCCCATACCACTAGATATTGAGGCTGCTCCGGATATTAAAGCTCCAAAGACACCTGAGTCACCAAATAAATCTGCCTTAGAGATGGCTAATAAAGATGTCAACCTAATGGAAAGCAATGAGGCATTTTTAAACGCTGGGGACAGTTTCGTCAAAAGAATGAACAAAGACTTTAGAGTTCGTGACAGCGAAAAGGTTGGGGCTACAACAACACAGTATTTCGGTGAATTTCGAACCAAATCTAAAAACGTAAAAATAATGTGCAGGGACCACGGAAGCGTGGATGGTGACCGCGTTAATATTATAATTAATGATAGAGTAGTGGTACCTAATGTTTTACTGACAGGAACCTTTAGAGGTTTCTATTTTGAACTTGAGAAAGGATTCAATAAAATTGAATTTAGAGCCTTAAATGAAGGTGCATATACACCAAATACGGCTCAGTTCGCTGTATTTGACGATCAGGGAAATATAATTTCATCGAATGAATGGAATTTATCCACCAATGTCAAGGCCTCTTTGATGGTCATTAAAGAAGAATAGCTAGACCATTATCGAACATTAATTCTAACTTAAAATCTTTACTTATTCTGAAAAATTAGGTATCTTTAAGAAGCTGATTGTTATATTGTTGAACACTAATAATAAGCAATAAGAATTTTAAAAAATGGTCCAATGAAAAAAGTATTGATTGCTTTAGATTACAATCCATCTTCCGAAAAAGTGGTTATGGATGGATATAAACTCGCCAAAAGTATGGGCGCAGAAGTTTGTTTACTGCATGTGATTACGAATTTGCAGTATTATGGATCACAATATCCAGCTTTTATGGGCTTTGAATCTATGAATCTTTCTTATGATCCCAAGATTCATGATGAAATGAAAAACATAGCCAGAGAGTATGTTTCAACTGTGGCTTCACATATTGGAGATGAAACATTAAAGACTCATGTTGCTGAGGGAGATACTGCAAAAGCAATATTGGACTACGCTAAAGCGTGGGGAGCAGATCTCATTGTCATGGGAACTCATAGTCATAGTGCGCTAGAAAAGTTCTTAATTGGCACAGTAGCAAACGGAGTGCTTGAAAAAACGACAATTCCAGTTCACATGATTCCTGTAAAAATTGAATAAGAAAATTTTACGTCTTACTTCCCAGACTGTATTTTTTTGGCAACTGCTTGTACTTTATCCATAACAGTCAATAGGTTGCCACCCCATAATTTTTCTATTTCTTCTTTTGAGTAGCCTCGTTTTACCAATTCTTTGGTGACATTTAAAGTTTCAGAAGCATCTTCCCAACCATATATACCACCACCGCCATCGAAATCAGAGCTAATTCCTACGTGATCAATTCCTATTTTATCTACCATATAGTCAATGTGATTCACAAAATCAGCTACATTCACTGGATCCGCAGTTTTTTGGAGTTCATCTATTTGAGGTTTAATGGTCTGGCGTATTCTTTTAAAGTTTTTATAGTAAAGTTCAGCTTCAGTGGTGCCTAGCTTTTTGTACTCTTCATTATTAAGTACCTTAAAGTCTTCTTTTTCAGCTTGTTTGTAGAATATTTCGTTTGCAAGTTCTTGAAATTTCGCATTTTTTTCGACATCAACATAGCCTGCAAAGGCCACGGTCTGGACTACTCCGCCATTTTCTTTAATCCATTCTAATTGCTCGTCATCGAGGTTTCTGCTGTGATTACTCAGGGCTCGGGCAGAGGAATGGGAAGCAATAATAGGTGCCTTACTTAGTGCAATGATTTGACGCATAGCTTCTTTAGAAGGATGTGAAATATCTATCATCATCCCGTATTTATTCATTTCTGCTATAACTTGTTTTCCTAAAGGACTTAGGCCATTATGTAACCAGGTACCATCAGATTCTCCGGTATTGGAATCTGAGAGTTGACTATGGCCTTGATGTGCTAAGGACATATAACGGCCGCCTAAATCATAAAATTCCTTTACGTTATTGATATCTGTTCCTATAGAATATCCATTTTCAATACCGATCATAGCTACTAGTTTGCCTTGATTATGAATGCGTCTTACATCATCTGAATTTAAAGCGAGACCTATTTCATCAGGTGCGTATTGTTCACAAAGACGATGAATTGCGTTGAATTTATTCATGGCATTTTCGTAAGCAACTTTATAGCCATTGGCATTAAGAGAGTCCTGCCCGGTATAAACGATCAACCAGGCAACGTCTAATCCGCCTTCTCTCATTTTTGGTAAATTCACCTGTGAATTAATGTCTTGCGTATAATTGACCTGAGAAGTGAAATTATTTAGGTCAAAATCACAGTGTGTATCTATAGTTATGATTTGATCTTGAATTTCTTTTGCTTTTTGCGTTAACTCGGTATCAGTGTATTTGGTTAGCTCAGTTTGTCCATAAATAACAATAGTTGACAATAAAATAATTAGGCTAAAGAATTTAGTAATATTCATAAAATCGTTGCATTAAATAAGATTGATCAATAGTAAATATAATAATTTAACTAAAAATTGCGAAATTCTCCCTCTATATTAAAAGATTTAGAGGAGAAGTCGTTCACTGTAAGAATTATGTAATTCTTGCAAGCCATCAATTTTATATAAATTCTGAGAATTTTGTAGTCAAGGAGGGTTCTTACATTTCCTATTTTACATAATATAAATTATGGTTCATTTAATATATAAACGAAATTGAAGATCTACAGAATTTTGCGTGTTTTAATTAATATCGCTCCCCAGTACAATACAATTAATATATAATACTACCAACGCTGATTCTTTTATTGATAAATTTGTGATATTAAAGACATTGTAGTGCAGTTTGAGTTAGTATTATTAATAAATAAAGATGAATATGAAAAAAATTAGAATCGGAGAAACTGATTTGGAAATTAGTCCATTTAACTTTGGAGGAAATGTTTTTGGATGGACATTAAACAAGGAAAAATCTTTTGAAATATTAGATGCTTTTGTAGAGGCTGGCTTCAACTTTATCGACACAGCTGATATGTATTCGTACTGGATTGACGGAGGTCCAGGTGGACAGTCCGAAACTGTTATCGGGAAATGGATGAAAGCTCGAGGTAATCGGCACGATTTGATTATCGCCACCAAAGTGGGTGGTCCAACTGGTGTACATGGGATTGATAACAGCCGAAAGCATATTTTAGAGACCGTTGAAAAATCATTGGAAAGATTGCAAACCGATTATATCGATCTGTATTACCTGCATTATGATGACGGAAAAACGCCTGTCGAAGATATATTAACAACCTTTGATGAATTGATAAAAGCTGGAAAGATAAAACATATTGCAGCTTCTAATATTTCGCCTGAGCGTTTGATAGAATCCTTGGAGTTTTCAGATAAAAATAATTTAGCAAAATACCAAGCGTTACAACCGTTGTACAATTTGGTAGAACGCAAAGGTTATGAAACAGATTATGCACCTATTGTAGCTGAACATAAGTTGACGGTTTTCCCATATTATGCTTTAGCATCAGGGTTTTTGACTGGAAAATACCGCTCAGAGGATGATTTTAAAAAAAGTCCTCGAGGACAAGGAGTTGCAAAGTATTTGAACGACAAGGGACATAATATTTTGTATGCTTTAGATGATATTGCAAAAAAACACAATACCGTTCCAGCTGCAGTTTCCCTAGCTTGGTTATCTGCTCAACCAAATATCGGTGGACCAGTTGCCAGTGCTACTTCCAAAGCACAGTTAAGTGAAGTTTTGTCCAGTGTATCATTGAGTTTAGATGATGCAGACTTGACTTTGTTGGATAGCGTAAGCAAGTAATCTCGAAAGCATTTTATAGAATATTCTGGGTGCATAATGATCTCTCTTAAGAAATTTGGCCACTTCACCCCTTGTAAAAAGGGCTTCAAATTACTTAAAACTTGAAGCCCTTTTTTAGTATAATGTATTACCTTAAGCAATTGGAATTGGAATAAGTCCCTCCCTACATCACTTTTGTTTTTCCTGGCATTGGAATTGGATAATTTCCATCTGCTCCTGGTAATGAAGGTGGTGTGGAATCCCAAGTAACCTCTGCAGGCATAATTTGAAGTTCTGATTTCATAGCTTCATCCCAGTTGATAACTTGCCCTGAATAAGTAGCCATTCGTCCAATGATAGCACTCATGGTACTATGAGCGCCATATTCTGTATTGTTAATGACACCATTGTCACGAATAGATTTGAAAAGCTCATCGTGCTCTTGTTGATAAGGATTTGGATCATTTCTACTTCTATAAGAGAAAATATCTTCGTTATCATAACCCAATATTCTGGCAGCACCAGCATCATTGGTGTCTACGATACCTTTAGTACCTTGGAAATCTTCACCAACTTTAGACCACGTTCCAGGTTGGTGTCTACACTGACTGGAAATAATGGCACCACTTGGGTATTTGAATTCTACAAAATGGTGATCGAATATTTCACCGTGCTCAGGTCCTGTCCTCACTAAGCGTCCCCCCATTCCTTGTGCAGAGATTGGGTGTTCACCGATGAACCAGTTAGCCACATCGATATTGTGAATGTGCTGTTCTAAGATGTGGTCTCCACAAAGCCAGTTGAAGTAATACCAGTTTCTCATTTGATAATCAAGTTCAGACTGTCCAAGTTTTCTAGGGTGTACCCATACTCCACTACTGTTCCAGTATACTTGACCGGAAGTGATTTTTCCAACAGCTCCTGAACGGATTTGTTTTTCTATTTCAATATAATTCTTTTGATAGCGACGTTGTAAACCAACAACTACATTTAATTTTTTAGCCTTAGCAACCTTAGCCATTTCCAGAACTTTTCGTATACCCGGAACATCTACTGCTAATGGTTTTTCCATGAAAACATGCTTGCCTGCATTTACAGCATATTCAAAATGATAAGGTCTAAATCCGGGAGGCGTTGTTAGAATAACTACGTCTGCTAGATCTATTGCCTTTTTGTAAGCGTCAAATCCTGTGAATTTATTTTTGTCCTTAACCTTAACCTTTTTAGTGCCTTCAAATTCCTTTTCAAGGTGCTGTAAACTTCCATTAAGTCTATCTTCGAAAGCATCAGCCATAGCGACGAGTTGAACATTCTCATCTGCTTTGAGTGCTTGATTTGCTGCACCAGTACCTCTACCACCACAACCTACTAAAGCAATTTTTAAGGTTTTGTCATTTAAAGTATTAAACATTGCATTCATCTCTGTTGCCGGTAACATCATTCCAGCTGAAAATAATGCCGTGCTTTTGACAAAACTCCTTCTAGAACCACTTATATTAAGGAGTGGTTTTTTATTCGAATTTCCCATAATTAAATAATTAGTATAGTTTTTTAATCGCTAAACGATCTTAGCTATTTAGGTTAATAATTCTCTTTATTATTTAAAATATTTTAAGTTCTATTTTGAAGGATTACTTTCCCCCCAATATATTTCATAATCTTCTTTTGCAGGTGGATTTGGATCTCTGACAATTCTAAACCCAACAAACGGCGCATCTGTATTCCACCATAAGCTTTTTGGGAATTGTGGATCTCTCATTCTCCAGTTTTCTGTAGAACCGTAACGTGATGCACTTCTCAAATACTCAGCCTGATCGTAGTATGACCCGCCTCTAAGTGACCATGGATATGGATCAGTTGCGACTTCATGTGGATTTTTAGTGACTTTCTTTCTGTCTTTATACGCTTTTGGAAGATATTGATCCAAGGTCCATTCAGCTACGTTTCCGTACATGTCATACAATCCCCATGGATTCGGTTTCTTTTGTCCTATTTCGTGATAATGATCATCACTATTATCCATAAACCAGGCATAGTCCGCTAACTGTGACGGATCGTCTCCAAAATGATAAGCAGTTTGAGAACCTGCTCTAGCGGCATACTCCCATTCTGCTTCCGTTGGAAGCCTGTAAAAATGGCCAGTTTTTGCGGACAGCCATTCGCAAAATTTAGAAGCAGCTAAAGGCGTAACATTTCCAATAGGAAGACCTTCACTTTTACCCATTCCTAAACTCATGTCTACATATGGTATGGTTGCACCAGCAACGGCATCAATGTCGAGGTCGACATCCTTGGACTTATCAGGATTATCAACATCATCAAGAGCTCGTTGTAAATAAAGGTCATAAAGCTCCCAAGTAATTTCATGAGATGCTATCCAAAAGGCATCTAATTTAACCTTGTGTTGTGGGCCTTCATCTTCTAATCTTTTATCTTCCGATTCAGGACTCCCCATTAGAAATTCTCCAGCAGGAATTCCGATCATATGTATTGTTAATTCGCTTCCAGCGATTTTTTGAGTGTAATCTTGTGGTTTTTGTTTTTGTGAATAGCTATTAACAGAATATAGCGCAAGTGATGATAGTAGTAATCTGAAGGTAATTTTCATTCGTGTTTTATGTATAATATTTACGTTTTGTTAGTTTTTTGAACTTTTTTCCTACAATTTAGCCGTTTTAGCTATTAAATAACAAGGTAACAAAAAATTGAATCTAGGCATATGCAAACCCGAAAGTTTATATGTTAATTTTTAGCAAACGAACATTTTGGTTGAATTTTGTTATAACCCCTAAAAAAAGAAATAGGGACATCAAATCTTAATTTCATTGCCCCTTATTCCTTTACACTTTTATGTTTTACGATACAATTTATATCGTTTTATTTGCTATCCTACAATTTTTTTATTGGTGATGAATGGTTGATCGTAATGCCGCTTACCGGTAGCCCTGTATAGTGCATTTGCCAGTGCTCCCATCACGGGTGGAAATGGTGGCTCACCTAAACCTGTTGGATGCTCCTTATTTTCAACAAAGTGAACTTCTACTTCTTTAGGGCTCTCTTTATGTCTTATTAAACGATATCGATCAAAATTATGCTGAAATGGTGCTCCATCTTTAAAGATTAGTCCACCATACATGGCATTCCCAATCCCATCAACAGTTCCACCTTCTACCATATTGGTGGCAGCAATTGGATTGACAACGATTCCACAATCGACAATGGCATACACTTTTTTGACCACAGGTTGCTCATTCTCAACAACCATGTCCAAAATATTAGCTACATACGAATTATGACAGTAATAAGCAGAAACACCTCTATATACTCCTTCGTCAGAATTTTTATTCCATCCTGACTTCTCACGAGCTAATTTTAGAACGCCTGCATAACGATCCGGATCATAATCATTGTTCTCTCCTACTGGACTGTTTTTAGCTTTTTCAAATAATTCCAATCTAAATTCAATTGGATCTTTTCCAGCTTCTTCAGCGACTTCGTCTAAAAAGGCTTGTTCTACACCAGCGATAAAATTCGAACGAGGAGCTCTAAATGCCCCTACGGTAATATTAGAAGGCACTTCCCAAGATTCAGCGAGATAATTATCCACAGCACCTGCTGGGAATCTATTAGCGAATAGTGGACTCTCTGGTATACCTCCTGCCCTTACGTGAAATCCGATAAGGTTATTGTCTTTATCCAACGCTGCGCGATATCGTGCATGATATGTGGGACGATAGGTTCCAAAGGCCATATCATCTTCACGGGTGTATACAAGCTTTATAGGTGTTTGCATTTTTTGAGAAATCACACCGGCTTCAACCACAAAATGGCCATATAGTCTTCGCCCAAAACCACCACCCTGTCGGGTCATTTTAAGTTCCACTTTATCTAATGGAAGTCCTAATCTTGCAGCAGCGGATTTTTCCATATACTCTGGTGTTTGCGTTGGCCCGCTAAGAATTGCTTTATCGGCCCTTACGTCGGCAAAGAAATTCATAGGTTCCATGGTGCTGTGAGATAAGAACGGTGCTGTATAACTACGTTCAATAATTTTAGCTGCCTCTTTAAAGGCAGATTCCGGGTCACCATCTTTTCGCGCAATTTTAGAAGCTTTTAGAGACATGGCCTCCATTATCTTATAGTGATCTTCACTATTTTCTCTTCCAGCAGGTACCTTTTGAGAAATTATATTTTCGCCTGAAAAATCAGCGAAGTTTTCCTGGTATTCTTCAAAGGGCTCCCACTCCGCTACGATTTCTTTTTTAGCCTGCATTACTTCCCATGTCGAATTTCCGACGACCACGATTAATTCTGGAAAAGCATCGACATCAAACATACTTTTAGCTTCTACATTTTCATAGGTGTTTATGGTAAAAACATCCTTAATACCAGCCATTGCTCGTGCTTTTGAGTCATCATAGGATTTGAGCTTTAATCCAAATGCTGGTGGAGCTACGATCATTGCCGTAAGCATTCCATCTTGGTATTGATCTATACCGAATAAAGGTTTACCTGTTACCAATTTTAAACCATCGACGTTTCTTGTTGGCGTCCCTATTATTTTGAATTCATCATAATTTTTGAGTTCAACTTCTTTTGGAGCAGTTAATGTCCCTGCTAATGAAGCAACCTCACCATATCCAACAGTTCGGTTGCTGGCCTTATGGCTTATAACCCCTTTTTCCGTTGTTACTTCAGTAATGGGAACTTCCCATTGCTGTGCTGCTGCTTGCTTAAGCATATGCCTTGCTGTTGCTCCAGCCATACGAAGTCCATCCCATCCTTGTCGGATAGATTGGCTCCCACCTGCAAGTTGTCGTGTGAAAATGGCTGTGTTTAAAGGAGCCTGCTCCACAATAACATTATCCCAATCGATATCGAGCTCTTCAGCTACGATCATCGGCATAGAGGTTTTAACATTTTGACCTATTTCGGGGTTTGGAGACATTATTGTTGCAAGTCCATTATCTCCGATCTTTAAATAACCGTTTATTTCAAACCACTCTTTTGGCATCTTTGCAACTTCCTTAGTAGATGGGTTGCAAGACGCTAGCCAGCTGAAACCTACAACGAGCCCACCACCAGCTAGTGCTGATGTCTTGAGAAATGATCTTCTTCCGTATGATGTTTTGATTAAAGTCACAGTTCTTGATTTTAGTAATTAAGTAGTAATGCCGATTTACATTGAAGACGAAGCCGTCTTGATTGCTTTCTTGATTCTGATATAGGTTCCACAACGGCATATATTGCCATTCATAGCTTGATCAATTTCCTCATCACTTGGATTAGGATTGGATTTCAACAATGCAGATGCAGACATTATTTGTCCTGCTTGACAGTACCCGCATTGCGGGACATCTTGCTCTAACCATGCTTTCTGAACTGGATGATCTCCATTTTCAGACAAGCCTTCAATGGTTGTTATTTTTTGATCTCCTACGGCTGATACGGGTAACTGACATGATCGAACTGCAACATCAGAAATATGAATTGTGCATGCACCACATTGTGCAATACCGCATCCAAATTTAGTTCCTACAAGATTAAAGTGATCTCGGAGCACCCATAGCATAGGCGTTGTAGGATCCACATCGACCTGACGTGACTCCCCATTGATTGTTAGATTAAATGTAGCCATAATGTTATTTTTGTAAAAGGTACTGAGATTGTATTAAATATTGAAATGAAATGTAAAAAATTAGCAATTATTTTACATTTAAATCAATCAATGATTGCCAAGAATCGAGGTTAATTATTTGTAGGTGAAATGAGAATTGAAGTCAACTGATGCCATCTCATCTGAGTCTTTTTGGCAAGCCGTACATTATGGGAATCAAATACCAATACGAAAATGGCTCCTCATTTTCAATAACCATGAGATATTGGTTTGAAAATAAGAAGCCAAATTATTTTTTAGAATGGATGCGTTGAATTAATCAACAATAGCCTGATATATTAACGATGGTAATTTTTGATGGTCCTCTGGGGTTTTTGATGGAATCACTTGAGTCATATATACTACAACCATATTCTCAGAAGGATCAACCCAATAGGTTGAATGATATGCACCTCCCCAACCAAATTGACCAACAGAGCCCATAGTGCCTTTAACACCTAGATCTTTTATAATAGAAAACCCTAATCCAAAACCAGTTCCATTATTTAAAGGATACTTGATATTAGAAATATGATCCACGGTCATGAGTTCCACGGATTTTCGAGACAGGATTCTTTCGCCATCGAGTATTCCTTGGTTTAACATCATTTGAAGAAAGCGTCCATAATCATATGCGGTACTCAAAAGGCCGGCTCCTCCTGAATAGCTTACACGAGGTCCTTTAAGGTAAGCTCCCTGCCCTGCCATTGTACCTGGATTAGGAGCCTTTTCAATTCCAGTTTCCGTTGCTGAATACACTACAGCAAGTCTATCTTTCTTGTCTTTTGGTAGATAAAAGTGCGTGTCATTCATTTGAAGTGGTTCGAACAAGTTTTTAGTTAAAAAATCTTTTAAACTCTCACCTGAAACCACCTCGATAAGAGCACCAAGGATATCAGTAGAATACCCATAAACAAATTTTTCTCCTGGCTGCGCATCAAAAGGAAGTTTTGCCATCCTTTTTACAGTTTCCAAAATAGGCTCCTTACGGTCTGCAAAGTACCAACCTTGAATTCCTGCTTCCTTCCATTTATCAGCAGCGATACCATTCCCATAGCCAACACCAGCGGAGTGAGTGAGTAAATCACGGATGGTAATTTGTCGCTTGGCATCTACAACGGTGTAACCACCATCCTCATTAGAAACTGCGACAGTTGTTTTCTTAAATTCAGGGATATACTTCCCAACTGGATCAGTAATAGTTAAGAGACCTCTTTCTTGTAGGATCATAATTCCGACACTTACCGTTGCTTTGGTTTGCGATGCGATACGAAAAATATCCGTTTTTTCCATGTGCTCATTGGCTTCAATATCCCTTTTACCAAAGGCCTTATAATATGCAATTTCTCCATTTCGTGCTACCAGAAGTACGGACCCAGGAAGAGCGTCATCTTGAACAAACCCCTCAAAAGTTTTTGTTAGGTACTCAAGTCTTTGATTGGAAAAGCCCACATCTTCTGCTTGTGTTTCGGTAAAGGACTGGGCATAAATACTGCTTTGGACTAGAACAGCCAAAATTAATAATGCAGTGGAAAGTTTCTTTTGGAGAGTCATTTTTAATTAAAGTTAATAGTTAGTAAATACAAATTAAATGGTTTTGTAATTGTTATAAAAGGGATTGTCTTTATTTATATTGATTACCTCTTTAAATAAAATCAATCACTATTAATGAAGTGCTTGTCAATTTGTTTTTTCTTCACTGACAATAAAAATTCTACCTCGCCCCTACTTACTTTACTGTGAGGTTTGTTGAATTAGATTTGCTTTAAATCTTAGCTAATAATATACAAGCCTTTATGTAGGAGGTTTTTATCTGTGAGATTAATTTATTTTTTAAGTTTTATTTGTGATAGTATAATGTACTATTATCAGAAAATTCTTCCTTATAAATGGTAATTTAGTACCATAAAGGGTTAATAAACGTTATTGAAATCATACATAATACTATTAATTTTAAGGTTTTATTAACATATAGCCATTTATAGGTTGTAGTTAATAATCTTCTAACACTTAAAACCTTATTTAAATGAAAAAAAAATCACAAACTTTTTTAGTGCTGTTTTTAGCGTTACTGGTGCAGGTCTCTTTTGCTCAAGTTAAGCAATTGACAGGGACTGTTGTTGATGAGGATGGATTTGCACTTCCCGGTGTAAACATTCTAGTTCAAGGCACCAATCAAGGAACCCAAACTGATTTTGAAGGACAATACGCAATCGATGTAGTAAGCGCCGATGTTTTGACCTTCTCCTATATTGGGTTCAAAACTGAAACCCGAACAGTTGGAAATGCTACCCAAATGAATGTTAAGCTCTCCCTAGATGCTTCGGAATTAGAAGAAGTCATCGTTATGGGGTATGTTTCCAAGAAAAAGGAAGATATTACAGGATCCGTTGTACAACTTGATTCTGAAAGATTAGTGGCAGCCACTACTGTTTCGGTCGATCAGGCGCTACAAGGAAAGGTGGCTGGTTTAAATATTAGTTCTGCGTCAGGTACACCGGGCGCTGTTTCTAATATCAGAATTCGTGGTCGGAGTTCCATCACAGCCGGGAACGAACCTTTATATGTAATTGATGGGGTGGCAGTTGTCAATCCCAATGTAAGTGGATCTTCCTCAGGTTCATCCCTTACTGCACTTTCAAGTCTTAATAGTAGTGATATTGAAAGCATCACTGTGCTTAAGGATGCTTCTTCTACTGCTGCATATGGTGCTCGAGGTGCCAATGGTGTAATTGTGATTACTACCAAATCTGGACGTGCTGGTAAAACGGTATTTGATGTTAGTACTTCCTATGGATTTGCAAACAATGCAGTCGACGGTCCAATCGTACTCACTGCAGCCGAACAGGAAATGTTATTCTATGAAGCGCTCTATAATGATTATGGGGAAGATTATGAATTTAGCTTAGGCGAGGCCAAAGATTTTTATCAAACCTACCCTAGTAGTTTTGGAAGTGATTACACCCAATGGAATGCTGCTGGACGCCCAGAGGCAGATTGGCAAAACGTTGTTAAGAACAAAAACGCTCCCATACAGCAGTACAATATTTCTGCTAATGGCGGTGGGGTCGATCATAATTTTTATGCTTCACTTGGATATTACAAACAAGAGGCAACTGCTATAGGTTCAAGGTATGAGCGAATTTCCGGTTCCTTGAATTTCTCCAAGAATTTTAGCGATAAACTAACCTTTAATACCATCAATAACGTTTCCCATACTTTCCAAGATGGAATGTTGGAAGGAAGCGCCTACTTCTCTGCTCCTAGGGCAGCAGAATTCTTTATGCCGGCCATTTACCAGCCTTATAATGAAGATGGTACTATAAACTTAGGTACCAGACTTCCTAACCCACTTTGGATAGCTAAAGAGGAAATCGACGACAACAAGTTTAATAGGATATTGTCTAATAATTCTTTGACCTGGGATACCCCGATTGAAAATCTTATTTTCACGACCTCGGCTTCCATAGATTATCAAGTTATCAACTATAAGAACTATCGAAACAGAATTTCCGGAGATGGAGCTGCTACCAATGGAAATGGATGGCAGACTCATAATAGCTCAGTTAGTTATGTCTTCCAGAATTCCTTGGATTACACCATGGAGTTTGACAGACATAAGATCGATTTGAAAGCCTTACAGGAATTTCAAGAGAATCGTAACTATTTTTTATTAGCCGAGGCTAATGAGTTTGGAACAGATGGATTAACCAACCTTAGCTCAGCAGGAAGTCCCCTATCTGCCTCTTCATCATTTACGGATTGGGCTGTTGCTTCCTATATGGGAACCGTCTCTTATTCGTTTGATGATAAATACGTATTTAACGGAACCTATCGAAGGGAAGGAAACTCTAGGTTCAGCTCTGAAAACCGTTGGGGGAACTTTTGGTCAGTAGGTGCAGCTTGGAATCTTCACCGTGAAGATTTTCTCTCAAGTGATAATATCAACTTGTTGAAATTAAGAGCTTCTTATGGAGTTACTGGAAATGCTAATATAGATCTTAACACTTATCAAGTGCTATTCCAGTACAGCACCAATTACGCAGGTACTGCAGCGGCATTCCCATCTACTTATGGAAATGATGATCTGACATGGGAAACGAACCGTACCCTAGATCTCGGATTAGATTTTGGCTTATTTCAAAACCGCATCAGTGGATCAGTTGGATACTACACCCGAGAATCAGAAGATCTTTTGCTTAATGTTCCTCTCTCTCGTACTACAGGCTTCAGCAGTCAGACTAAGAATGTTGGACGTATGGAAAACAAAGGATTTGAAGTTGAGCTTGAGTTTGATATTGTAAGATCAGATGATTTCAACCTGAGAATCGGTGGAAATTTCGCTACCAATGATAACGAGGTCTTAGAACTAGCCAAAGATGGTGCTGGGAAGGAAATTAATATTACATCCGGATCTCAAAGGGTGGAATCTGGACACGCAGCTTATGAGTGGTATTTACCTACTTGGGCCGGAGTTGACCCTGATACAGGAGTCAATACATATTACATCAGTGGTTCTGAAGGAGAAACCACCACCGTTTACAATGACGCAGAAAAAGATTGGCAAGGAGCAAGTGCGCTACCAACCATTTCAGGTGGGATCAATTTTCATATCGATTATAAAGGTTTCTATATAGACGCTGATGTTTTCTATCAAGGCGGACATAAGATATACGAAGGATGGCATTTATATACAAGTCAAGGTAACGCCTATTCCTTTAATGCATATCAAGGGATAAATACTGTTCTCGACAGATGGCAGAATCCAGGAGATATTACTAGAGAGGCAAAAGTTACTTCTGCCTTCGAACCTTGGGAGTTAAATTCCAAATATCTTTTTGATGGAGATTTTGCAAGACTAAGGAATGTCACCATTGGATATAATTTACCAGAGAGCGTAAATAAAATACTCAATATCATCAATGGTAGGATCTATCTTAAAGGTACTAACCTTGCGACTTGGGTAAAAGATGATAATTTGGTTTGGGATCCTGAAGTAGATGCTAGTGGGTTTCTTGAGATATTTACCCCTCCAACCAAATCTGTTGTATTAGGTGTTAATTTTAAAATTTAAGTAATTATGCTAAAAATAAATAGAACGTTTTATTCCTTCTTTTTCTTTATACTTATTCTTGGTTTGGGCTCTTGTTCAACGCATGATCTCGATCCATCATTGGAACAAAACAAAGAAGCTAGCGAGGCTATTAAGACCTCGGCCGATATAGAGGGTATTTTAAAAGGTGCCTACAACCGGATCACGACCTCTGAGTATTACGGAAGAGATTACATCATCACCAATGAGGTACGCACGCCAAATACGTGGGCAAATGGAAATTCAGGCCGCTTCACCACTGAAGCCGGATTCGCATACAACGCCAACAGTCTCTATATTTGGGACAATGCGTATGCATTGATTGCGAGTGCCAATATTATAATTGGTGCGGATATTGGTATGCTCGAGGATAATGCTGAAAACGCAGCTTATGCAAAGCACCTACAAGGACAGGCCTATGCTTTGAGAGCTTTGGCTCATTTTGATCTCCTAAAGACGTTTGGTCAGAAACACATTGGTGGAACACTAGGAGTTCCGTATATCTCCGAATTTAAAGGAGAG
The DNA here is from genome assembly GCF_048266365.1 of Galbibacter sp. NCBI lineage: Bacteria > Pseudomonadati > Bacteroidota > Flavobacteriia > Flavobacteriales > Flavobacteriaceae > Galbibacter > Galbibacter sp. The sequence goes on along the minus strand of NZ_JBLWZP010000006.1, from coordinate 1,089 downwards.
AATGAAATTCCAGCAAGAGCCTCGATTCAGGAAAATCAAGAGAGCATAATGAATGATATTCGGACCGCTTATACTATGATGAGTACTGATTTCTTCGATGCCAATTCAAAGACTTTTATTTCAAAATATGCTGCGAAAGCATTCGAATCGAGAATGGCCATCTGGTTTGAACGTTGGGAAGATGCTAGAGATGCCGCGAAAATAGTAATTGACGCTCAGGTATATGGTATTATAGATCAGTCGACTTTTGTTTCATCTTTTGGTGTTGACAACCCAAGCAATTCCATATTTGAACTGGCGTATGACGACACGGATAATGAGGGTATTAATGGATTGGAATATATCTATCGTGGAACTTCTTATGGGGATATTTCTGTGACCCCTACTGTATTTTACGAACTGTACGAAGATGGTGATGTTAGAGCCGATATTCTTGGAACTGAAGTTGTTGGTTCTAATACCCGATTGAGAAATATGGGTAAATATCCATCGAGATCCTCCAATATTGTTCTCATTCGATATGAGGAAGTCATTCTAAATTACGCCGAGGCTTTATTCGAACTCGGGGATGCGCAAAGTTTAACATGGTTAAATTCCATCCCTGAAAACAGAGGAGCTACGTTGTATACTGTAGTAACCCAAGAAAACATCCTTGAAGAGCGAAGAAAGGAGTTCCTTTTTGAAGGCCATTACTATTGGGATTTACAACGGATGGGATATGATATCGTTGAAGTAGATGCGGAACAAAATATTAATGCTACCATTCCTTATGGAGACAAGCGTAGAATTCATCCAATTCCAAATGCAGAACTTGATGCCAACTCCAATATGGAACCTAACCCTTAAAATTTGAATTATATTTATTTGAATTAGCAATGAAAGAGCGCTCCATTAATTAAATCGAGCGCTCTTTTGATTGCGTACTACCTTATTGAGCATACTTGTAGTTCTCTTTCTTTGTATTAACATGTTATGACTGCTTATAAACTACCCAACCACGCATAGCGATGGGTTGGGTTTTAAACCTGAAGCTAGATGAGCAATAGCGCAACACATAGCATTCGATTTTTCAACACGGTTTACGGCGCG